>CAZPSB010000011.1:13812-22324 GCA_964589025.1 uncultured Jannaschia sp. | reverse complement strand
AACAGCTGTCTTTTGGTTAATGCCATAACTGCACCCTTTACTTCTTCTTGCCTTCTTTGCGGAAGATATATTCGCCTTTATACCGAATGCCTTTGCCCTTATAGGGTTCAGGCGCGCGCCATTCACGAATATTCGCCGCAACTTGACCGACCAATTGCTGATCCGACCCTTCGACCACAATTTCCGTGTTCTTTGGGCAGGTCACCGTCACACCCGCAGGCACAGCAAAATCAACATCATGGCTATAGCCAAGTGCCAATTTCAATGTGTTGCCCTGAATTTGTGCACGATACCCGATCCCTTCGATTTCAAGTTCTTTCTTGAAACCATCGGTCACGCCCACAACGCAGTTTTGTACCATCGTACGCGACATGCCCCATTGTTGGCGCGCGCGTTTGGACTTGCCGCGGGGTTCAACCGTGACAACATCGCCATCAACCGCCAATGTCACATCATCGGTTGCGGTAAAGCTGCGTGTGCCTTTTGGGCCTTTGATTTCAATGGTTTGACCTGAAAGCTTTGCTTCCACGCCGCCGGGCAATGCAACCGGTCTTTTACCAATACGAGACATCGCAAAACCCCCTTAAAAGACCGTGCAAAGCACTTCGCCGCCAACATTGGCTTGACGTGCATTTGCATCAGACATGACACCGCGTGAGGTTGAAACAATGGATACGCCAAGCCCCTGACGGACCTGTGGAATATCATTCACACCCATGTAAACACGACGGCCTGGTTTCGACACGCGTTTCAATTCACGGATAACAGGCGTGCCTTCGTAATATTTCAACGAAATTTCAAAGGCGGGAAACCCGTCTTGGCCTGTCACGGATTCATAGCCGCGAATATAACCTTCATCCGCCAACACATCCAGAACACGGCCACGTTGCTTTGAGGCAGGTGTCACAACCGTGGAACGGCCACGCATCTGCGCGTTACGGATGCGGGTCAACATATCACCGATAGGATCATTCATCTTATCCGCCCCCTTACCAGCTTGACTTGACCATGCCAGGAATATGCCCCTTAGAGGCCAAATCCCGTAGCTTGATCCGTGAAATTTTTAGCTTACGGTAATACGCCTTGGGGCGGCCCGTTAGCTCACAACGGTTGTGCAAACGGGTTGCAGAACTGTTGCGGGGAAGTTCGGCAAGCTTTAGGCGCGCTTTGAAACGTTCCTCCATCGGCTTGCTTTCATCTGCTGCGATTTCTTTTAGCGCGGCACGTTTGGCGGCATATTTCGCCACCAGACGCTGACGCTTAAGTTCGCGTTCGACCATAGATTTTTTAGCCATAACTCTAACCTTTCCGCGTCACGCGTTAAACGGCATGTTGAACCCTTTCAGAAGCGACTTTGCCTCTGCATCGGTATTCGCGGTTGTGACGATGATGATGTCCATGCCCCATACTTCGTCAACTTGATCAAAGTTGATTTCAGGAAACACGATATGTTCTTTCAGACCGGTCGCAAAATTGCCGCGCCCATCAAAGGATGGCTTAACACCGCGAAAATCGCGGATGCGTGGCATGGCGATGGTGATCAGACGATCAAGAAAATCATACATCCGATCACCGCGCAATGTGACCTTGGCGCCCAAAGGCATGCCTTCACGCACACGGAAACCCGCGATGGATTTCTTGGCCGTGGTGATCACGGCGTGTTGACCGGCAATCGCGGTCAAATCGGCCTGCGCAGATTTGGCCTTTTTGCTGTCTTTTACAGATTCAGAACCCGCCCCGATATTGAGAACGATTTTCTCAAGCTTGGGGATCATCATTTCGTTTTTATAGGCGAATTCCTCTTTCATCGCGGCGCGAATTGTGTCGCGATAAAGGGTTTTCAAACGGGGTGTGTAAGTTGCAGTATCAAGCATTAGATCACATCCCCTGTGGTTTTGGCGAAACGCACTTTTTTGCCATCTTCCATACGAAACCCAACACGGGTTGCCTTGCCGTTGGCATCCAGCAACGCAAGGTTGCTTAGGTCAATCGGCATAGGTTTGGGCAAACGCCCACCTTGGGAATTCTGACTTTGCTTTGTGTGGCGAATGGCAATGTTAATACCCCCGACAACGGCCTTGCCGGCCTTGGGGTTCACACTTTCGATTTCGCCTTCTTTGCCTTTGTCCTTGCCCGCAAGAACAATGACCTTATCGCCTTTTTTCAATTTCGCAGCCATCAGAGCACCTCCGGAGCTAACGAAATAATTTTCATGAAATTCTTGGCGCGCAGTTCACGAACAACGGGGCCAAAGATACGCGTGCCAACCGGTTCACCTGCATTGTTCAGGATGACGGCAGCATTACGATCAAACCGAATGGATGTGCCATCTTCACGGCGAACTTCCTTGGCGGTACGCACAACAACGGCCTTGCGCACGTCGCCTTTTTTCACACGGCCACGTGGAATGGCCTCTTTCACCGATACAACGATAATATCGCCGACCGATGCGTAACGGCGGTGTGACCCGCCCAGAACCTTGATGCACTGAACCCGGCGCGCGCCAGAGTTGTCAGCAACATCCAGATTGGTCTGCATCTGGATCATTTAGGTTTCTCCCGACCTTTGGGGCCTGCATTTGCAGATATCAACCCCAGGGTTTCGTTCATGCTGAACGGGCCTGCCTTAACTGGCAAGCACCTCCCAGCGCTTCGACTTCGAAATCGGCGCGCATTCTTGAATGCGAACGATATCACCGACTTTGAATTGGTTTTCCGGATCATGGGCCCGGTATTTCTTGGATTTCCGAATCGTTTTTTGCATAACGGGGTGCTTGAAACGACGTTCAACCTGTACGGTTACGGTTTGTTCATTGGCGTCAGAGACAACTTTGCCTTGCAAGATACGTTTGGGCATTACGATACCTCCCCACCGGCGGCTTTTTCGTTCAAGATTGTTTTCACACGCGCGGCCTGACGGCGCACTTGGCGCATGCGCGCGGTGTTTTCCAACTGGCTTGTGGCCTGTTGAAACCGCAAATTGAACGCTTCTTTTTTCAATTGAACCAAATCATCCCTAAGCTGATCTGGCGTTTTATCACGCAATTCTTGGGCACTCATTGTACCAATTTTCCTTTCAACATCACCAGACGGCCCAACATCAGTTACCGCGATTCTGGTGGAGATCAACGAATAGACCCTGCGCATAATCCCATGCCAGGTAGAATGCAAGCCTTATATCGCCCAAGCCGTATCAGGGTGTATTTGCGCATATGCCATAAATCAAACGCCGCCACGATTGATGCGGTGGCGGCGTTTATATCTGTGATTATGGGATGGTGGCGCGTTATTCCCCCCCGCCCAGACTATGCACATAAACCGCAAGGGCGCGAATTTCGGCCTCGCTTAGGCGGCCTGCATCGGATGCATCGGCAGACCATGGCGGCATCACACCAAAACGCGCATAACGCACAGTGTGTTCCAATGCATCCAGTGACCCACCATAAAGCCAAATCGCATCGGTCAAATTGGGCGCGCCCAAAAACCGATCGCCCGTGCCGTTATCCATATGGCATGATGCGCAATGATCAAGAAACACCCCCTGCCCGGCACCCGCCAGGGCCGCATCGGCATTCTGGCCTGAAATCTGCCGAACATAATGCACCACGGATGTGATATCATCATCTGACAAAATATCATCAAAGGCTGTCATTTCCGAATAATGCGCATTGGGGTCATCTTCGTTGCGAATGCCGTGGCTGATCGTGTAGTGGATATCGTCAATCGTGCCACCCCATAACCAATCATCATCCAACAAATTAGGGTATCCAACCGCCCCTGCGGCCCCCGCGCCATGGCATTGAGAACACCAGTTTTGATACAGCGCCGATCCCCCCTGGATTGAATAATTATACAATTCCGGGTGATTGTCGCGGGTGATATCGGCCAGATCAACCTGAACAAGGCGCGCGCGAATGGGCGCATTCATGGTGTCAAATTCGGCAATTTCGGCGGCAACCTCGGCCCGTGTGGAATAGCCCAATAAACCCGCCGTGGCCCCCGTGATGCCGGGCCATGCCGGATATAACACGGTATAGACAATCCCCCATGCAATCGTGGCATAGAATGTCCATAGCCACCACCGAGGAAGCGGGTTGTTAAATTCCTTGATCCCATCCCAAACATGACCTGTGGTATCAGGATCACCGGGATGCAATTTTTGTTCTTCGGGATGGTGTTTTTTATCAGTCATTTATGGGGCTCCTGCGCCGGATCAAACGCGGTTTGCGATGCGGGTTTGTCATCATGGCGAAACGGGATTTGCGCGCTGTCGTCATGGGCGCGGCGGCTGCCGGGGCGCAAGGTGAATAAAATGATCGCCAAAAAGGCCATCACCAAATACACCGTGCCCCATGACCCCGAAATGATGCGCATGAATGTGTAGGTATCTTCCATTATGCGTTCCCCCCCCTTTACCGGCTTTCTTCGGGTGTAAATGTTGAAAAATCGACCAATGTGCCCAGCATTTGCAAATAGGCAATCAAAGCGTCCATTTCGGTGATTTCATCGGGATTGCCGTCAAAATCACGCTGTTGCGCGCCGGGGTATCTATCTACCACACCACGATCGCCAAAATCGGTGGCTTGTTGGATGAAATCAAACCGCGCATTTGCGATCATGTCATCATTATAAGGCACACCAACCAAACGATGCGTGGCCATCAGATCACCGATATATTCCCCGTCAATTTCCGTTTCGGCCAAAAACGCATAGGGCGGCATCACCGATGAAGGCACAACCGATTGCGGATCAACCAAGTGATCGACATGCCATTCATCCGAATAGCGCCCGCCAACCCGCGCCAGATCCGGGCCGGTGCGTTTTGAACCCCATTGAAACGGGTGGTCATATTGGCTTTCGGCGGCCAAGGAATAATGACCATAGCGTTCAACCTCGTCGCGGATGGGGCGGATCATCTGGCTATGGCAGGTATAACAGCCTTCGCGGATGTAAATTTCACGCCCCGCCAATTCCAATGGCGAATAGGGGCGCATGCCATCCACATCTTCGATCGTGTTTTCCAGATAGAAAAGCGGGGCGATTTCAACAATCCCGCCAATCGTGACAACAGCGAAACTTAGCGCCATCAACAAGGTGGCGTTGGTTTCAATTTTCTTGTGACCTTCTAATGCCATGTGTCAGGCCCTTTCTATGCAGCGGGGGTTGGAACTGCGGCAGGGGCGCGTGTGGCCGGGCTGCGAACAGTCATCCAAAGATTATAGGCCATGATCAACGCGCCGGTCAGATACATGACCCCACCAACACCACGCAGGATATACATCGCGAATTTGGCCTCGACCGTGTCGGCAAAAGAATTCACCAAGAACCCTTGGGCATCAACCTCGCGCCACATCAGACCTTCGGTAATGCCAGACACCCACATAGAGGCCGCATAAAAAACGATGCCAATCGTGGCCAGCCAGAAATGCCATGATACCGCCCTAAGGCTATAAAGCCGGTCGCGATTCCACAGGCGTGGAAACAGGTAATACAACACACCAAAGGTGATCAAACCATTCCACCCCAATGCGCCGGAATGCACATGGCCGATTGTCCAATCGGTATAATGCGACAGGCTGTTGACCGCGCGGATCGACATCATCGGGCCTTCAAAGGTGGACATGCCGTAAAACGCCAAGGATGTGACCATCATCCGCAAAACCGGATCGGTGCGCAATTTATCCCACGCGCCCGATAGCGTCATCAACCCGTTGATCATGCCGCCCCAGGATGGCATCCATAAAACAACCGAAAACACCATCCCCAAGGTCGATGCCCAATCCGGCAGCGCCGTGTAATGCAAATGGTGCGGACCCGCCCAGATATAAAGGAAAATCAGCGCCCAAAAATGGATGATTGACAGTTTATAAGAATAAACCGGGCGGTCGGCCTGTTTGGGGATGAAATAATACATCATGCCCAAAAAACCCGCCGTCAGGAAAAACCCAACCGCATTATGGCCATACCACCATTGGGTCATTGCACTTTGGACACCTGCGAAAACCGGCACCGAAGATGACCCGAAAAATGACACAGGAATTTGCAGGTTATTGACCACATGCAACATGGCAACCGTGATAATAAAGCTAAGCAAAAACCAGTTGGCAACATAGATATGCGGTTCGCGGCGTTTCAACAATGTGCCTACGAATACGGCCAAAAACGCCACCCAAACGATGGTCAGCCACAAATCGGTCAACCATTCGGGTTCGGCATATTCCTGACCTTGGGTTGATCCCAACACATATCCGGTGGCGGCCATGACGATGAATAACTGATACCCCCAAAACACAAACCAACTTAGGTTTCCGCCCCACATGCGTGCGGCGCTGGTGCGTTGCACAATATAGAATGAACTGGCGATCAAGGCATTGCCGCCAAAGGCAAAAATCACCGCCGATGTATGCAAAGGCCGCAGGCGTCCAAAATTCACATATCCCTTCGCCCAATCAAAATTCAGCTGCGGTAGCGCCAATTGAAAGGCAATCACAACGCCGACCAACAACCCGACCACGCCCCAAAATACCGTGGCAATCGCCGCAGCGCGCACGGGGCCATCCATATATTCATGTTCAAGGGTGGGGGATTTCGCCTCATTCGTGCGGCGCAATTGCCATACAAATACTGCGCCCGCTGCGGCCATAATCAACAAGGCATGGACCAAATAGGCCACATCACGCGCATAATTTGCCGCAATCGCCGCACATAGCACGACCACACCCAGGATCAGCAGCTTTATATAATCAAGCATCATTGGTTCCTTCGTGATGATCCGGGGGCGCATATAGGCATAGCCCAAACCAGCCCGGAATCGTTCTGTCTGCTGCTGTCATCACAAAGGTTTGGGGTCATCGCTTTGATCCATGTCAAACCTGACTTTTGGATCGTCTTTGCGTCTATCCAATGCCACACACCATGCTAAGGATATGGGCTAGGGATATAGGATAGGACTATAGGATAGGGTTATGGCATGTTACGATAAAACGCCGCCATCATTATCATCGCCGGTTTCATCCAATAACAGATCGAAATCCGGCACGCTGATATGGCGTTTGCCGCCAAGAACAATCACGCCTTCGCGTTTAAGGGCCGATATCTGGCGGCTGACGGTTTCAATCGTCAAGCCCAGATAATCGGCCATCGCCTCACGCGTGAGGGGCAGTTCAAAATCCACCACGCCGGTCGTGTCGGTTTGTTTCAATACCGCATTGCGCCGGGCAATAATAACAAGAAAGCTGGCAATTTTTTCGCGCGCTGTTTTGCGGCCCAATACCATCATCCATTCGCGCGCCGCATCCAATTCATCCAATGTCATTTCCAAAAGACGCGCGCCAATATGCGGCATATCCTGCAACAGTTTTGCAAAAGGTGTGCGGCGAAAACAACATAGTTTCACATCCGTTGTGGCCGTCACATCATAATGGGCAAAACCACGCGTGGGCCGGCCCAGAAAATCAGATGGCAACAAAAGGCCCACCATCTGCCTGCGACCATCCTCTAGGGTTTGGGTCAAGGATGCCACGCCACCTATGACCGATGCAACATATTCAAATTCATCGCCCGCCCAAATGATGGGCTGACCGGCCTTGAATGTTTTGTAAAATTTAATCGCTTCAAGATGCGCCAATTCATCGGCTTCGCATCGCGCACATACGGCGCGGTGACGAATCGGGCAATCCGCACATTGTTGTTTGTTAAAAACAAGCGATTGATCAACCATTCATCACCCAATTCCATTACATGCAACAGATTGATCCATATCAAGGATCAATTTTTTGATGCATTTAGATGTAGCCCAATGGAAAATCTATCGCAACTTGAACGCTTGGGATTATTCGACGCAAAGGTGCCGCGCTATACCAGTTATCCACCGGCCACCAAATTTTCGAATGATGTCACACGGCATGTCCAACAAGATTGGATCACCGCAATCCCGGCGGGGTCGCAGATATCGTTATATCTGCATGTGCCATTTTGCCGCCGCCTGTGTTGGTTTTGCGCCTGCCGCACCCAAGGCGTGCGATCCGACAAACCCGTTGCCGCCTATCTGCAAAGTTTAAAGGCCGAAATCACAACCATTGCCCGCCTTTTGCCCGATCAAGTCACAGTGGCCCGCCTGCATTGGGGCGGCGGCACGCCTACATTGTTATCGCCCGATCAAATCACCGATTTGGCCAACACCGTGCAGGCGATGTTTCCCATGGCAAAGGGTGCGGAATTTTCGGTCGAAATTGACCCCAATGAAATTGATCCCCCCCGGGTTGAAGCCTTGGCCCGCGCCGGGATGAATCGCGCCTCAATCGGGGTGCAGGATTTTGATGCCGAAATTCAAAACACCATCGGGCGCATCCAAACCTATGAGATCACATCCAATGCCGCCAAAGCCCTGCGCGCGGCGGGGGTGGCATCATTGAATATGGATATGCTGTTTGGCCTGCCCCACCAAACCCCAGAACGCATCGCGCAGACGGTGCAAATGGGCGATGAAATACCGCATGTGCGCGTTGTCCACG
>CAZPSB010000011.1:0-13802 GCA_964589025.1 uncultured Jannaschia sp. | reverse complement strand
GTGTTATCGCTATCGCCGGATCGGGTGGCGCTTTATGGATATGCGCATGTGCCATGGATGGCCAAACGCCAATCCATGATCTTGGTTGACACTTTGCCCAGCCCGCAAACCCGGCTTGGCCTGTTTGAAACGGCGCAAAAGCTGTTTATGTGGGATGGCTACAAACAAATCGGCATTGATCATTTCGCCAAACCCACCGATGGGTTGGCCATTGCCGCGAATACCAAAAAATTACGGCGCAATTTCCAAGGCTATACCGATGATACATGCGCGGTTCTTTTGGGGCTTGGCGCATCGGCCATTTCACGCTTTCCGCAAGGATATGCCCAAAATGCCAGCGGCACCGCCGATTACCAACAGGCCGTGCGCGCCGGGCAATTGGCCACGGGGCGTGGGCATGTCTTTCACGGCCAAGACAGGCTGCGCGCGCGGATGATTGAAATGTTGATGTGCGACAATCAGATTGATCTGGCCGAAATCGCCCGCGATTTTGCGCCCGATCTGCCTGTTGCAACGCAGGCCTGCGCCCAGGCCGCCGCGCAATTTGGTGATCTGATCATATGGCAGGATGACCGGTTTTTGGTCAAACCGACAGGCCGGCCTTTGCTGCGCATGATTGCGCGGGTTTTTGATGAATATGACATGTCATCCAACAGCCATTCCAGCGCGATCTAGCCCTTATTGCGCGGCCATTGACAGATCAGGGTGACCAAAGGCATCGGCCAGTTGCGCGATGATGCGGGCCAAAACCGCCCTCAGGTCATCGAAACCCGAATGCGGGGTAATACTGTGTTCATCCATATACAGGCTGCGGTCAATTTCGATCTGAATGGCGTGCCAATTGCGCCGGGGCCGCCCATAATGTTTCAAGATATAAGCCCCCGCAAAGGGCACATTGCGCTGCACGCTTAGGCCTGCATCGCGAAAACAGGCCTCAATCACGGCCATATAATCCGGATGCGCCGAGGCGCCAAACCGATCGCCCAAAATCACATCGCCCCGCGCGCCGAGCGAATGCGCCCCGGTTGCAATGGCCGCGCGTGGCATGGAATGCATATCAACCAAAATCGCCCTGCCGAATTGGCCATGCATGTCTTTCATCATCTGGGTCAGTTGATCGTGATAGGGATGCCAAATCGCATCAACCCGCGCCTGCGCCACATCAAAGGGAATTTTGCCCCGATAAATCGGGCGGGTCTGTGCCACAATGCGCGGGATAACGCCCAAACCGACCCGCGCATGTGCCGTCTGCCGCGCCGCACTGCCGCGTGGCAGGTTTTCAATCACGCCATGATCCCATTCATCATGGCCGCGATTCAAATCGACATAGGCGCGGGGATAATGGGCCACCAAGGTGGGGATGCCAAATTGCGGCGCATCTGCGATCAAATGATCAACAAACGCATCCTCGGATGTACGAATCATATGGGCATCCAAAAGACTATCGCGCAAAAACCCTTTGGGGTAATACCGCCCCGAATGCGGCGAACACATGATGACAGGTGCCATGATCTGTTCGGGATACTGCATGTGAAACACAGGCTGCATATATAAATTCCTGTAACATGTTCGTTTTTGGTATAGATCATTTATTCGAGTGGCAAAAACGCTTGAAGCCCCGATGCATTCCATCTATAGACCCCACACCTATAGGGCACAAAAGATTTCTGATGTGCCATAAACGGGCGGTTAGCTCAGCGGTAGAGCACTACGTTGACATCGTAGGGGTCACTGGTTCGATCCCAGTACCGCCCACCATCGCAGGCCTTTGTTGACAAAGGCCTTAATGCTTAACAAGGCGCAGATGCACGCGCCGCGACGACGAAGGACAGACCCATGAAGGTCAAAAATTCCCTCCGCTCGCTCAAGCAGCGCCACCGCGATTGCCGCATCGTGCGCCGTAAGGGCCGGGTTTATGTGATCAACAAGACCCAAAGACGGTTCAAAGCCCGCCAAGGCTAACCAGATGAACTGGCCGATTGTGACACAACTGTTGCATCGGCCAGATCAAACACACATACCACGGCCCCAAATATGGCCCCCAAATAGCGCATTTTTGCGAATATATATGATGGGCAAGATGCCGTAATATGTGGTATTTTTACACCTTCACAAAACTATGCGCTAAGGCGCCCAACCATGATGCGCGCCCAGATGCCGATTGCTAGGCTGAATGGGGCCAAAACCATTGGCCAGATCAAGATATCATGCGGGCCAAACCATTCAGCCACCAAAAACAACGTCGATATCCAAAACACCGCGAAAGAAATGGTACATGTCACCGCGCATAATTTGACCGCGGGCGATGTTGGTTTTGCAAAAACAGGTTTGCCTTGGTTTGCGAAAATATGTGAAATGTTAGAATTCTGGGGCATGGGACAAGCCTTTTTGAATGACATGATCAAACAGAAAAAATTGCGCTGGGTCGCCAAAGGCAATGCGCATTTTCAAGATATATCATCGCGATCTACCTTATGTTTTATCGCCTGCGCTGAATGAAAAATCAACGCTGCAATCAGGCCATAAACGGCCAAAACCACCAAAACCCAGCAAAAAAAGAATACGGCAAATAAGGTCATGATGCCCTTTGGGTAATGTGATGGGCCTATTATGGGCGCGCGGGCCGCGTAAAGGCAAGTCCAAACGGGGCAGGCTTGCGCTTCGGTCTGCAATCCGGCACGAAGATCGCACATCATATAGGGGATCGGCATGGGTGTTTTGGTATTGGTGCGACACGGGCAGGCAAATTCACAGGCCCGCGATGAAATCGGGTATGACAAATTATCGGATCTGGGCCATCAACAAGCGCGGTGGTTGGGCGATTGGATACGCCTGCACGAGGCCCCCTTTGACCGGGTTTTGATGGGCAGCCTGCGCCGTCATCAAGAAACCGCCCAAGGCATGGGCGATATTGGTGCGCCCCCTGAAATTGACCCGCGCCTGAATGAACTGGATTATTTCAACCTGGCCGCAGCACACGCCGCGCATAATGGCACCCAACCCCATAGCGCCGATACATTTGTGCATCATATCAAAGACGTGATGGAGGCCTGGCACCGTGCCGAAATTAAAGGCGATGAAAGCTTTATTGAGTTTGAGACCCGCATTGCCGATGTTCTGGATTTGGCCATTCAACCCGGAAAACGCGTATTATGTGTGACATCGGGCGGGGTGATTGGCATGATGATGCGCCATGTGTTGAACCTTGATCCAGGGCGAATGGCGCATTTATTGGTGGCCATTCGCAACACATCGCTGCACCGGTTAGAGGTCTGGCAGGGCACCACAGTTTTTGCGGGCTTTAACGCGACGCCACATCTGGATGGGGCCGATCGTGCCTTTGCGCGTACCGAATATTAGGTGCATCTCATTTCAAAAACACATATGCAAAAAGGGCATCCGAAAATGCCCTTTTCATTGATCTTGTGATCTTAATCAGGATGCTTTGGTGAAATCGGGATAGGCTTCCATGCCCAATTCCGCCACATCCAGACCGGTCATTTCGGCCTCTTGTGAAACGCGGATGCCCAAAACCAGTTTCAGGATCACCCACAACACAAGCGATAGAACAAAGGTTGCGCCACAAATCGCGACAATGCCCAACAATTGTGTGCCAAGCGCGGCCTCACTATTGTAGAATACAACCGCGATTGTGCCCCAGATCCCGGCAAAACCATGCACAGGGATCGCACCCACAACATCGTCGATTTTCAACTTGTCCAACAACGGAACCGCGAACACTACGATCACACCGCCAACGGCGCCAATCCAAAGCGCACCAAACAAGGTTGGGGCCAAAGGTTCGGCTGTGATGGACACAAGACCCGCCAATGCGCCGTTTAGAACCATGGTCAAATCGGCCTTGCCAAAGATGATTTGCGTCAAGATCAACGCCGCAACCGCACCAGCCGCAGCCGCCATATTGGTATTGGCAAAGATGCGCGAAATATCGGCAACATCGCCCGCAGACCCCATGGCCAATTGCGACCCGCCGTTAAAGCCGAACCAACCCAACCACAAGATGAACATCCCCAATGTGGCCAGCGCAAGGTTAGACCCCGGCATTGGATTGACACGGCCATCTTTGTATTTGCCCAGACGTGGCCCAAGGATCAACGCACCCGCCAAAGCCGCCGCCGCACCACAGGCATGCACAACAGTTGAACCGGCAAAATCCGAAAATCCGGCCTCAGACAACCAACCGCCGCCCCACTGCCAAGATGCAGTCAGCGGATAGATAAACCCGGTTAGAACAACCACAAAAATCAAGAATGGCCATAGTTTGATCCGTTCGGCCAAGGCACCCGACACGATAGACGCAGTCGCCGCACAGAACATCAATTGGAAAATAAAATCAGATCCGGTTGACGCATAGGATGCATCATCGGCCTCGGCCAAAGATACGCCCACGGCCTCTAGCACACCAACGGATGGAAACAGCCCCGAGAACCAGCCCTCAATCGCCCAATCACCCAATGGATACATCAGGTTATAGCCGATCGCCCAATACATGATCGCCGCCAGTGAAAACAACGCCACATTTTTGGTCATTTGCATGGCCACATTCTTGGACCGCACCAACCCGCCTTCTAGCATGGCAAAACCGGCCGCCATCCAGAACACAAGAAAAGCCCCGATCAAGAACAGCAGGCTATTGAAAATCCATACGATTTCATCAGAAACCGCCGGCGCGGCCGCGGTCTCTTGGGCCAGGCCCATGGATGGCACCATCGCCGCAATTGCGACAGACGCCAATGGAAGTAAAAATTTGGGTTTCATCTTACGAAGATCCTTATTGATGAAAAACGCAGGCTTATAGCGCGTCTTCGTTGGTTTCACCTGTCCGCACACGAACGGCAGACGCGACATCAAGAACAAAGATTTTGCCATCCCCGATTTTATCGGTTTTCGCGGTGGTCTGGATGGTTTCAACCACCTGATCCACCATATCGGTGGCCACGACGACCTCGATCTTGACTTTTGGAACGAAATTCACGGCATATTCTGCGCCACGATAAATTTCTGTGTGCCCGGATTGTAGGCCAAAGCCCTTAATCTCGGTCACCATCATGCCACGCACGCCCAAAGATGTGAGCGCCTCGCGGACTTCTTCAAGCTTGAACGGCTTGATGGCTGCGATGATGAGTTTCACGTTTGTCACCCTCTTTATGAATTGCAATGTGCGCCAAGCACGCGCATGGTCTTAGATCAGACAGGTTGACCTAAAATCAGCAATGTTTCGCAGGTGCAGAAATTCACTCATCCCTGATAATTGATTAAAAAATGTGCGTTTGTGTATTTTTGCATAAATTTTAGACACTTTTTGCGCGAAAAATTTCAAAATTACGGCTGCAAAAGGAACATACCATCCTGTATCTTGATCAAAAAAACGGATACGAGCATGCCAGATTCTTCGCCCCCGCGCCGCCCAATCGCAGCCCCCAAACGCCAACCGGCAGGCCAACAGCCGCGCCTGCGCGGGGCAGGCCGCACCAGACGCCCCCCCCCACCGCCACCACGCCGATCTTTCATCGGGCGGTTTGTGCGGGGGATTATCTGGTTTATTTGGCGTATGGTTTTGGGGGTAACGGCCATCATCACCTTGATGGTGCTTGCCGCAACGGGGTATTATTATATCCAATTGCCCGAGGTCACAGATCTGGTTGATAATCGCGCGCGCGGGTCGGTCACGATTTTGGATAATCAAGGCGAAGCCTTTGCATGGCGCGGCGATCAATTCGCCGGCATGATCACCCCCACAACCGCCAGTGCGCATTTGGTCAATGCCGTGATCGCAACCGAAGATCGCCGGTTTCGGTGGCATCCCGGGATTGACCCGCGCGGCATTGCATCGGCGATTCGCATCAATCTGCGCGAAGGGCGCGGGCCATTAAATGGCCATGGCGGGTCAACCATCACACAACAGGTGGCCAAACTGATGTGTTTGGGCGTCGATTATGACCCGGACATCTGGGACAACGAAAACGAATATGAAACCGATTGCCGCCGCGCCAGCATATGGCGCAAAATTCAAGAAGTGCCCTTCGCCCTGGCAATGGAACTGCGCTATACCAAAGATGAAATTATGACGATTTACCTCAACCGGGCCTATTTGGGCGCAGGCGCCCGCGGGTTTGAGGCCGCATCTCAACGGTATTTCGGCATATCATCGGTGGATTTGCGCCCGCAACAGGCCGCAATGTTGGCCGGTCTTTTGGTGGCGCCATCCTATTTTGCACCCACGCGCAATTTGGAACGCGCCCAAGAACGCGCAGCCACAATATTATCATTGATGGAAGATCAAGGGTACCTCACCCAGGCCGAGGCTGACCACGCCCGTGCCAATCCTGCGATTTTATCGCGGTCTGCCGAACAAAGCACCGGCGGCGCATTTGCCGATTGGATTGTATCCACCGGGCCGGATTTCTTAACCAGTGACACAACCGAAGACGTCATCATCCGCACCACCTTTGACCGCAGGATTCAACACGCCGCCGAAACCGCATTGGCCGATGTGTTTACCAACCAGATCCGCGAAGGGTCAGGCGCGCAAGCCGCCATTGTTGTGATGAATGCAGATGGGGCAGTGCGCGCCATGGTGGGCGGGCGCGACACACGCGGGGCGGGGTTATTCAACCGCGCCACACAGGCCTTTCGACAAACCGGATCGGCGTTCAAACCCTTTGTCTATGCCACGGCATTGGAATTGGGGTGGCGGTTTGATGATATGATCCTTGATGCGCCTTTGACGATTGATGTGCCGGGGTCTGGGCCTTATTCGCCGACAAATTATACCGATAATTTTTATGGCGAGGTCACATTGACCGATGCGTTGCGGGCCTCGCTTAATACGCCTGCGGTGCGGTTATCCGAAAATGTGGGGCGCGACCTTGTGCGCGATGTGGCAACACAATTCGGCATCACAAGCGATCAAGCCGAGGGCCCTGCCCTTGCCTTGGGTGTGTCCGAGGCCAATTTGCTTGAGGTCACGGGCGCCTATGCCGGGATATTGAATGGCGGGTCTGCTGTTATTCCATATGGGGTACAGGAATTGCGCCTATTTGGCGATGACGCCCCTTTGTTTGAACAAAATAGCGGCATTCAGGAACGCGTCATTTCAGAATTTTCTGCCCGGCAATTGATCTATATGATGTATGAAACCATCGAAGATGGCACCGGAAACCGTGCCCGATTGCAGGGGCGGCAGGCCGCCGGAAAAACCGGCACAACACAGGCCGCGCGCGATGCCTGGTTTGTGGGCTTTACCGCCGATTATGTTGTCGGCGTCTGGATGGGTTATGACGACAACACGCCGCTTCGCGGTGTCACCGGGGGGGGATTGCCCGCCGAAATTTGGCGCCAAACCATGGAAGATATTCATGCCGATATGCCCGCGCGCCCCCTGCCCATGATTGACCCGTTTATCGAATCCATCCGCGAAGGCCCCGCCACGGCGGACCGCCCCGATTTGCGTGAACAAATCATGATGGAGGTCTTGGGCACCTTATCAAACGGGCTGTATTGACCATAAAAAAGGGGGGGTCAGATTGACCTGACCACCCCTTGATACCCCCCATCAATGGATGGGGTCGATTACAAACGTCTTAATTCCGCAGTTAACGCATCTACATTGCCGCCGTTACGATCCAGCAGTGCGCCGATTTCATTGCGTTCGGAAATCATCATATTCACACCTTCCAGAACAAGGTTGAAAATACGATATTGGCCCGATGCATTTGACACCAGAAAGCTAAGTTCAAATGACGATCCGCTTGGCATATTGACAGTGGTGATCACCTCATAGAAATTTCGCACCGGACGCGCACCTGTAATGGTGATTTGGCCGCCGATAAATTCCCGAAACCGGCGCCCATATTTACGCGCCATATATCCGCTAAATGCGTCGGTAAAGGCATTTAACTGCGCGCGGCTGATGGTGCGGGCTGTTGGCCCCAGAACCGACCGCGCGATGATCGCAACATCCGCGTGACGATCCAAGATGCGTTCAAATTCGCGAATCATCGCAGATTCGGACCGCCCAGATGAAATTGTACTGATAATGGCGTCAACGGCACGTTGCACCAAATCAGTTGCGGCCTGCAAAGATTGCGCCGCGCCTATTGATGGCACCGATATCGCGGCCCCTAAGGCCCCAAAACCAGCGATAAAATCACGGCGGGAAAAATCACCAAGTTTCATATCTTACTATCCTATTGCGCATATGGATCGAAATAAGGGTCAAAATACGCATCTGATGGCGTATTGGCAACCGCAGATGCCTCATCGGCATTTTCCACCCCATCGCCACCATCATCGGACCCACCGAAAACCGGTGTTGACCCGCCGCGCAATGCAAAGCGTCTATTTTGCAGATAGAAAGACCGCAATTGCGTGTATCCATCCACGCTTTCATACAAAACCTCGTCGATGAGATTGGCATTTTCTGCGCGCGAATCCAATGTGGCCAAAATATTAATGGGCGTGATATTGATATCTGTTTCATCCCCTGCAAGCATGCCAAACGGGTTCAAAACCGCATCAACAACACGGCCTGCAAGATCACGTTCGGTTGTCGGGCCGATGACGGGCATCACCAGATAATCGCCTTCGCGCACACCATAGACATGCAATGTTTCGCCGAAATCTGTGCTTTCTTCTTCCAACCCAATGGCCGTGGCGGGGTCAAACAACCCGCCAATCCCAATTGTGGAATTCACCACAAACCGGGCGGTGTTGCGCCCCGCATCACCCAATTGCAGTTGCAAAATATCATTGATGACATAGCCCGGCAAATCAAGATTGCTGGCGACATTGCGCACGCCTTGGCGCAGGGGGCGGGGCACCACCGCCGCATAAGCCCTTGATGTTGGTCGTAAAATTACACGATCAAGGCCTATGTTAAATTCATGCGTGGCCCGGTTTTGGCTTTCATGTACATCATTGACCCGATCCCCAGGCGGAATCGAGGCAGGCCCACAGGCCGACACGCCAAGCATAAACAAAACAGCAAAAAGGGGGGCGATGCGCTGCGGTTTGGGCATATGAAACAACCTGACTTGGGGCATATAGATCCCTATATGCGTTGGCAACATTCACCATCTTTAGCTATAAAATGATAGCAAGAGTCAAGGTCACATACGGGTATGTGATGTGATTTGCAAAAACCTGTGGTTTTGATAATGGATCAAAATAGATTTGTTCAACACTTAAAGGCCCCCGCATGACGCATCCCATCGAAACCCGCCTTGCCGATCTTGGCATCACATTAAATGCCCCGCCCGCCCCGGCGGCCAATTATGTACCTTATGTCATTTCAGGCAATTTGGTGTTTGTATCAGGGCAAATTGCGGCCAATGCCGATGGCATGATCATCGGGCGTTTGGGCGATGATATGACAATCGCAGATGGGGCAGATGCCGCGCGGGTTTGTGCGATCAACCTGTTGGCGCAAGTCAAAGCCGCGCTTGGTGGTGATTTGGCCCGGCTGAAACGCGTGGTGAAACTGACAGGGTTTGTGAATTCAACCGCTGATTTTACCGATCAGCCCAAGGTGATTAATGGCGCATCTGATTTCTTTGTGCACGCTTTGGGCGATATTGGCCGGCATAGCCGATCCGCCGTAAGTGCCGCATCCCTGCCTTTTGGCGTTGCCGTGGAAATCGAAGGTATTTTTGAAATCGAGACCTAACCATGCCCTTACCCCAGATTTTTCTTGACCGCCCCATCGCCCACCGCGCCCTGCATGATGCGCCATCTGGCATCATCGAAAACAGCCTAAGCGCCGTCAAAGCCGCCATTGATCACGGATATGGCATTGAAATTGATGTGCAATTGACATCTGATAATCAGGCCGTGATGTTTCACGATCCCACACTTGACCGCCTGACGGATCAAACCGGCAAGATCCGTGACCATAGCCTTGCTGCGCTGACGCAAATTCCCCTGACGGGATCAACCGATACAATCCCCCCCTTATGCGATGTGTTGAATCTGGTGAATGGCGCGGTGCCCTTGGTGATTGAATTAAAAGATCAAACCGGCCATCTGGGCGAAAGTGACGGCGTATTGGAACGCGCGGTTTTGGATGCTTTGGCTGCATATGATGGCCCCGTGGCGGTGATGTCATTCAACCCGCATATGGTTAAAACCCTACATGCCGCCGCCCCTGATTTGCCCTGTGGATTGGTTACTGCCAGTTTTCCAATGGAAAAAATCGCCGACCTGAATCTGACGCAAGATTATATCGACGCGTTGCGCGCGATCGCATTTTTTGATCAAATCGGTGCTGATTTCATCAGCCACGAAGCCGCCGATCTGGCCCGCGCCCCGGTTGCAGCCCTTAAAGCGCGCGGCGTGCCAATATTATGTTGGACGGTGAAAGACAGGCAAACCGAAACAACCGCCCGCCACATCGCAGATAATATCACATTCGAAGGATATCTTGCCTGATCCATTGCCCTTGGCGGCGCGCCACAATACCCGCGCCGCCAAGGGTCTTTATGCCCCAAGGCTTGCGCCCACCATCAAGGCCACATCCACCAAACGATGCGCATAGCCCATTTCATTGTCATACCACGCGTAAATTTTAACCTGTGTGCCATTGACCACCATGGTTGATGGTGCATCTACAATGCAGGATCGTTCATCATTGGTGTAATCGGCAGAAACCAGGGGGCGGGTTTCATACCCCAAAATACCGGCCAATTCGCCCTCGGCGGCGGCTTTGAACAGGGTGTTGATCTCATCGCGCGTGGTATCGCGTGCGACCTCGAACACACAATCGGTTAGCGACCCATTCAACAAAGGCACCCGCACCGCATGGCCATTTAACTTGCCTTTCAGTTCAGGATAAATCAGCGTAATGGCCGTGGCGCTGCCTGTTGTGGTCGGGATCAAGGAATTCAGCGCCGATCGCGCGCGGCGCAAATCCTTGGCCGGGCGGTCTACGATGGTTTGCGTATTGGTCACATCATGGATCGTCGTGATTGACCCATGTTTGATGCCTAGGTTTTCATGCATCACCTTGACCACAGGGGCCAGGCAATTGGTTGTGCAACTGGCGGCTGTTATGATGTTATGCAGCGCGGGATTGTAAATATCATCATTGACACCATACACAATATTGGCCGCATTGCCATCTTTGACCGGGGCAGACACCACCACTTTTTTCACACCAGCCGCGAAATAAGGGGCGATTTTGGCCGCAGTTTTGAACACGCCGGTGCAGTCAATCACAACATCCACGCCATCCAATGGTAAATGGGTCAAATCGCGGTCTGCATAAACCGGCAAACGCGTGCCATTGATTGTGATCGCACTGTCATTAGCGGCAAATTCCGCATTCCACCGCCCATGCACTGTGTCAAATTCCAACAAATGCGCATGCATGGCCGGATCACCCATCGCATCATTGACCCACGCGATATGGGCGCCCTTTTCCAGCAAAACCCGTAGGGCCAATTTCCCGATCCGGCCCAGACCGTTGATTGCATATGTGGTCATAAGATGGCCTTTCTCTTGAATTGATCCGCACAGACATGTGTATATTCAAATAATAATGCCGGACCACAATCCTACAAAGCGCACATAAGGCAAATGTCATGAAAATTTCATCTTTGCCTGCTGAAAAATGGGAAAGATCCTGCCGTTTGATTGTTTAAGTGATTGCAAATCCTGTAAATTCCGACCAAAAAGATCAGATTAAAGGATCAAAGGGCAATACATGCCACCGGGACGATTTTTATCATATGGGATGCGGCTTAGGGTTTTGGCCTGGCTGGCGGCGGGGCTGTGTGTATTGCCTATGGTTGCCGTGGCCATTGCGGCCTTTGGCGGGGGGGGCGAAACAATTACGCGCCTGGCCAAAACCGTGTTGCCGCGATATGCGGGCACAACCCTTGGGTTGACCACATTGGTGGCAATCGGCACCGCAATCATTGGCACAGGCGCGGCGTGGTTGGTCACAAACACCCGCTTTGCCGGGCGCAAAATTTTTGAAATTACCTTGGCGCTGCCTTTGGCCTTTCCGGCCTATGTGTTGGCCTATGCCTATACCGATTTTCTGGATCATCCGGGATGGGTGCAAACCAGCTTGCGCGATCTAACCGGGTGGGGCCCACGCGATTATTGGTTTCCTGAAATCCGATCATTGGGCGGGGCGGCGGCAATGTTGACGCTGGTTTTATATCCTTATGTCTACCTATTGGCGCGGGCGGCTTTTTTGCAACAATCGGCCACCGCCTATATCGCGGCGCGCAGTTTGGGCCAATCACCGCTAAGTGCTTTTTTGCGCGTATCGCTGCCGATTGCCCGCCCGGCCATTGCGGGGGGGGTATTGTTGGCCCTGATGGAAACATTGGCCGATTTTGGTACCGTATCCTATTTCGGGGTGCAAACCTTTGCCACCGGCATTTATCAAAGCTGGTTTTCGTTTTTTGACCGAGGCGCGGCGGCGCAATTGGCATTATGCCTGTTGATTGTAGCGCTCACGCTGGCCGCCCTTGAACACGCGCAACGCAGAAACCAACGCCATTACGCCGCAGGCCGCCGGTTCGAAGTCATGCAACCCGCCAAATTACGCGGCCTAAAGGCATTTGGCGCGATGGCCTTTTGCGGGCTGCCTGTCATGTTCGGGTTTCTTTTGCCGGCAGGTTTATTGATGCATATGGGATGGGATACCGCGCATCTGTTGATCACCCCCCGGTATCTTGAATTTTTGCAACATTCCCTGATCTTGGCAACCATCGCGGCGGTGGTAACCGTCGCGGCGGCGGTCACGCTTGGGTTTAACGCGCGCCTGCATCCCACACCGGCGGCGCGCGGTGTGATGCGCGTGGCCGGCGTGGGATATGCCGTGCCGGGCGGTGTGATCGCGGTGGGTTTGCTGGTGCCATTCGCCACTTTTGACAACGCGTTGGATCACATGATGGAAACGATATTCGGCATCAATACAGGCCTGTTGATCACCGGGTCAATCTGGCTGTTGGTGGCGGCCTATATCGTGCGGTTTATGGCGGCGGCGCTGAATGCCTATGATGCGGGGCTGGCATCCATTAACCCGAATATGGATGCGGTGGTGCGCACCTTGGGGCGCACACCAAAAACCATGCTGCGTGGGGTGCATTTGCCGATTTTGCGGCCATCGCTTTTGACGGCATTATTGATTGTGTTTGTCGATGTGATGAAGGAATTGCCCGCAACCCTGATCTTGCGCCCGTTTGATTTCGACACATTGGCCGTGCAGGCCCACCGCCTAGCCGCCGATGAACGCCTGGCCGAGGCCGCCGTGCCCAGCCTGGCCATCGGCGCGGTGGGGGTTTTACCCGTGGCCCTGTTATGTTGGCGATTGGGGCGGGATCAAATGAACGGTCAAGCCTAACCCCCTAACAAAAACGGCGCGGGGTGTGATGCCCGCGCCGGTGGTAAGGAAAGCCCTGATTAATTATTCAAAGCCATAAAATACACCGCCCATTTGATCGCCGTTGTTACCGTTTGCTGTCCACACACCCGCCACTTCATTGGTGCCATAAAACCCACCTGTGAAAGTGCCAGACCCATCAACTAATGGGCCGCCCCACGACGATGACGTCACGTGGATGTTAACATTTCCTTGTATGTTTGCCCCATTGATCGTGCCATCAAATGATATCATATTATTCACAGGGTCGCCGCCTGTAAAAGTGCCTGCACCAAAATCTGCTGTTGCAAACAGGTAATCAAAATCAAGATCATGCCGATCTGCGGTAAAATTTACGCCATCAATTGCAACATCATAGATTGCAGTGCCACCTGTTGCGACCTGT
>CAZPSB010000010.1:18968-22704 GCA_964589025.1 uncultured Jannaschia sp. | reverse complement strand
TCAACCCCGCCCATAAATTGATTGATCAATATAGCGAAGCCCCCGTGCAACATGGCGTAATGCGCCGGGGCACGGCCCAAAGTGATGCCATTGATTTATACCGCCAAATGCAATTGCCCGATCCCGATACAATCGGGTTTCGGTATCCCCATCAGGTATCCGGCGGCCAATTGCAACGCGCAATGACGGCTATGGCCATGGCCTGCCGGCCTGATTTGATTATCTTTGACGAACCCACAACCGCGCTGGATGTCACCACCCAGATCGAGGTTCTGGCCGCCATTCGCGACATCGTGGATAAATTCAACACCGCTGCCCTTTATATCACCCATGATCTGGCCGTGGTTGCGCAAATGGCAGACAGGATCAAGGTTTTGCTGAAAGGCACCGAGATCGAAGAATCAGACACCGCCACAATGCTGGCCGCCCCTACGCAGGATTATACAAAATCGCTTTGGGCGGTGCGGTCTTATGCACGGGCCGAACGCGCCCGCCCCATAGGCAAGGCGGGCCTTATATCGGTGCGCAATGTCACCGCCGGGTATTCGGCGGCGCAGGATGTGGTGCAAAATATATCATTTGATATTCATGCCGGGCGCACTGTGGCCGTGGTGGGGGAATCGGGGTCGGGCAAATCCACCATGGCGCGCGTGATCACCGGGTTATTGCCGCCCCGGCAAGGCGATATTACCTTTGCCGGCCTGCCTTTGCCAGCCGATTATCGGCAAAGATCCCGCGATCAATTGCGCCAAGTGCAGATGATTTATCAAATGGCCGATACTGCATTAAACCCCAAATTGCGCATTCGCGATTTAATTGGCCGCCCGGCACAGATGTATCTGGGCCTTAAGGATAAGGCGTTGGATGATCGCATCCGTGATTTATTGGCGATGATTGAACTTGAACCCGATGATTATATTGACCGCCGGCCTTCGGAATTGTCGGGCGGGCAAAAACAACGCATCGGCATTGCACGCGCCTTGGCCGCCGAACCGCAATTCATCATCTGCGATGAGGTCACATCCGCCCTAGATCAATTGGTAGCCGAAGGCATTTTGAAATTGCTGGATCGGCTGCAAAGCGAATTGAACTTGGCCTATATGTTCATCACCCATGATCTGGCCACGGTACGCGCCATCGCAGACGAGGTCGTGGTGATGAAGGATGGCCAGATTGTTGAACAAGGGCCAAAAACCGATATATTCCAACCGCCGCATGATCCTTATACAGACTTGCTTTTGTCATCGGTGCCACAGATGGATCCGAATTGGTTGACCACCTTGTTGAAAGATCGCCAAAACGGGGCGCAAAATAGACCAAAAACCTAAGGCGGTGCCGCGTTGGATTATCTGGCCATTTTCATTTTGGTGGTGATCGGTGTTATAGTGGGCCGGGCCGCGCGGGGGGGGCGCAGAAATCGGCCTGTTTCACGCAGTCCACACAGGCCGCCCAAAGGCCGCCCACCCCCAAGACGCACGCCACCACCAAGACCGCCAAAACCACGCCCCAAACGGCAGGGCATCATCACCGGCGCGGCCTATGTGGTAGATGGGGATTCGATTGTTATCCGAAAAACGCAAATCCGATTATTCGGGATTGACGCGCCGGAATTGGCCCATCCCTATGGGAAAAAGGCCAAAGCGGCGTTGATTGACCTGTGCAAAGGTCAGATTGTGACAGCTAAGATTATAGACCAAGATGATTATGGGCGCTGTGTTGCACAATGCCACCTGCCCGATGGGCGCGATCTTTCGGCACAAATGGTTGCACAGGGATTGGCGCTGGATTGGCCTAAATTTTCAGGCGGCCAATATCGCGACCTTGAAACCGCGAATGCACGCAAAAGGTTATGGTTGGCGGATGCACGCCAAAAAGGCCGGATGGATATCTGGCATCGGTTTGAAGAAAGCCAAAGGAACAGGCCCAAAACCTAAACCTTATGTTCAACCAAACGCCCCTGTTCAAGGCGCAGCACCCGATCCATCCGCGCGGCCAGATCAAGGTTATGGGTTGCAATCAAGGCCGCCAAACCCGTGCTGCGCACCAAACGCATCATTGCATCAAACACCGTTTTCGATGTGGCCGGGTCCAGATTGCCGGTCGGTTCATCTGCCAATAACACATCGGGTTGATTGGCCAAGGCCCGGCAAAACGCCACACGTTGTTGTTCGCCGCCTGATAATTCTGCCGGGCGGTGGTTCATGCGGCCCAGCAGCCCCACCTTGCCCAATAAATCGGCGGCGCGCGCCTGCGCATCGCGCGCAGATATGCCATTGGCCAATTGGGGCAATTGGATATTTTCGGCGGCGGTGAATTCAGGCAGCAAATGGTGAAATTGATACACAAACCCAATGCGTTGGCGCCGCGCCTGTGTACGGGCCTGATCGCCCGCAGCTGACAAAACATCCCCCTTGATTTGCACAACACCCTGATCGGGTGTGTCCAGCAACCCCGCCATGTGCAAAAGCGTGGATTTGCCCGCCCCCGATGGCGCGATTAGACCGACCAATTCGCCTGCACAAATGCGGGCAGATGCGCCATCCAAAACGGTAATTTCATTCGGTTTTCCGAGGTTATACCGTTTTTGCAACCCCTGCAGTTCCAAAACAACCTTATTCATATCGCAAAGCCTCTACCGGGTTCATACGGGCAGCGCGGCGGGCGGGGAAAATCGTCACCCCGAAACTTAGGCCCAAGGCCATGAACACCGCCGATAAGACATCGCCCAATTGTAACCGCGCCGGAAGTTCCGATATCTGGCGAATGCTTGGATCCCACACGCCACCGCCCAGAACAAAATTCAAAAATGATACGATCTGATCAATCCAAATCGCAATCGAACATCCAAGGATCACCCCCAACACCGTGCCGGCCACGCCGATGGATGACCCGCAAATGAAAAACACCCGCAAGATCGACCCTTGGCTTAACCCCATTGTGCGCAGAATGCCGATATCGCGCGATTTGTTTTTCACCAACATAATCAGGCCCGATACGATATTCATGGTCGCAATCAAAACCAGGATGGATAAGATGATAAACATCACGTTATCTTCCATTTCCAGGGCGCGCAAAAACGCACCTGAACTGTCTTGCCAAGTGCCGATTGAAATCGGGGCATTCACGGCCTCAAGAATGGGGAATACCTGATCCATGACCTGTTCGGGGTTTTCGATTGTGACCTCAATCGCATCGGCCACGCCTTCGCGGTTGAAATAAATCTGCGCTTCTTCAAAGGGCATATAGACGCGGATGCGGTCGATATCCCATCGGCCAACCCGAAAGATATAAGTGACCTCGTAATTGGATATGCGCGGCGATGTGCCAAAGGGCGTGCGCGGGCCATCGGGCGAAATCAGGCGAATCGTATCGCCTACATTCAGGCCCAATTCACGCGCCACGCCCCATCCGATAGCCACGCCATTTTGAAATTGCGTGATATCGCCGCTCATGGTTTCGGGATTGGCGACAAGGGGGATGCGTTGCAGATCATCTTGGGTGACGCCCACGACCTCAACCCCTGCATTGCGGCCAAGATGGGTGGCCATGACCTGTGCGCGGATCACCGGTTGGGCATGGATCACACCCGGTAAATCGGCAATAAGATTGGCCAAAGGTTCATAAGTTTCAATCGCATAGGATACCTGACCATTGGGCAGAAATTCGGCCTGATCATACACACTGATATGAGGATTGGCCCCCAATATCGTGCCCACAAATTCATGTCGAAACCCCG
>CAZPSB010000010.1:12995-18958 GCA_964589025.1 uncultured Jannaschia sp. | reverse complement strand
ATCGCACCGCCAAGGTCGCAATCAAGGCCATCACCGCCAAGGCAATGCCGATAAAGCTGATCCATGTCATGACATTCACGCCGCCCTCGGCGCGTTTGGCGCGCAAATACCGCCAGGCAATCATGAATTCGAATTTTGAAAAGGGCCGTGGGGTTTTGGGCACGCCTGCAATCCTTGTTCGTTTATTTTGTGCAACATGGGCGCTTTGGTTGATATGTCAACCGATCAATGCACTTGCCTGTGACGGCGGGCTGCGGCACATGAAGACCATGGCCAAGTTATATTTTCATTATTCTACAATGAATGCGGGCAAATCGACGCTGTTGTTGCAGGCCTCGTATAATTATATCGAACGCGGAATGCAGACCTATTTGTTGACGGCGGATTTCGACAACCGCACCGGACCCGCCAAAATCGGCAGCCGCATCGGGATTGAGGCCAAGGCCGATACCTATTCGGCCAGTTGTGATTTGTTTGACAAAATCCGCGCAAGGCTGGCCCACGGCCCTTGTGCCTGTGTGTTGATCGACGAGGCCCAGTGGCTAACCCGTGATCAAGTTTGGCAATTGGCCCGCGTGGTCGATGATTTGGGCGTGCCCATCATGTGTTACGGGCTGCGCGTGGATTTTCGGGGGGAATTATTCGAAGGCTCAGCCGCGCTTTTGGCACTGGCCGATGAAATGCGCGAAGTCCGCACCATCTGCCATTGCGGCAAAAAGGCCACAATGGTGATTCGCGTTGATGAAAACGGCCACGCCGTTACCCATGGGGATCAAATCGAGGTGGGGGGAAATGAACGCTATGTCGCGCTATGTCGCGCACATTTTCGCGAGGCCATCGGTGATCGCCCTGTCGCACTGGATCGCCCCCCCCAAACGCAAACCCCTATGCCTGATGATACAAATGGCCTGCCTTAAGGCCTGTTACACCAAGCAGCGCGCCTATGAAACAATTGAACTTTACACAAGATTGCGCAGATTCAATTCTAAACCTTTCGGCACACCACCATAACACGGGATACCAATATCATGGATGCGGTTATAACTTGGGTTGATGGCAATGACCCGGCGCATAAGGCCAAACGTCTTGCCGCAATGACCCCAAAAAATTCACGCCAAAACCCATCAAACGCCACGCGCGAAACCCGGTTTGCCGATAAGGGGGAAATATATTTTTGTATTGCCTCTATTTTGCAATATGCCCCTTTTATCAATCGAATTTTCATTGTCACCGCCGATCAAACCCCAAGGTTTATAAAAGATTTTGAAATCTCGGGGATATGCGCGCCCGGGAAAATACAAATCATTAGTCATTCCGACATTTTCCGCGGTTATGAACATTGCCTGCCTACGTTTAATTCTTTGTCAATTGAAACGATGTTGTGGCGGATACCGGGGCTTGATGATGATTTCATTTATTTAAATGATGATGTCTTTTTTAACGGTCCCGTGCGCGAAAGTGATTTCTTTACCCGTGATGGCAAACTAAAAGTGTGCGGCAAAGATCGTTCAACCGTGATCCCAAGGCTAAAGCTTGCGATGCGACGTTTGCGGGGGTTTGTTATCGGCAAAAAAATGCCCGCAAATTTCAAAATTGCCCAAGCGATATCTGCGGCCTTGGCCGGTCGAAGGAAATATGTACAACTTGCCCATCACCCTCATGCGCTTAAAAAATCACTTTTTGCCGATTTTTTCAAAGCCAATGATGCCCTGTTGCAGCACCAGATTAGCCATCAATTTAGAACCGGTACACAATTTCTGCCGGTGGGGTTGTGCAATCACCTTGCGCTTGAAACGGGTCAGGGCATGATGTGTGACCCGCGCGACGTGTTATATATAAAACCTTCAGATTATCATAAAGGCCATCTTGCAGATTTGGCCGCAACCAAAGAAAAATATACTTGTATTCAAAGTCTTGATGAATTTGCGCCAATAGATATGGCCGATATCAGAACGGTTTTATCCAAAAAATACGCGCAATATCTGCCGGATTCGGTTGTGCAAAAATACACCCAAAACCCGCGCCCAACTGGCCCGTGATCAGGGGTGGCAATTGGCCCATGGCGGATGATTTAGGCCTGACCCACAAGGCGCAGCAATCAAACCGGGCTAATCAAAGGGCGGTTTTCGGCAAAGGCAATCACATTATCCAAGGCCAACTGGCCCATAGCCTGGCGCACTTGGGGGGTGGCTGTGCCCAAATGGGGCAATAAAACCACATTTTCCATCGCACAAAGCGCGGCAGGCACTTTGGGTTCAAATTCATACACATCCAAACCCGCCCCGGCGATTTGCCCTGACTGCAGGGCGGCAATCAGGGCGGCTTCATCCACCACATCGCCACGCGCAATATTGATGAACACGGCATGGGCCTGCATCGCGGCAAAGCTGGTGGCATTTATCAAATGATGCGTATCGGCCCCGCCCGGCGTGGCCACAACCACAATATCGGCCAGGGCCAAGGCCTGTTTCATCGGCATTTGTTTGGCCGGGACATCAACCGATTTCACGGATCGGTTGACATAGACAATATCACAGCCAAAACCATAATGACATCGCCGGGCAATGGCCTGACCGATCCGGCCCATGCCAATAATCGCAACCGTTTTGCCTGTGACATGCAGGCCCAACATCTGCGTGGGGTGCCAGCCCGACCACGCGCCAGAACGCACCAACCGTTCACCTTCGCCTGCGCGCCGCGCCGTCATCAAAATCAAGCCTAGCGCGATATCGGCGGTGGCATCGGTCACCGCACCCGGCGTGTTGGTCACTGCCACGCCTGCGGCTTTGGCGGCGGCGATATCAATATGGTTATAGCCCACCCCGAAATTGGCCAATAATTTACATTTCGCCACACCAGCAGAGGCAAAAACATCTGCCGAAAACACATCGCCCAAGGTTGGTAAAACCACGTCATAATCTGCCAAAACCCGCACGCATTCGGCAAAATCCAAAGGGGTGGTATCGGGGCGAATGGTGGTATCAAACCGCGCGCGCGCGGCCTGTATTACGGGGTCTGGCAAGGGGCGGGTCATAAACAGTTTCATGGCGTCAATGCATCCTTTGGCCATTGCCCACCGGCCTATCGGGGCCAAGCAACACAATGCCGCCCCGATCATCGCTAAGGCCCAGAACCAACACCTCGGACCGGAAGGGGCCGATTTGGCGCGGCGGGAAATTAACCACCGCCATCACCTGCCGACCAATCAGGGCTTGTGGCGTGTAATGCGCCGTGATCTGGGCCGAACTTTTCTTTTCGCCGATTTCAGGGCCAAAATCGACCCAAAGCTTGATGGCCGGTTTGCGGGCCTCGGGGAAAGGATCTGCGCGGGTGATGGTACCAACACGGATATCAACCGCCAGAAAATCATCATAGGTAATCATGTTGGTCATTCTTTAAGATCCCTGCTGCGATTGGCGGCGGCGGCGACAGTGGCCGCCATCAACGGGCCAAGGCCGGTTTCGGCCTGCATTAACACCGAAAGCCCTGCCTGCGTCGTACCATTGGGCGATGTCACATTGGCCCGCAATTGGCCGGGGGTGTTTTCTGCCTGTTCGGCCAGCGCACCAGCCCCGGCCACCGTGGCTTTGGCCAATTGCATGGCCATATCATCGGGCAGACCTTGTGCAGATGCGGCGGCGGCCAATGTTTCGATCATGTAAAACACATAGGCCGGGCCAGATCCTGATACGCCGGTTACAGCATCAATTTGATCTTCTCTATCCAAGGTCACAACCTGGCCCACCGCCCCCAACATTGCCTGCGCCACCGCGTAATGCGCGGTGCCTGCGGGGTTTGCGATCATGGCTGTGATGCCTTTTTTCACGGCGGCGGGCGTGTTGGGCATCGCCCGGATCACCGGGGTGTGCGGGGGCAATACGCCCTCAAACCAGGCCAAAGCCGTGCCAGCGGCAACCGATATCACCACCG
The DNA here is from genome assembly GCA_964589025.1 of uncultured Jannaschia sp. GTDB lineage: Bacteria > Pseudomonadota > Alphaproteobacteria > Rhodobacterales > Rhodobacteraceae > JANSYL01. The sequence goes on along the minus strand of CAZPSB010000010.1, from coordinate 15,028 downwards.
TGGACGGCCCCAGCAGATTGCGTAAAAGGGCGGCCACTTGGCCCATTATCTGCGGTTTGATGGCCACCATCACCACCGCAGGGTTGGGCGGTATCTTGTCAGGGTTGACCCGCACCCCCGATTGCAGCACCCAATCCGAGGGGCGTGGATCAATCACCGTTACCGCCGCAGGCCGCAATCCGGCCTCAAGCCAACCCGATACCAATGCCGACCCCATTTTGCCACAGCCCAGCAAAACAATTGAATCTGTGTTTAAATCGCAAATATCCATATGATCCCCGCCTTATGTCAGCGGCAGATTAGGCCCGCCCATAGGTTTGTGCAATTGCCACCTGCAAGGCCTGTTCGGGGGTTTGATCGCCCCAAGACGCCAATTGAAACGCCGGGTAATATCTTTCGCAGGCCAAAACGGCGATATTGACCATGCACCCGATTTGATCGGCGGTGGCCATTTGATCGCCGCCCAAAACCAACCCATACCGATAGGCGGTCATTTTGCGTTTCGGCCAATAGGTAAACGCCCCGGCCCAACATTTATCATTGATCAGGTTCAACAGCGCATAAAGTTTAGGCAGGGCATGTGCCGCGGGCTCCATTTCAAAGGTGCAAATCATGCGCAATGTTTGATCATAGGCAGACCAAAGCAAGGTGATGGAATAGGCGCGCCATTGGCCTTCGATCACCATAGAGATTTGATCATCGGTAACCCGGTCAAATTCCCATTCATGATGTGCGGCTAATGTTTCAACAATATCAATTGGATGCACATCTTCGATGTCAAGTTGATATTCATCAAATGCCATAAATTGGCCTCATTCTGTTGTGGCAGCGAAAAGGCGCAACACCACCTTGGGCAACCACAATAAATTGTGGTTTGGTTCACAAGAAAGCCTTTATATGCCACTTTCCACATGATATATGTGCGCAGAAAAGATCATGGTGTAAAGCATATTTTTGTGGATAAGATCAAACACACACCATAAATGGTGGGTATGGCCATATCATGATAACCCTGACAAAGCCTATACCATATCAGGCGTCCCCTAGGGGATGGGCCGCATCCGCATCGGCCTCCGCATCGACAAGGGCATCGGGAAAAATCGCCTGCAATTCTGCCATGACCTGATCTAGGCGGGCTGCATCTTGGCCGCGTATCACGATGTTTGATCCATGCCGCGCGCCTTGGGTAAACGGATATGACCCGATGGACACATCACCATTGCGACGCGCCACATCGCCCAATGCAATTGCCAAATCGCCTTCGCCCTGCATCACCCGCAAAGATCGCGATATCATCGGCGCACCCCCGGTAAGGCGTGGCAACAATCCCGCCAGCATGGCCGCGAATATCTTGGGCACACCGGCCATGACATGCACATTGCCGATACTAAAACCCGGCGCGGCGGAAATGGGGTTTTCGATCAACACCGCCCCATCGGGAATGCGGGCCATGCGCAACCTTGGGGGGGTAAGGTCTTTTTCTTGGGCCTCATAATAGGCCTGCAAAATGGCACGCGCATCGGCGCGCACGTCAATCGGCACATCAAAGGCGCGCGCCACGGCATCGGCGGTGATATCATCATGGGTCGGGCCAATCCCACCCGAGGTAAAAACATGATCCCATTTGGCGCGCAAATCGGCAATGGCGGCTATGATCGCGGGGGGATCATCGCATAGGATGCGGGCCTCGGCCAAGGCGATGCCATGTTGGGTTAGGGCCTTGGCCAAATGGTGGATATTGGCGTCACATGTGCGCCCTGACAAAATTTCATCCCCAATCACCAACATGGCTGCGGTTGGTTGTGTCATGGTATTGGCCCTTTTGTGACTTGTGATATAGATAGCCTTGATTTAGGCCCATCGCGGCCCGGGGCAAACCCCACCACCCATACCCAACCCGCAGGAGACAGAATTGAACGATTTCACAGGCCGCCTGACCAAAGACAAAATTCGCATCCATGACCAAGCCGGATTTCAAGGCATGCGCCGCGCCGGGCAATTGGCCGCGCAAATCCTAGATGAAATCGGTGACA
>CAZPSB010000010.1:2274-12985 GCA_964589025.1 uncultured Jannaschia sp. | reverse complement strand
GAAAATCCATTCGCCGGACACGATTTCGGGCCGCGGTCTGTAGGTCCGAGCAACATAGTTCCAGCCCTTGGTGATCGGTATGCAGTTTATGCGGTCATCGTCACAACCGCCGCCATTGATGCCGAAATTGAGGCCAAGATCACCGCCGCAGGTGCGATATCGGCCACAATCGGGTATCCCGGCCCCACCCCGCGCAACCCCTATAAACACGCCAGTTGCATCAGTTTGAACCATGTGGTTTGCCATGGCATTCCCGGCCCCAAGATTTTGAAAAATGGCGATATTCTGAATATTGATGTCACCGTGATCGTTGATGGATGGTTTGGCGATACCAGCCGGATGTTTGTGGCCGGAACCCTGAACCGCAAGGCCGAACGGTTGATCAAAGTCACCCATGACGCGTTGTTCAAAGGGATCGAGGCCGTGCGCCCGGGGGCCACATTCGGCGATATTGGCCATGCCATTCAAACCTATGTCGAATCCCACCGCATGAGCGTGGTCCGCGATTTCTGCGGCCATGGGTTGGGTCAGGTGTTTCATGCCCCCCCCAATGTGTTGCATTATGGCACATCCGGCACCAAAGAGGTTCTGGAAGAAGGCATGTTTTTCACTATAGAACCCATGGTGAATTTGGGCCGGGCCGATACCAAAACACTGGCCGATGGGTGGACAGCCGTCACGCGTGATAAATCATTATCGGCGCAGTTTGAACATTCTATCGGTGTTACGGCGGATGGGTTTGAAATTTTCACCCTGTCACCGGCAGGTAAATTCTATGATATGCCGCAGTCACCCAATAGCGACCCAAAGGCAGGGTAAGGATTTATTAACCAATATATTCTTATCTATCAGGCATGACAAACCAACCCAGCTTTTCGTTCAATGATGCCAGCGGGTCGTTTCAACCCGAACAAACGGTCCAACCCGTGCAGGGCGCGCCCGACGCCTCGCAAAAATCGGCGGGCGGCCCTTCCAAAGGCGCCGAGGCACACCGCCACGCCCACCGATCCCGCCTGCGGGCGCGCTTTACCCAAGGTGGCGCGGATGCGGTACCCGATTATGAATTGCTGGAAATGATCCTGTATCGGGCCATTGCGCGGGGTGATACCAAACCTTTGGCCAAACGCCTATTGCACCGCTTTGGGGATCTTAACCACGTATTGGCCGCCCCGCCCGCGCGCCTGAAAGAAGTTGACGGCGTGGGGGATCGGGTGGTGTTTGAACTCAAACTGACCGAGGCCGTGGGCCACCGCATGGCGCGCAGCCGCGTGATTGAAACCCCGGTTTTGTCATCTTGGGATGCGTTGCTGCAATATTGCCGCACGGCCATGGCGCATCGTGAAACCGAACAATTTCGGGTTTTGTTTCTGGATCGTAAAAACCGCCTGATTGCTGATGAACCCCAGGCCGAAGGCACGGTCGATCATGTGCCTGTCTACCCGCGTGAGGTTGTGAAACGCGCGCTTGAACTGAATGCATCGGCGCTTATTTTGGTGCATAATCACCCATCGGGCGATCCAACACCAAGTCAGGCCGATATCACCATGACCGAGGCCATCCGCACCGCCGCCGATGTCATGGGAATTGTGATTCATGACCATTTGATCATTGGCAAAGCGGCCGAGCTTAGCTTTCGGTCCGAGGGGTATTTGTAACGCCTGTTTTCATGTCATGCGCCTTTTGGGGTAGTGTTAACATTTTAATGCATAAAATTTGTGCAATTTAAAAATTTGGGCGCGGGCGGCGTGGTTTTTCTTTCGCAAAATGGGTGCCATGCAACATTGGGGTTACATAGGTGTCCGGTTGCTCTCTCCTCCCTTCCCATGCATCGGGCGCAGATTAAACGCTGATGGGGTGGTGTGTGACATCTCTTCCACATGTAACCAAACCATCAGCCCCTTTTTCACGATCCCTTTCAATGATGGCGATGCGGCGTGATGCGCCCCACAGGGCATTATGATTAATTTTTTAGTAACTTATTTAGACAAAAGTTAACCTATATACCAAATCTCGGGGGGCATATGTGGGTACGCATCGGAATTTATATGCAAGTTTTTGCATATATCGGTTTTATCCTGATCCTGATTTCTGGCTTTTTTGACCGCCATCTTATTCGGTTTAACACGCATGTTGACGGTGTGCGGTCGCAATGGCCCGCCGAACGCTGTATGCGCGACACACAGGCCGTGTATATCACGGCGCGCGCCGCGCCCTATATATATGATGATTATGATTTTGGGGTGCGCGATGCCATTCGTGATACCCAACGCCCCGATCTATGCGATGAATTGCGCCGCCCCCATAGCGATGAACGCGGCATTGACAATGACACCAGGGCGCGTTTGCAGGCCCGGTTTGATTGGGCGTCTGATCATTTTATTGACGCGCGGCCCCCATGGTATTTAAGACGGCAAACCAATTGGGATGGATCAATAGAGTACACCTATCCCGGGTCACTTTTTGGTGGGGATCTTTACCTTATCTTGACCAATTACCGCGATCTTTCAACGGGTCGGGGATGGCGATATTATATTCGGTGTGATTACAATCTGCATCTTGAACCCTATCAAAGCTTTACCATGGCCGCCCTGCATCGCGGCACTCTTTCAAACGACATTAAAGACCGCATTGTCGAATGCGGGCAAGAGGACGTGTTTCAAACCCTGATCGACGCGGAATTGGCATCCATCAGGGCCAGTGGTTAAAAAGGGTTATCCAAGAACGACTTCACAATTATTATACTGATATTCGCGATTTAACTCACTGAGTTGGACGTTTAGTGCGTTGTAACGACGTTGCACATCTTCTAATTCGCGCGTTAATTGTCTAATTTCGCGTGTACTGTTAATGGCGGATAATGCGTGCCGAGCAGTTTCCAATCCCATACCAATACCTGGAACCAACGCAAGTGCATACTCTAAACCGGCACGCCGCCTTCTTAGCGTACGCGACAATGTTCGCACGCCTCTTAAAACAGACGCAAGTGCACCTGCCGCCACTATTGCTCCCGAAATTGCAGCGTCAGTAAGGTCTTCTGATCTTGATCTCTCCAAGTCTTTTATCGCATCCTCTATACGGTCTACATCACTTTCCAAGCCGGTTGCTTCAACTGACAACTCGGTTTTCCACCGGAAAAGTTGCTGACATGTGGCGCTTTCGCCTGCATCGCCTTTATGGTGCAGGGTTTGGGGTCGGATTGCGTTTCGCACCGCATGTTGCAGGGTTTTACCACGAAATTCATATTGCATTTGATGCCTCCAAAATTAAGGAGGCCCAAATTAAATGTAATATGTTAAATAATTGTTTGGGCACCGCGCGGTGCCCGACGCCTAGTCTAGCTTGGGCAGCAAACTGTCGATGGATGCCTTGGCATCGCCATAGAACATCCGGGTATTTTCTTTGTAAAACAATGGGTTTTCGATGCCCGAATACCCGGTGCCCTGCCCGCGTTTTGATACAAAAACCTGTTTGGCCTTCCAGACCTCTAGCACCGGCATCCCGGCAATCGGGCTATTTGGGTCATCTTGCGCGGCGGGGTTCACGATATCATTTGATCCGATCACAATCACCACATCGGTATCAGGGAAATCATCGTTGATTTCATCCATTTCCAACACAATGTCATAGGGTACTTTTGCCTCGGCCAGCAAAACATTCATATGGCCGGGCAGACGCCCCGCAACCGGGTGAATCGCAAAGCGTATGTTTTTTCCAGCCGCGCGCAATTTTCGGGTCATTTCACTGACGGCTTGTTGGGCTTGGGCCACGGCCATGCCGTAACCGGGCACAATCACCACGCTGTCGGCCTCATTGAGGGCGGTGGCCACCCCATCGGCATCAATGGCAATCTGTTCGCCCTCAATCTCGGCGGCGGGGCCGGATGTGCCGCCAAATCCACCCAAGATCACACTGACAAAGGACCGATTCATCGCCTTGCACATAATATAGCTTAGGATTGCGCCGGATGATCCGACCAACGCCCCAACCACGATCAACAAATCATTGCCAAGGCTGAATCCAATCGCCGCCGCCGCCCAGCCGGAATAACTGTTTAACATGGACACAACCACCGGCATATCCGCGCCGCCAATGCCCTTGATCAAGTGATACCCGATGAACAGCGCCAAAAGCGTTAAAACAATCAATGTCCAACTGCCCGATCCGCCCAGATACAGGCCCGCCATCGTGACCGAACCAATCACCGCCGCCAAATTCAACATATGGCCGCCCGGTAATTTTTTGGCGGCACTATCGACCTTGCCTGCCAATTTGCCATAGGCAATGACCGACCCGGTAAATGTGACCGCCCCAATCCAGATGCCAAGCACAAGTTCAACCCGCAGGATGTTGATTTCAACCGGGGATTTATGCGCCAACAGGGCGGCAAAGCCTTCGGTCAAGGCCGCGCGCGCGGCATCATCCATCGCCAAAACACGGCCCAATTCGATATCGGCGTTAAACCCAACAAACACGGCGGCCAAACCCACCAGCGAATGCATGATTGCCACAAGTTCGGGCATTTGCGTCATTTGCACACGCGTGGCCAATTGATAACCAATCAATCCGCCAATCCCGATCAACGCCAGCGACACAACCCATAACCCGTGCCCCGGCCCGATCAAAGTGGCCACAACCGCAATCGCCATGCCCACAATGCCATACCACACCGCGCGTTTGGCGCTTTCTTGGCCCGACAATCCGCCAAGCGACAGAATAAATAGAACCGCTGCAATGGCATAAGCGGCAATTGTAAATCCATATTCCATTGTCTTTACCCCTTACCGCCTTATGATTTCTGGAACATGGCCAACATGCGGCGTGTTACCAAAAACCCGCCGAAAATGTTGATTGACGCCATCAAAACGCCAAGCCCGGCCAGAATTGTGATCAAAACCGAAGATGACCCGATTTGGATCAGCGCGCCCAAAATCACGATGGATGAAATCGCATTGGTCACCGCCATCAACGGGGTATGCAAAGAATGCGCAACATTCCAAATCACTTGAAACCCGATAAAAACCGATAGGATGAAGACGATGAAATGCTGCATGAAACTGGCCGGGGCGACCGACCCAACCGCCAAAAGCGCAACCCCCGCCGCACCAATCAACAGGGCCTGCTGTTTGGTTTGTGCCTTAAAGGCCGCGATTTCTTGGGCGCGCAGTTCATCGGATGTGGGTTCGGGGGTCTTTTGCTTTGGTTTGGCGGCAATGGCCTGCACCTTGGGCGGTGGCGGCGGAAAGGTGATTTCGCCTTCAAATGTCGCGGTGGCACCACGGATCACGTCATCTTGCATATCATGGACAACCTGACCATCCTTTTGGGGCGTCAGATCGGCCATCATATGGCGGATATTGGTGGCATATAGCGTCGAAGATTGCGCGGCCATGCGGCTGGGAAAATCGGTATAGCCGACAATCGTCACCCCATTGTCAGATATAATTTTCTGATCGGCCACGGTTAATTCGCAATTGCCGCCCCGTTCGGCGGCCAAATCTATGATGACCGATCCGGGCTTCATCGCGGCGACCATATCTTTGGTCCATAACACGGGCGCATCCCGGCCTGGGATCAATGCGGTCGTGATCACAATGTCAATTTCGGGGGCCAATTCGCGGAATTTTTCCAACTGCTTTTCGCGAAATTCCGGGCTAGAGGGCGCCGCATATCCCCCTGTATTTGCGCCATCTTGTTGGGCTTCGTCAAAGTCAAGGTAAACAAATTCCGCACCCATAGATTCGATTTGTTCGGCCACTTCGGGGCGCACATCAAACGCATAGGTAATCGCACCCAAAGATGTGGCGGTGCCAATGGCGGCCAAACCCGCCACACCGGCCCCAATCACCAAAACCTTTGCCGGCGGCACCTTACCTGCCGCTGTTATCTGGCCCGTAAAGAACCGGCCAAAATGATTGCCTGCCTCAATCACCGCGCGATACCCTGCGATATTGGCCATGGATGACAGGGCATCCATTTTTTGCGCGCGTGAAATACGCGGCACCATATCCATCGCAATCACATGCGCCCCTTTGGATTTGGCAAGATCCAACAGCGCGCCATTCTGGCCAGGGTAGAAAAATGATACCAATAACTGGCCTTTTCGGGTCTGGTCCAGTTCATCACCCGATGGGGGGCGCACCTTGGCGATAATATCGGATGCGGCCCATAGCGCATGGGCGGTTTGCACAATTTCAACACCTGCATTGCGATAGGCATCATCGGAAAACCCGGCCCCCTGCCCGGCGCCGGTTTCAATTGCACATTCAAAACCCAGTTTTTGTAATTGGGCGGCGCTGGCCGGGGTCATTGCAACGCGGGCCTCGCCCTTTGCGTTTTCTTTTGGCGTTCCGATTTTCATTTTCAGCGTCCCCCTTTTGGATCGATACAGGCCCGCGCTTTGTTTGGTTGATCACATCACCGCGCAAGAAAGGCCCGTTTCAATCCTCATACCCCACAACTGTCACGGTTGATGTGGCCGATAAATCAAGGCCAAGCGTTTGATACCCCGCAACCGACAAAAGCGACCCGTCTTCGTCATCGCGATCCGATGGGAAAAGCGGCAAATATACCCGCAACCCATTTTCGCCGATAATGCTGCCGGGGCGTTGTTCATCAACAAGGGGCGTTTCCAACCACAGGCCCGGCACACTTGCATCGCCCAGATTGATAATGGTCAAGCCCATAACCCGGCCTTCTTGACCGGCAACAAGGGCGGCATTTGGATCATTGGGGTTTTGCAGCCCGCGCAGCCCACCTGGCCCAGAACTTAAGGGCACAAGAACAACATCACTGTTATCAACAGGGTTAGACGATGTCTGCCCGTCAAAAACGCTTAGGCAGCCTGACAATGACGCACAACAAAGGATTAATGCAATATATCTCATGTTGGTTTGGTAGTCCTATTCATAAAATCATGCAACCAAAGCTTTGCCCGCATGAACACATCTTGCGATAGCTTAACAGCGCCATTAAATGCAAGCCATGGTAAAAATACCCCCCCTTGTTGATCCGTTTCGCCGCGCCATAACATATTTGCGTGTATCCGTGACAGATCGTTGTGATTTTCGATGCGTCTATTGCATGTCTGAAAACATGACCTTTCTACCCAAGAAAGACCTTTTAACCCTAGAAGAACTTGACCGGTTATGTTCCACCTTTGTGGATATGGGCGTTGAAAAACTGCGCATCACCGGGGGGGAACCTTTGGTGCGCAAAGACATTATGACATTTTTCAATGCGATGGGGCGGCATCTGGAACAGGGCCGGTTGCAGGAATTGACCCTGACCACCAATGGCAGCCAATTAGAACGCTTTGCCGTCGATCTTTACACGGCGGGCGTGCGGCGGGGGAATGTGTCGCTTGATACATTGGATGATCAAAAATTCGCCGATATCACGCGTTGGGGGCGGTTGGCGCAGGTTCTGCGCGGAATTGATGCCGCCCAACGCGCCGGGCTACGGGTGAAAATCAACACTGTGGCCCTGAAGGGTTTTAACGAAGATGAATTGTTTGACCTGCAATCTTGGTGTGCGGGCCGCGATATGGATCTGACCTTTATCGAGGTCATGCCAATGGGCGATTTGGGCAATGAAAACCGGCTTGATCAATACTGGCCGCTGCGCGATTTGCGCGCGCGTCTGGCCGAACGCTTTGCCTTGATTGATTTGCCCGATCGCACCGGCGGGCCGGCACGATATGTTCAATTGGCCGAAACGGGGCAAAAAATCGGGTTTATCACGCCGCTTTCGCATAATTTCTGCGAAAGCTGCAATCGCGTGCGCCTGACCTGTACGGGGGAATTATATATGTGCCTTGGCCAAGAAGACATGGCCGATCTGCGCGCGCCCTTGCGGGCATCGCCCGATAATGATGCCTTGCGCCAAACCATCACAAACGCAATCGCGCGCAAACCCAAAGGCCATGATTTCGATTATTCCCGCCAAACAGTGACGGGCCAAATGCCCCGCCACATGAGCCATACAGGCGGCTAGTTGCACCATGGGTTAGGCACATCGCCCCCGTTTTCATAGTCAATCAAATAATCCCTTAGGGCCGCAAGGCTTTGAACAGGGGCTCCGCGTTGTGGGGCCATACGGTCGACATTGGCGATAATGCGACCAGAAAAGCTTCCGGCGCTGACCTGTTGCAGGCGTATGCGTTGCCCGACCGGCAATTCATGCTGCAATGCCTCAAAGGCGCGCTGGCCCTGATAATCTTCGTTGTCGCATTCTGGCCTGTGTATTTCGGGCGCATCCACACCGCGCAAACGCACACTGACCGTGGCAGAAATATCGGGCCATATATCAACGCGCGCCTCAAATGTATCGCCATCAATAACGCGGGTGACTTCGCCAAAATAGGGGCCGTCAAAAACATCCGCATCGGCGGGTGTTGTATTGGTTAAGAACGCGGCGGTCAGGCCAATAGAAACAACAAAAAGACGCATTTTGAATCCTCTTTATCAAAGGAGTATTTGCAGAGCAGTATTCGCCACGAATGTGACCAACCCCTTAACACAGCGCCAATCGGTGTTCGGCCACTGCAACCCACCATGAACACCCCACAGGGATCACATCATCGTTGAAATTATATTTGGGGTGATGCACCGGCGCGCTATCGCCATTTCCGATCAACATATACGCACCGGGGCGGACATTTAGCATAAAGGAAAAATCTTCGCTGCCCATCACCAAAGGCGCGTTTTCATCACATGCGCCCGCCACCGCACGCGCCGCATCGGCGGCAAAGCCGGTTTCATCTGATGTGTTGATCGTGACGGGATAGCTGCGCGTATAGGTGACATCGGCATGCCCGCCAAAGGTCTGGGCCGTGCCTTGGGCAATGGCGCGCAGGCGGGCCTCGGCCATATCTTGTGTGGCCAGATCAAGCGTGCGCACAGTACCCTTTAATTCAACCGTTTCGGGGATGACATTATGCGCCTTTGACCCGGTTTCAAAGGATGTCACTGACACCACCACCTGTTCCACCGGGTCGGCATTGCGGCTGGCAATCGTTTGCAATGCCAACACGATATGGCTAGCGATGACGGTTGTATCAAGGGTTTCATGCGGCTTGGCGGCATGGCCGCCTTTGCCCGTCACTTTGATGGTGAATAAATCCGCGGCGGCAAAAAACGGGCCTGGCCGAATGGCAAATGACCCGGTGGGTTGGCCGGGCCAATTATGCATGCCATAGACCTCGGAAATGCCAAAGCGTTCCATCATACCGTCATTGACCATTTCACGACCCCCACCGCCGCCTTCCTCAGCGGGTTGAAAAATCACCGCAACCGTGCCGTCGAAATTGCGGGTTTCGGCCAGATACCGCGCCGCGCCCAGCAACATCGCCGTATGCCCATCATGACCGCAGGCATGCATTTTGCCCGCCTCTTTCGAGGCATAATCAACCCCGGTTTGTTCATGTATGGGCAAGGCGTCCATATCCGCACGCAACCCCACAACCCGGCCTGTGGTGTCTTGCCTGCCCTTAATCACACCCACAACGCCCGTGCGCCCAATTCCGGTGATCACCTCATCACACCCAAAGGTGCGCAATTTATCCGCCACCAGCCCCGATGTGCGATGGGTATCGAACTGCAATTCGGGATGGGCGTGAATATCGCGCCGCCATGCGGTGATTTCAGGCAGCCATTCAGCAAAGCGGTTTTTAATTGGCATTGGGGGGTCCTTTTGGGTTATCGCATAAGCGGCAGGCGGCGTTCGATCAATTCAACAAAATAGCTGCTGCCGATGGGCAGGGCCGCATCGTTGAAATTATAGGCCGGGTGATGGCACATCGCGCTATTGCCATTGCCCATAAACATATAGGCACCGGGGCGACGTTCCAGCATATAGGAAAAATCCTCGGCGGGCATGATGGGGGGCGTGTCAGGATTGACGTCATCACTAATGGCGCGCGCCGCAGCAATGGCATGGGCGGTTTCATCGGGGCTGTTGATTGTGACAGGATAACCGGGGTGCCATGTCAGCTTGGCCTCGGCGCCAAAGGCGCGGGCGGTGTGTGATGCAATATCGGCCAATCGGGTTTCGGCCAGCGCGCGATAGGCCGGGTCAAGGCTGCGCAAAGTGCCCTGCATCACGGCGCGATCGGGGATGATATTGGCCGCGTTGGAATCGGTTTTGAATGTCCCCACGGTCAAAACCACCTGTTTCAACGGGTCAACATTGCGGCTGACGAAAGATTGCAACGCCACAACGATATGGGCCGCCACCAAGGTTGTATCCACAGTTTCATGCGGGATTGCGGCATGCCCACCACGCCCCTTGACCGTGATTTCAAAATCATCACATGATGCCTGCAACGCCCCGGCCCGTGTGGCAAAGGCGCCAACCGGAAGGCCAGGCATATTGTGCAGGCCGTAGACCTCGTGAATATCGAAACGATCCATCAACCCATCTTGGCACATGGCCAAAGCCCCGCCATCGGTTTCCTCGGCGGGTTGAAAAATCAATGCAACCGTACCATCGAAATTGCGCGTTTCGGCCAGATACCGCGCCGCACCCAATAACATGGCCGTATGCCCATCATGGCCACAGGCATGCATCTGCCCCGGTAGTGTTGAGGCATAAGGCAGGTCGGTGGCCTCATGTATCGGCAGGGCATCCATATCGGCGCGCAGGCCAATCACCCGGCCCGATCTGGCAGACCGCCCATGGATCAACGCCACAATTCCCGACCGGCCAATCCCGG
>CAZPSB010000010.1:0-2264 GCA_964589025.1 uncultured Jannaschia sp. | reverse complement strand
TATCGGTGATCCCAAATGACCTAAGGCGGTCATGAACAAAGGCCGTGGTGCGCGGCAGATCATAGCCCAATTCAGGCAACCGATGCAGGCTATGGCGCCATTCGGCCATATCTGCCCCGAAATCGGCGATGCGGTTTTTTACCGGCATGGAATGTGACCTTTCAAAACAGGCTGCCCTGATCGCTATCTTTGGGCTTGGGTGGCGGGCGTTTGGTTGGTTTGGGCAAAGGTGCCGCCCCCTCTGCGGGGGTGACGGCCAAACGCCCATCGGCGAACTGAATGTCCAGGCATGTGATTTCGGCGGCCTGATCTTTGCGTGTGATCACGCGATCCCCCGCGCGGATCACCGTATAGCCACGTTTTAACGTTTCGGTATAGCCCAATGTTTGATGCAGCCGCGCCAGCGCATCATAACGCCCCCGCGCACCACGCACCGCCCGCGCCGCCGCATCCTTGAACCGTTGTGACACATGCGCCAAATCATCCCGCGCGCGCGCCGTTTGGCGGGCCAATCGCGCAGGGTCAAGACGGCCCTTTAACGCGGTCAGATCCGCCTGTGCGCGGGCCATTTGCCGTGTCATCACCTGCGGGGCAACCCGTGCGGCCAATTGGCCAAATTGCAACTGGTTTTTTGCCAAGCTTCGATCCAAAGCCGGGCCCAAATCGGCACTGGCGCGTGTGATTGCCTGCCGCGCAATTTGCGTGCGGTGGCGCAATGCAGGGTCAAGCCGCAGGGCGGTATAATCCAGCCTTTGTTGTGCGACTGCCAAAATCTGATCCCTCGAAGGCAAAGCCCGCGCCAAATCGGCCACACGTTGGCGGCGTTGGGCCACAGCCTGCGATGCGGCGCGGTTCAAACTGGCCTGTTGGGCCTGCACCCATGTCATCAAATCCAACCGCACCGGCACCGCGCGTTCGGCCGCCGCCGTGGGTGTGGGGGCGCGCCAATCAGATGCGAAATCAATCAAGGTTGTATCGGTTTCATGGCCCACCGCCGAAATCAGGGGGATCACACTATCCGCGGCGGCGCGCACAACGATTTCTTCGTTGAACCCCCATAAATCCTCTAGCGATCCACCGCCACGCGCCACGATAATCACATCGGGCCGCGATATGGCCCCGCCGGGCGTCAAGGCATTAAACCCGGCAATGGCATGGGCAATTTCAGCCGCCGATTTTTCGCCCTGCACCGCGACGGGCCAAATCAACACCTTGCGCGGAAACCGATCGCGCAGGCGGTGCAAAATATCGCGGATCACCGCGCCTGAGGACGAGGTCACAACCCCGATCACATCGGGCAAAAACGGCAGCGGTTTTTTGCGGGTCTCATCAAATAATCCCTCGGCGGCCAAGGCCGCGCGGCGTTTTTCCAACATCGCCATCAACGCACCAGCCCCGGCGGGTTGCAGATTTTCGATCACCAATTGATATTTGGATTGGCCGGGAAAGGTGGTCAGACGGCCCGTGGCGATGACCTCCATTCCTTCTTCGGGGGGGTGGCGCAAACGGGCGGCCACGCCTTTCCAAATGACGGATGCCAGAACGCTGCGATCATCTTTCAGGTCAAGATACACATGGCCCGACCTTGGGCGTGACAACCGCCCGATTTCACCGCGCACACGAATATGGGCAAAACTGGTTTCGATGCTGCGCTTGACCGCGCCTGAAATTTCGCTGACGGAAAATTCCGGCGCATTGCCTGTATCTTCGGCTTCGATCAAATCATCCATATCGCGCCCGCTTGTGCCTGTGATCGCATCATCATAGAACATGACCAACACAACGCCAAGGGAGAGCACGCAATGAATATCCTGATTTTGGGCAGTGGCGGGCGCGAACATGCGCTGGCCTGGGCGGTTTTGCAAAACCCCAAATGTGACCGGCTGATTGTGGCGCCGGGCAATGCGGGCATTGCACAGATTGCCGATTGTGCCGATTTAGATATTGAAATCCCCGATGCGGTTGTAGATTTCGCCGCCGCACATTCCATTGATCTGGTGATTGTCGGGCCCGAGGCCCCCCTGGCCGCCGGCGTGGTGGATGCCTTGGATGAGGCAGGCATTTTGGCCTTTGGGCCAAGCGCGGCCGCAGCCCGGCTTGAGGCGTCAAAAACCTTTACCAAGGAAATCTGCGATGCGGTGGGTGCGCCCACGGCGGCTTGGGCACGGTTTGACAATGCCGATGCCGCGCGGGCCTATGTGCAAGACCAAGGCGTGCCGATTGTCATCAAGGCCGATGGTTTGGCCGCCGGAAAAGGCGTGGTT
>CAZPSB010000009.1:15491-22734 GCA_964589025.1 uncultured Jannaschia sp. | reverse complement strand
TGAAGGGCATGGTGGGGTGCAAAAGAATCAGGCATTGGTCGATCACCCAAGCCATGGTTGCACGCGTTTCGGCAATGACGGCTTCATCGCCCGAGGCAAATAATGGTTTGGCAAATTCCAAATACCAATCACACACATTGCCCCACACAAAGGCATAAAGCCCCGCCGCCGCATCATTAAACCGATACGCCGTCAGCGCCGCATCATGGGCCATGCGCGCACGCGCGGTTTCGCCGATAATCCATTGATTAACAGTTTGTACCACGCCTGCGGGGTCAAACCCGGGCAGGGGTTTGCATTCATTTATCTCAGAAAATCGCGCCGCATTCCATAATTTCGTGCCGAAATTGCGGTATCCTTGAATACGATCTTTCGACAATTTCAAATCGCGCCCCATCGCCGCCATAGATGTCAGCGTAAAGCGCAGCGCATCGGCGCCGTATTCATCAATTAATTCAAGCGGATCTAACACATTGCCGATGGATTTCGACATTTTGCGACCCTTTTCATCGCGCACCAACGCATGCACATAAACATCACGAAACGGCACGTCATCCACCACGGCCAATTGCATCATCATCATGCGGGCCACCCAGAAAAAGATGATATCAAAGCCGGAAATCAGTGTTGAGGTCGGGAAGTATTTTGCCAGCGCCTCGGTATCCTCGGGCCAGCCAAGCGTACCAATCGGCCAAAGGCCAGAGGAAAACCACGTGTCAAGAACGTCGGGGTCGCGCCAAATGGGCGCTGGCCCATCTGGTTGATGCATTAATACTTCCTTTGCCTCGGCTGCTGAGCCAACCTCGACGACGTCGCGGCGATATTTCTCAGTTGCTAGCAACTTCGCCTCAGAAGCATTTGGCGCGCAGAAGTACTCACTTGGCGGAACTTGCCCCTGCCACGTTGCAAACATGGGGCCGTCTTCGTCGTACTCTACTCCATACCACACCGGAATCTGGTGACCCCACCAAAGCTGGCGCGAGATTGTCCAGGGTTCGATATTTTCCAACCAGTGGAAATAGGTCTTGCGGTGTTGTTCGGGCACGATATTGGTGCGGCCATCGCGCACGGCGTCAATCGCGGGTTGCACGATTTTGGCGGTGTCGACAAACCATTGATCGGTTAACATCGGTTCAATCACCACTTTGGATCGGTCGCCAAAAGGTTGAGTGATCACTTTGGCCTCAACCAATGGCACCAATTCATCCGCGCCCTCGGCCCCCGGTTTCACCGCCGCCTTGCCAAGGCGCGGATCATCGGCGCGGGTCATAACGGCAAGGCCCTCAGCCGTGATTTCGGCCACCAGTTTTTTACGCGCGACAAACCGATCAAGCCCGCGCAGATGGTCGGGGACAAGGTTGATTGTGTCGGCCTCGGCCTCACTCAATTCACGTTCGCCATTGGCGACGGATTGGGCAACCTGCGCGGCCTCGGCATAGGGCGTGCCATCGGCACGCAGATGCGCCTTGGTATCCATCAAACGATACATCGGAATATTGCCGCGTTTGGCGACCTGATAATCGTTGAAATCATGCGCGCCAGTGATTTTCACCGCACCTGACCCGAAATTCATATCGGGATATTCATCTGTGATGATGGGGATCTGTCGGCGGTGTTCTTTTGGCCCGACGGGAATTTCGCATAATTGCCCCACAATCGGCGCGTATCGTTCATCATCGGGGTGCACCGCCACCGCGCCATCGCCCAGCATGGTTTCGGGCCGTGTCGTGGCGATTGCGATATAATCGCGGTCTTCTTCGAACACCACATTGCCATCATCGTCTTTTTCGACATAGCGATAGGTCGCGCCCCCCGCCAACGGGTATTTGAAATGCCACATATGGCCGGGTTGGTCGATATTTTCGACCTCCAAATCCGAAATGGCGGTTTCAAAATGCGGATCCCAATTGACCAAACGCTTGCCGCGATAAATCAGGCCTTTGTTGTACATTTCCACAAACACTTTGATCACGGCATCGTGGAAATTGCCCTCTTCGCCCGGAGGCGCGTCTTTGGCGCCCGACATGGTAAAGGCCTCGCGCGACCAATCGCAAGATGCGCCCAGCCGTTTAAGTTGATCGCGGATGGTGCCGCCTGATTTTTGTTTCCAATCCCACACATGGGATAGAAATTCATCGCGTGTCATATCGCGGCGGGCCTTGCCTTGCTTGGCCAATTCGCGTTCCACCACCATTTGTGTGGCGATACCGGCATGATCGGTGCCCGGTTGCCATAATGTATCAAACCCGCGCATCCGGTGCCATCGGGTTAGAACATCTTGCAATGTGTTGTTAAAGGCATGGCCCACATGCAAAACGCCCGTCACATTGGGCGGGGGGATCATGATCGAAAAAGGCGCTGCGCCCGGTTTGGCATTCGCCCCGGCCTTGAACGCGCCGTTCTTTTCCCATTCGGCATATAGGCGGGGTTCGGCCTTGGCGGCGTCAAAATTCTTTTGCATCGGCATTGTCGTGATCTCCGGGTCTTGCGGGTTATAGATCACCTACAAAACAGCGGGCCAATGGGCAAGGGGCGCAAAGCGTCTAAAGATCCCCATTCAATTTGCGGAACCTTTGGATCAGGCTGGATGTATCCCAACGCCCGCCGCCCAGTTTCTGAACCTCGGCGTAAAATTGATCGACCAAAGCGGTGACAGGCAGCGACACGCCCAATTCATTGGCTTGGCCCAGTGCAATCGCCAAATCCTTGCGCATCCAATCGACAGCAAATCCGTGATCAAATTCATTATCCACCATGCTGGCCGCGCGATTGGCCAATTGCCATGATCCACCCGCACCTTGGGCCACCAAATCAGCCACCTTTTTGGCATCCAGCCCCGCCTTCATCGCCAGATAAAGCCCCTCGGACACCGATTGGATGGCGCCTGCGATACAAATCTGATTGATCATTTTGGTGATCTGGCCGGCACCCACATCGCCAAAATGCACCGTGGCCTTGGAATAGGCGGCCACAATTGGGCGGACGGCATCAAAATGCGCCTGTGCGCCGCCACACATAATGGCCAATTGCCCGTTTTCGGCCCCCGCCTGCCCGCCCGATACCGGCGCATCAACCCAACCAATATCACTTTGCCCGGCCTGCGCGGCCAATTCGCGGGTCACATGGGCCGAAACGGTGGTGTGGTCGATAAACACCGTGCCTTTGGCCATGCCCGCCAACGCCCCATCATCGCCCAAAACCACAGATCGCAGATCATCATCATTGCCCACACAGGCCAATACGAAATCCGCGCCCTGCGCGGCGGCACGCGGGGTGGTGGCAAAGGTCCCGCCATTTTGCGCCACCCAGGCCTCGGCCTTGGTGGTGGTTCGGTTGTAAACGGTCACCTGATGGCCCGCATTCATCAGATGCACGGCCATTGGCCCGCCCATCACGCCCAAACCCAAAAATGCCAGCTTTGCCATATCGCCCCCCCATAATGTGTTATCGCCCCACCTTAGCATCCCCGCCCCGCCTGTCCAGCCGCCCTTGACGCAAACCGTGCAAAGGCTAAGGTTTCTGAACAAAATCATTGGGGGATTTGGGATGCGCGATTTTCATGCGGGCGGGCGATCGGCGGTATTTGCCGAAAACGGGTTATGCGCAACATCGCACCCATTGGCCGCACAAACGGCCATTGCAACATTACAATCGGGCGGCAATGCGGTGGATGCGGCGATTGCCGCCGCCGTTTTATTGGGCTTTTGCGAACCGCAAATGACCGGGATTGGCGGCGATATGTTTGCCATGATCCAACCCGTACCGGGCGGCGATATCATTGGCTTGAACGCATCAGGCCGCGCACCGGCGGGGTTGGATGCACAGGCATTGCGCGATCAGGGCCTAACATCGGTGCCCAAGGGTCACGCGGCCTCGATCACTGTGCCCGGCGCGGTGGATGGGTTTTGCCGCCTGCATACCGATTACGGCCAATTGCCACTAGATCAGGTATTGGCACCGGCCATCCATTATGCCGAAACCGGCGTGCCGGTGGCCCCGCGCGTGGCCTTTGATTGGGCCGGATCGGTGGATCGGCTGCAAGGCCGGGCGCGGGATCTGTTTTCGCGTGGCGGGCAGGCACTTGGCACCGGCGATCGGTTTGCCGCGCCGATGCAGGCGCAGGTTCTACGCCAAATCGCCGCCCAAGGCCGGGATGGGTTTTACACAGGCCAAGTGGCCCAAGATATGGTGGACAGCCTGCGCGCCATGGGCGGCACACATTGCCTTGAAGATTTCGCCAATCAGCGCGCCGATTACGTCACCCCCATTCGCACCACCTATCGCGGGGCCGAATTGATTGAACTGCCGCCCAATGGGCAAGGCGCGGCGGCCATGTTATTGGCCAATATCCTTGGCCATTTTGACATTGCATCGCTTGACCCATTCGGGGTTGAACGTATGCATCTTGAGGCCGAGGCCACAAAATTGGCCTATGATGCGCGCAATCGGTTCATCGCCGATTACGATCACATGACGCGTCTGGCGCATCTGTTGGACCCCGCAACCGCAAAGGCCCTGGCGGCAAAAATTGACCCAACCCGCGCCATGCCATCCCCCGCGCCGCTGACCGAAGATACCCATCGCGAAACCGTTTATCTGACCGTGGTCGATAAAAACCGCATGGCGGTGTCGATGATCTATTCAATCTTTTCAAGCTTTGGGTCAGGCCAGGCCAGTGATCAATTCGGCATTTTGTTCCATGATCGCGGCGCGGGCTTTAACCTGATGCATGATCACCCGAACGAGGCCGGGCCGCGCAAACGCCCCATGCACACTATCATTCCCGCGATGCTGCGCGACATATCAGGCCATATGATGCCATTTGGTGTAATGGGGGGCCAATATCAGGCCACAGGCCATGCGCGGTTTATATCGAATCTGGTCGATTTCGGCATGGACCCACAGGCCGCGATTGATGCGCCCCGGTGTTTCGCCGACCCCGAAACAGGCGATTTGCAAATCGAAGGCGGGTATCCCGACGCCCATCGGGCCGCATTATCGGCCATGGGCCATCATGTCGTAACACCCCACACACCCATTGGCGGTGCACAAGCCATTCGCATTGATGCAGGGCGCGGCCTACTAGAGGGCGGGTCAGACCCGCGCAAAGACGGGATCGCACTGGGCTATTAACCCCAAACAAAAAGGGCGGCATGCCCCCCACATGCCGCCCCTTGATCAGGCCATGTATCACACAGACCTAGTTAAACTGATACCCCAACGGATATCGCCCATCATCAAATTCGCCGAATAATTCCGGCACATCCGGATGATCCACAGGTTCGCCCGTATCGTCGGGAACAAGGTTTTGTTCCGACACATAAGCAACATAATAGCTTTGATCATTTTCCGCCAAAAGATGGTAGAAAGGTTGTTCTTTGCGTGGTCTGCTGCTTTCGGGGATGGCGGCATACCATTCTTCGGTATTGGCAAATTCCGGATCGACATCGAAAATCACACCGCGAAACGGGTGTTTGCGATGGCGCACGATCTGGCCAATGCTATATTTCGCTGTGCTTAGCAACATGCACAATCCCCCTTGACTTTTGGTTTAGCTGGCTCCACCGAAATTGTCCATGCGAGGGATAAATCATATAGGAAACAATCTGTGGAACTCGCTTTGACAGTCATGGCCATCGTTGCCCCGGTTTTTCTATTGGCCAGTATCGGGTTTGGCTGGTGCAAACTGGGTTATGAATACCCCACCGATTTCATCACGCGGCTTGTGATGACATTGGCCGTGCCATGTTTGATTTTCACCACCCTGATCCGCACCGAAATTGATCTGGCCGCCCTGTCTATTCTGGGGCTGGCCAGTTTCATCAGCTATGGCGCGATATTGGCCGGCCTTTTGGCCGTGATCCGCATCAGCGGGCTTGATATACGCAGCTATCTTGCGCCGCTTGTTTTTGGAAATACAGGCAATCTGGGGCTGCCGCTGGCGCTGTTTGCCTTTGGGGAAATCGGGCTTGGATATGGCATTATCGTTTTTGCCGTCATGGCGATCTTGGCCTTTACCATCGGTGTTTGGTTGGTATCAGGGCGGGGATCATTGATACGGGTTTTGAAAGATCCGATTGTCATCGCCACACTGATCGGCACTGTGTTTTTAATCAATGGATGGGGTGTGCCCGTCTGGATGGGGCGGGCGCTGGATCTGATTGGTCAGGTGGCAATTCCATTGATGTTAATCACCCTAGGTGTGGCGGTGGCGCGGCTAAAGACAGGGCAATTGGGCCTGTCAATCGGGCTAAGCCTTGTGAAATTCGCCCTATGCCTTGGCGTTGGCATCGCCGTTGGTCGTGCCTTTGGGTTGGATGATATTTCCTTTGGGGTTTTGGTACTGCAACTGGTCACACCTGTGGCGGTCACATCCTTTCTATTGGCCGAAAAATACCATGCCGATGCCGATGCGGTGGCGGGGCTGGTGGTGGTGTCAACCTTGATTAGCGTGATGGCCCTGCCGGTTATCTTATCCGCTTTGTTGCCGATACAATGATAAATGGTTTCCAAATTTGGAAATGACCTATATAAATCATAGAAATGACCTCGGGGCGAATTGGGGCAAGGACAGGCATGCAGTTACGAACAGTTTTTTTGGGTTTGGCGTTGATCACCGCATCTGGATGCGGGCTGGGGCGTGATTTTTCCGCGCCGCGCAATTTGGAT
Source organism: uncultured Jannaschia sp. (assembly GCA_964589025.1). GTDB lineage: Bacteria > Pseudomonadota > Alphaproteobacteria > Rhodobacterales > Rhodobacteraceae > JANSYL01. Next base: position 16,065 of record CAZPSB010000009.1, on the reverse strand, counting down.
GATGCCTGTGCGTTATCGTTTGAACGGCCATCCTATATACGCGCCATGATCCGCGCCGAACGCAATTGGGGCGTGCCAGTGCATGTGCAAATGGCAATGTTATACCAAGAAAGCCGCTTTGTCGGCGATGCGCGCCCGCCTTTCCGGTACACACTTGGGGTGATCCCGATGGGGCGACAAAGTTCAGCCCTTGGCTATAGCCAAGCCCTAGATGCCACATGGGATGAATACCGCGACGATACCAATAACCGCCGCGCCCGGCGCACCAATATCAATGATGCCACCGATTTCGTGGGGTGGTATGCCAACCAAACCCTTGAACGCAACAATGTGCCATTAGACGATACGCGCAATCAATACTTGGCCTATCACGAAGGCCAAACAGGGTTTCGACGGGGCAGTTACCGCCAAAAACCATGGCTGGTCAGAATCGCCGGTGAATTGGATGCCCGCGCCGATATGTATCAAGAACAGCTTGAACAATGCGGATAATACCCGCGCGGCAGATCAATCACGCCGCCGCGATTGCGTTTCCAACACAATGTTAAACAGGCGCGATCTAAGGGACATGCCC
>CAZPSB010000009.1:12890-15481 GCA_964589025.1 uncultured Jannaschia sp. | reverse complement strand
TTTAGAGAGGTCGTGACCGTGCCCCCATTCGGATCATTGATCACCCATTGCCGCAATGCAATAGGGCTATTGGAAAACACAAGTTCCATTGTGCCAATTTCAGGGCGGTCGGGATCACGCACCAAAACACGCGTATTAGACCCCGTCACGCGGTGATTCACCACCATATCCGACGAGGCCAGATCAACATTCCGCCCCAAAATCAGATCAAGCGGCGTTTGCGATAACGGGTATTGTTCGGGGCGGCGGCTGCGCCGGCCATCATAAATCGCCAATTGGCCGCCCCCAACGATGATCAATAATTCTTCGTCATCATATTCAAACCGTGCCCGACCAGGCCGATGCATATATACATCCCCCGTCGACACAGACCCATCCGCATTGCGTTGGGTAAACCGTGTTTGGGCGGTTTGCAGGCCGTTCAAATAGTTTGAAATTTCGTTCAACGTCGCCGCCCCCGCAACAAAAGGAACAAAATGCGCCGCCGCAATAAGGGATAAGGAAAGGATAAAATGTTTCATAGTGTCTCTTTTACTGTGGGGCTGCGCAATAGACCAGCGCAGAAACCAAATCTGACAAAAGCTTGATGACATAGGCCATATTTTGCCGATCTAATCTTGTTCGGGAATCAGAATTTCACGCTTGCCGACATGGTTGGCCTCGGACACGATGCCTTGTTCTTCCATTTGTTCCACCAAACGCGCGGCTTTGTTATACCCAATGGCAAGCTTGCGTTGAATATAAGATGTCGAACATTTACGATCTGATGCCACAATGGCGACCGCCTTGTCATATAGCGCATCTTCCCCATTGGTATTGCCGCCGGTATTCAGACCTAAAACTGCATCAATATCACCTTGTTTTTCATCGCTTGGGCCATCCAGAACCTTATTGGCATAATCGGGCGGGCCGTATGCCTTTAGGTGATTGACGATGTCTTCGACCTCTTCATCGCTGGCAAAGGGGCCATGCACGCGGGTGATTTTGGCCCCGCCGGCCATGTATAACATATCGCCCATGCCCAATAATTGTTCCGCGCCCATTTCACCCAAAATCGTGCGACTGTCGATTTTAGAGGTCACATGAAATGAAATACGCGTCGGGAAATTCGCCTTGATCGTGCCGGTGATCACATCAACCGACGGTCTTTGCGTGGCCATAATCAGATGAATGCCCGATGCACGCGCCATTTGGGCAAGGCGTTGAATGCAGGCCTCGATTTCTTTGCCGGCCACCATCATAAGATCGGCCATTTCATCAACGACCACAACGATATAGGGCATTTTTTCGGGGGCGAATTCTTCGGTTTCGAAAACAGGATCGCCGGTTTCATCGTCAAATCCCGTCTGGAATGTACGCGAGAACATCTCGCCACGCGATACGGCATCGGCCACCTTGCCGTTATAGCCTTCGATATTGCGCACGCCCATTTTTGACATTTTGCGATACCGGTCTTCCATTTCACCCACGACCCATTTCAACGCCACAACCGCCTTTTTCGGGTCGGTCACAACCGGGCTAAGCAAATGCGGAATGCCGTCATAAACGCTGAGTTCCAACATCTTGGGGTCAATCATGATCAGGCGGCATTCATCAGGGGATAGTTTGTATAACAAACTTAGGATCATCGTGTTGATCGCAACCGATTTGCCCGATCCCGTGGTGCCCGCAATCAATAAATGCGGCATCTTGGCCAGATTGGCGATAATCGGTTCGCCCGCAATATCTTTGCCCAAGGCCAAAGGCAGCGCATGTTTGCCATCGCCAAAGCTGGCATCACTTAGCAATTCGCGCAAAACCACCATTTCGCGGCGCTGATTGGGCAATTCAATGCCGATCACAGATCGCCCCGGCACGGTGGAGACCCGCGCCGACAGCGCCGACATGGACCGCGCGATATCGTCGGCCAAACCAATCACCCGCGATGCCTTTAACCCCGGCGCGGGTTCCAATTCATACATCGTAACCACCGGGCCGGGGCGCACCGATATAATTTCACCCTTTACGCCGTAATCATCCAGAACGCTTTCTAATAGGCGGGCGTTATCCTCTAGTGCCTCTTCGCTAAGCTGATGGCGTTCGATCGTTGCGGGATCTGTCAAAAGCCCAAGCGAAGGCAGCTGATAATCATTGCCGTCCTCATGGTCAATGGCCGCCACAGGCGCAGGCCGGGCGCCGGGCGCGGGGCGCGGGGCGGCGGGTTGAACCACACGGGGCTGAACCACACGGGGCTGAACAACCGGGGCCCTTGCAGGTGCCGGGGCGGTGGGCACGCGCGCCGATACAGGCGCCGGGCGTGCGGGTGGCACGTGCGGGTGATCTGCGGCAGAATGTGTCGCCGAAGATATCGTCTGCCTATCGGCCTGTGGCATGGGCCTTGGGGTATCTGCGGTTTCTGAACGCACAGGCCGGGGCGGCGCAGAGGGCGCAGGCGCAGTGACATGCCTTGATATCGGCGCAGGCTTTGGATCAGAGGGTTGCGCCATATCTGCATCCGGCACCGCGATAGTGCGGTTTTTCACGGCATTTGCAATGCGTTCACGAATGCGATTGTCATCTGGCGGTTCAGGGGCCTGGGCATGTTGTGACAA
>CAZPSB010000009.1:10512-12880 GCA_964589025.1 uncultured Jannaschia sp. | reverse complement strand
GATGTCAGTTCCAGCAAATCTGAAGATGCCGTTTCATCAGCCGATGAAACAGGAGTGTTTTCCACCGGTTTGGGGGCGTGCACGGGGGGCGCAACCCGCGTCTGCGGGCGGGTGACAGGCGGGGCAACCTGTGGGTCCCTGCGGGCCGTTGGCGTTTGCGCTGCATTTTGATGAACGGGGTTTTTCGCATAGGATGAAACCGCCGATACCTGCGCCACGGTATCCGTGCGGCGCGCAACAAGGGGGCGATCCGATAGTGGCGGCGATATGCGTTCGGCAGGTGCAGGATCGACCCGGGCTTGGTCATGTTGGGGCACGGTTATGCTATGCCGGGCCAAATCAAGTTCGGGTTCAGGTTCGGGTTCGGGTTCGGGCATGCGGGGCGGCCTGCGATCAAGGCGGGCCTGTCTGGCACGCGACACTTGCGCCGCCGCGCCGCTGGCCACCACAGCCCCGGTTGAATTCACACTTGAGGTCAAAAACCGGCTGATTTCGGTTAATTCCTGGCGGGTAAATCCTGCGACATACAAAAACATCACAATGCTGGTCAAAAAGGCGATACCGGCCAAAACCCTTAGGCCCGTTTCGGGTGACATCGGCGCAATATTCAACAGCGCCCCCAAAATCGTATCGCCAAACAGCCCCCCCAAACCAAAGCTATGCGCCCAGTCCACCGGCGGTGTATAGCTGGCCGCATTCATGGCAAATAACGCAACCGCAATGGGTAAAAACACAATGCGCGGTATCGCGCGGGCCTGGTTTTTGTGAACAAGAAACCGCACCCCCCATACCAAAGCCGCAATGGGCAATAAAACGGCGCTATAGCCAACCGTCATCACCAATAAAGAGGCCACCGTGCCCCCGATTTGACCAAATAAGGTTGCAGGCCGCGCATCGGTGGCCGACACAAAACCGGATTCTTCCGATGAATACATGATCAAGATCGCCAACAAAACCAGACCTACGGCAATCAATATCAGGCCCATGATTTCTTCTATGCGGCGCATAAGGGCCGCCTGAACGCCATGATCAACCAAAGGGGCGCGTTGTCGTGTATGATAAGCCATAATGTGACATCCCCCTTATTGATACAAACATGATTTCAGACGCAAAAGCCCGGCTTTTATATCATCGGCAGGGGCGACCATCGCAACCCGAATCCGATCATGGCATGTGATCTTATCGCCAATTTGGCGCGAAAGATAGGCACCGGGCAAAACTTTGACCCCGACCTCGCGCCATAAACGCCGCGCGGCATCTTGGCCATTATCCACCTTAAGCCACAGAAAAAAACCGGCCTGCGGTGGATCATAGAACGGCACATCGGCCAAAACCTGATCGGCAATTTCGTATTTTTGGTGATACAGCGCCCGGTTTTCGGCCACATGCACATCATCGGCCCAAGCCCGGGTTGACACCGCCTGTATCGGCAATGGCAATGGGGCGCCGCCATAAGCGCGCAGTTTTTTCATCGCTGCGATGCTATGCGGGCCGCCCGCAACAAAACCAGACCGCAAACCGGCCAAGTTAGATCGTTTCGATAGCGAATGAAAACTAAGCACCGTTTCACGATCGGCGCCTATGTCTTGTGCCACCTCAATCGCGCCGGGCGGGGGCGTGGTTCGGTAGATTTCGCTGTAACATTCATCGGCGAACACTTTGAACCCATAGGTTTGCGCCAGACCAATCACCTGCGCCCAATAGGCATGATCGGCCACCGCCCCTTGCGGATTGGCCGGCGAACAGATATAGGCCACCGCCGCGCGGTTCAACACCGACGCTGGGATGGCCGATAAATCAGGCAAATTGCCGGTTGTTTCATCGGCCGGTACATAAACCGGTTCGGCCCCCACCGACAGGGCCGCGGCGGCATAGACCTGATAAAAGGGGTTGGGCATTAAAACGACCGGGCGCTGGTTTGATTTGGTATCGGGGCATAAGGCAAGGCAGGCGTTAAACAACCCTTCGCGCGTGCCATTGAGCGGCAAGATCTGGGTATCTGCGTCAATATTCGCCCCATATCGGCGATGTAAAAACCCTGCAATTGCGGCGCGCAATTCAGGCGTGCCATCATTGGGGGGGTATTTGCGAAACCCATCCAATGATTTTGCAATCTCATCGCCCACCCAATCAGGCGGCGCATGTTGCGGTTCACCAATCGTCATCACGATAGGATCGGCACCGGGTTCGATGCCATCCACTAAGCGCCGCAAACGCATAAACGCGTAATCAGGAAGGTTGGAAAACCGCGCTTGTGTCACAATCATTGCCTCAAATCAGGGTCTTTATTGCCCATTTTGTACCATGCTAACGCAAGATATGCGACAGGTCCAGAGCAACGCAAAATCACGCCTGTATTTTGCGTTTG
>CAZPSB010000009.1:5670-10500 GCA_964589025.1 uncultured Jannaschia sp. | reverse complement strand
CACAGGCCCGCATGCCTTTCGCACGCAGCTTTGAGACCGGGGGTGATCGTGTATGATCCCAAAAAGACTTTATCAGAAATACCCACATGACATGTGATGAAATTGGGTCTCATATTCAAAGGCTACAATCGGAAATTGAACAAAGTTTGGATGCCACGCAAACCCTTGTCGAAGATATCGAAAGGCGCACACGCGCCCTTGGCACCCAAGCCAGAGACGCGGCCATTGGTTTGGCGGTTGATGTTGTATTAATCGCGACAGGTGCTGGAACGCTGGTTGCGATGATCCGCGGGGCTAGGGCGGCTTTTAGTGCGGGTGCGGGTGCGTTAATGCTAACCGAAGCAGTGGCTTTGGCGCGCGATATCGATACAGGATTATCACGGTTTGAGGCCCTACAAGAATGGATCAATATTCGTAGGATTCGATCACAGGTCACCAGACATATGGATCGCGTCACCCGGCATGCGCGATCGATAGATCAACTTTGGGAACGTTATGATACCATCGCCTGTGACCGGCGATAGGTTATTTCTTTTCTATACAATCCACGATGGGCACTAGTATAGCGATAATTATGACCATAATAGCCAAATCAAGGTCTGTACCAATTAAAAATTTCAGGGCCGCAAATACAAAAAGTAGCCCTGAATGAAAAAAGTCGCCCTTGGATGGCATCCGCATTTTATAGTGTACGGGTTTCCAATTGTTTTCTATTCGATGCACGATGAATACCGTTATTATTGAGATCACACATGTAATGATCCAAATCCATACGATACCGGTTAAAAATTGAATGGCTCCGGATACAAAAATTAGGGCTAAAATAAACACGTAAATTTTGGGTGGCATAGACATTTCTATATCTCACACATAGGTTAACACCATGTCGGAAAGGCCGGGTTTGTAGTTTGAAACCACGGGGGCCGATCCGGTGTTGCGTTTGGGGCCTTGGGGGCATTTGGCCCTAAATTTACATAATTTTATTAAAAACGTCTTAATTTGGGCGCGCCGCAATCTATCATAGAGGGGTTAATGCCTGTTCTGCCGCGGCGCCAAGGCGTAATAATTTTGCCTCGGCCATGGGCGGGCATAAAATCATCACCCCGGCAGATGGCACACCGGTTGGCAGGCTAATGCCGCATAACCCCATTAAATTGCCCACCCGCGTATTGCGCAACGCCAAAAGGTTTTCACAAATATAATAATCTGCATCATCCATTAGGCGTGTGATATTGGCAGGCGCGCTGGCCACACTGGGTAAAATCACCCCATCATAGGCGGCGGTGGCTGCATGCCATTCGGCGCGGATCGCATCCAACCGGTGCCAGGCGGCGACGTAATCGCTGGCTTTAAACGCCCCACCGGCCCGGAACCGTTCTAGGATGCGGGGGAACATTTTATCGGGGGCGGCCTCGATTGTGTCGGACCACAGGCCATAGGCCTCGGCGGCAAATAGGATCGGGGCCAGATCCATCGCCTCGGCCAATCCTGCGATTTTGCCGCGATCCAACACCGCGCCTGCGTTTGAAAACGCATCACATGCAGCGCGAAACCCCGCCAAAGATGTGCGTCGCCCGTCTTGATCATAAGGCGACAAGATCAAAAACCGTTTGCCCAACAAAGATGCCCCGCGCAAATCAGGTGCTGTGGCGTTTTCCATCACGGCCAGTAAGGCGGCGCAATCTTCGACATTGCGCGCAATGGGGCCGATTGTGTCAAACTTGGCTGCCAATGGCACCGTGCCGCGCAGGGATAACCGCCCATGCGTGGTTTTCAACCCAACCAAATCATTATAGGCCGCTGGCACCCGCACCGACCCGCCGGTATCTGACCCAATGCCCGCCGCCGCCAATCCATGCGCAACCGAGGCCGCCGCCCCCGATGATGACCCCCCCGGCACAGAATCTGGATCGTTGATATTGGGCGGCGTGCCCGGTTTCGGATCAAGGTTTTTGCCATAAACCGGGTTCAGACCCAAACCGGAAAACGCCAATTCCGACATGTGGGTTTTGCCCAAACACACCAATCCGGCGCGGGTGGCATTGGCCAAAACATGCGCATCTTGGGTGGGTGTGCGGCCTTGTAATAATAATGACCCCGCCTCGGTTGCGGTGCCTGCGGTATCAAACAGATCTTTCCAACTGATCGGCACCCCATCCAGCAGGCCCAGCCGCGTGTTTGATTTGGCACGCGCGGCGGCGGCCTTGGCCTCGGCGCGGGCGCGATCACGGGTCAGGCGGGCATAAATGCGCGGCGCGCTGTCATGGGCATCAATGGCGGCCAAAAATGCATCGGTTAAATCCACCGGGTCAATCTGGCCGGCACCGATGGCGCGCCCCAGATCGGATGCGGTTTGTGTTGTCCAATCTGTCATGCCCTGCCCCTTTGTCATCGTCTTGCCAAAGCAGGCTATAGGGGGAATGTCGCATGGACAATCCCGATCTGTGCATCATATGTGTTAGATATGACATATGATGCAGATGTTTTGATTGTGGGCGGGGGGTTGAATGGGGCCGCAATGGCGGTTGCCTTGAACCAAACCGGCATTCGCAGTGTGGTCATCGACGCCGCACCGCTGGCCACGCATCAAGATAGCGCCTTTGATGGGCGGTCTTATGCGTTGGCGTTGGGGTCTGTGCGGATGATGCAGGCCCTAAACCTATGGGATGATCTGGATGATCACGCCCAACCCATGTTGGAAATAAAGGCCTCTGACGGGCGCGCAGGCGAAGGGGCTGCGCCGTTTTTTCTGCATTTCGACCATGCCGAGCTAGAAGAAGGCCCGATGGGCCATATGATTGAAGATCGCGTCTTGCGGCAGGTTTTGCTGCGCGCCTTGGATGCGGGTGATCACATCACCCATATCACCGGACATCGCGTGGTGGCACAAGACACAACCGGCGCGGCCTGCGTGACATTGGCCGATGGCCGCCGCGTGACCGCGCGCATTATGATCGGCGCAGATGGCCGTCATAGCGGCGTGGCCGCCCGCGCCGGCATTGGCCGCACCGATTGGGATTATGGGCAAACTGCACTGGTTTGCGCCATTGAACATGCCCTGCCCCATCACGGCATTGCGCATCAATTTTTCATGCCTGGCGGGCCTTTGGCAATTTTGCCTTTGCAAGGCAACCGATCTTCGATTGTGTGGTCAGATCATACACAGGCCGCCGCCCATTACGCCACGATGTCAGATACCGCATTTCTGGATGCCTTACGCCCGCGTTTCGGGGATTTTCTGGGCGAAATCAACCTGATCGGCGCGCGATATGCCTATCCTCTGCGCCTTAGCCTGACAGAAAGATTTATCGCCCCCCATCTGGCATTGGTGGGCGATGCCGCACATGCCCTACACCCGATTGCCGGGCAAGGTTTGAATCTTGGCCTGCAAGATGTCGCCGCCCTGGCCGAGGTTTTGGCCACCGCCCAAAGACGTGGCGAAGACATCGCATCGCCACTTGTTTTGGCGCGCTATCAAAGCTGGCGCAGGCCGGAAACATTGGCAATGGCGGCGGCCACAACCGGGGTGAATGCGCTGTTTTCAAATGATAACACAATGCTGCGTTTGGCGCGTGATTTGGGCATGGGGGTGATCACCGCACTGCCTTTTGCACGCCGGGCCCTTATGCGCCATGCCGCAGGCCTAACCGGGGCCAAGCCGCGCCTGATGCAGGGCCGCAAGATTTGAACGCGCGTGTTAATCCAATTTGCGCGCTTCGCCTTCTAACATGATTGGAATACCGCCACGAATGGGATAGGCCAGATGCGCGGCCTTGCAGATCAATTCCTGCATGCGGGCATCATAAGTCAGGGGCGCTTGGGTGATGGGGCAGACCAAGGCCTCTAACACATGGCGATCAAGATCATGCGCTGTGCGATCATTCATTGAAACACATCCCCGCCCGTGCCACTATGCCCCGCACCACTATGCAAGGCAAATTTGAATAGGGTATTCAAGATTGCCTGCCGATCCGCCAAGGTTGCGGCCTCTAGCAGGGCTTGGCGTTCTTCGGGGTCAAACGGGCATAACATCGCCAATGAATTGATCAACAATTCATCATCGGCATCTTTCAAACTGTCCCAATCGGTGGATAAAGACATTGCATCAAAATAACGCGACAAAAGCGCCAGAAAATTTTCGCGGTCAAAATCCATATCGGATAAATCCGGCGCGGCCAGATCACCGGAAAATTTCTGCCAATCCACATCACACCGACGATAAGGGCTAAACCCGGTGGTGTCATGGCCCACCTCAAAGCGTGACACGCCGGTTAATGTGATTGCATAACGCCCATCGGGGGTTTCGGCAAATTGCGTGACCCGCCCCGCACAGCCGATTTTGTGCAAAACATCACCTTCATCATCCACCGGTTGCACCATGCCAATCAACCGATGTTCGGTTTTCAATGCATCCTCCAACATAGTAAGATAACGCGGTTCAAAAATATGCAATGGCAAATGCGCCCGCGGCAATAAAAGCGCCCCCGGCAATGGAAAAACCGGGATCGTTTCAGGCAAATCCGCCAACCCAAACATGCGCATAAACACCCCCCCCCGCGCCCTTTTAGGTGAAGATCAACGAACTTAGACGACGGCGCCCCTTGAGCGCGATGGGATCTTGCGGGGGCAATGCATCGAAAATGGTAAATAATTGCGCCTTAGCCGCGCCATCATTCCAATCGCGATCACGCCGGAATAGATCAAGCAATTGATCCACAGCGTCTTCTACCTGACCGGCGGCATGCAAGGCCTGCGCATAATCAAAGCGCGCCTGATGATTGGCCGGGTCGGTTTCAACCGCCGCAGATAAATCGGCCAAAGGCCCGGCAT
>CAZPSB010000009.1:2315-5660 GCA_964589025.1 uncultured Jannaschia sp. | reverse complement strand
AGGCGTTGTTCGCGTTTTCAAAAAGTTTACGCAAGGCCGAACGTGCCGTTAGCCATTTTCGGCCTGACGGGCCAAGGCGATTTGGGCGCGGGCGGCCTCAAGTTCGGGGGCTGTGATAATGGCATCGGGCGCGGTATTCAAAATGCCTTCGGCCTGATCCAGATCGCCCATGGCGATATGCGCGCGGGCCAACCCCGCCATTGCCGCAGCGTTTTCAGGATCTTCGCCCAAAATACCGGCAAAGACCTGCGCCGCATCAACAGCCGCCCCTTCGTTCAGCATCTCTTCGGCGGCGCTCACGGCATCGGCCAAACCGCCATCCCCCGATAGCGCGGCCAGTTTTTTGACAAATTCATCAATCTGGCTTTGTGCGACGGCCCCTTGAAACCCATCCACCGGCTGGCCCTGCCAAAACGCATAAACCGTGGGCAGCGATTGAATGCGCAATTGCGCCGCGATTTGTTGGTTTTGGTCAACATTGACCTTGGCCATTTTGACTTTGCCGTTTTGTGCCTTGACCGCCCCTTCCAGCATCGGACCAAGCGTTTTGCAAGGGCCGCACCAATCGGCCCAAAAATCAACAATCACCGGCACGGTTTGGCTTTGTTCTATGACATCGGCCATAAATGTGGCCTCGGTCACGTCTTTGATCAGATCGGTGCCGGGGGTGGGTGTGTCGTTTGATGTTCCGAATTGCAGCATGTCTTTGGCCTTCATCAATGGATATGCAGTATATGGTGGCCACCTTGTTAAAACCCAAGGGGCCATATGCGAAAGTTTGCGCCCGCCTTACAGATCGAAACTGGCAAAAACCGGCACGTGATCGGATGGTTTTTCCCATCCGCGCGCCTGTTTGAACACCCGGCTGGAATGGGCGGCATCGGCGATATCGGCGGTGGCCCAGATATGATCCAGCCGGCGGCCTTTATCGGATGTTTCCCAATCGCGCGCGCGATAGGACCACCATGAATATAACACCCCATCGGGAATATCCTTGCGGGTGATATCAACCCAATTGGCCGCTGATTGAACCTCGGCTAGGGCGGCGACTTCAACCGGGGTGTGGCTGACGACTTTGAGCAATTGCTTATGCGACCACACATCATCTTGGCGCGGCGCGATATTCAGATCGCCCACAAGAATGGATTTCTGCGGTTTTGTCGCGGCAAACCAATCGCGCATATCAGCCAGGAAATCCAGTTTATGGCCAAATTTCGGGTTCACCGCGCGGTCGGGTTCATCGCCACCGGCCGGCACATAAAAGTTATGAATGGTGACGCCATTTTCCAATATAGCCGATACATGGCGCGCATCGCCGCGCCCCAATACATCGCGGTAATCTTGGCCTGCAAATGGGATGCGCGAAAAAATCGCCACCCCGTTATAGCCCTTTTGCCCACGCGCCGCCATATGTGGATAGCCTAGATCGGCAAAGACATCTGCGGGGATTTTATCAACCGGTGATTTGCATTCCTGCAGGCATAATACATCTGGCGCCTGTTCACGCAAAAGTCTTGATACCAGATCGGCGCGCAAACGAACCGAATTGATATTCCATGTGGCAAGGGTAAAGGGCATTGGGCCTCCTGTAGCATGACAGGCGCAGTGTTATCTGCCCTTTTACGATCGCTCAAGCGGTGAATGCATGATGCAGGCCGAACGCGGCCCCCATACATCGCAGCCATGGCATTTAATCAATGCCGAATTCACCCAAAAGATAATATAGGCGCTGTGTCAAACCCTCAGAATCGCGCACAAGCGACATATCACTGCACACACCGGCCGCGATGGCCAACGCCACTTCGGGCGATAATTCGGGCCAGTGCCCGATCAAGATATCGGCAAAAGATTCGCGGTCACTGTTGATCACGCTGACATATGGCAACGGGCCACGTTCACATGGATTATAGATGATATTGTCATCGGCCAAGGCAGGATGCGCCGCCATTGCGACAAAACCCGCCAGAAAAATGCCCTTGGTGTTCATTGATTGTCCTTTCTATTCGCCTGCAAAGGCGGATATTCACATGCATCTAATATATGTCGGATCACAGACAATCCAAAGCATATTTTGCAGATAACACATTAAACCGGCCCGTCACATCAAACCGGCCCGTCACATCGCCAATTTATAGCCCCCGCTTTCGGTAATCAGAAGGCTGACATTGGCGGGATCGGGTTCAATTTTTTGGCGCAATCGGTAAATATGGGTTTCCAATGTATGGGTGGTGACCCCGGCATTATAGCCCCAAACCTCGTGCAGCAACACATCGCGGGCAACAACGCCATCCTTGGACCGGTACAGGAATTTCAAGATATTGGTTTCTTTTTCCGTCAAACGGATTTTGCGGTCATCCTCGGTTTCCAACAGCTTTAGCGCCGGTTTGAATATGTAAGGCCCAAGCGCGAATGTCGCGTCTTCGCTTTGTTCATGTTGGCGCAATTGTGCACGAATGCGCGCCAGCAACACCGGAAACCGAAACGGTTTGGTCACATAATCATTTGCCCCCGCATCCAGGCCCAAAATCGTATCGGCATCGCTATCATGGCCGGTTAGCATGATAATGGGGCATTTCACGCCTTGTTTGCGCATCAGGCGGCACAATTCACGCCCATCTGTATCGGGCAGACCCACATCCAGCACGACGATATCGAAACTGGCATCTTTCACCACATCCATGCCACTGGCCCCGCTATCAGCCTGCGACACCATGAAATCTTGGGTCATTTCCAATTGTTCGGCCAGAACGCTGCGCAGATCTGCATCATCATCAACCAAAAGAATTTTTTTCGCACTTGCCATCTTGCACCCCTATGTCTTTCTAAGACATGACATGTGAAATAAGATCACTTTGCGCAAGCGCCTGAAAAACATTCTCACGCAGCCGTGTTAACCGCGGGGGAATTGTTTCAAACAATGACCACGTTTATTGCATTGCCCAAAGGGGGGCCAATGGCATTTTCACCAACCACAACGGAAATCATCGCCCGCGCGCGCACCGATTTGCGCCTTGGCCTGCCCGTGGTGATGGCGGTGGATGCGCAAGATGGGGGCCTTATATTTGCTGCGGCGGAAACCTTATCTGCAAATCGGTTTGCCTTTTTCACCACATCCAACGCCACGCTGGCAATCACCGCGCGCCGGGCCGCGACATTGAAAATCACTGCCTATGATGGCGATCTTGCCCGTATCACCCTGCCTGGTGATGCCACCCCACATTGGGTGAATTGCGTGATTGACCCCGCGCGGGATTTAACCCTGCCCATGCTGGGGCCATTTCACACCCAACGCGGTGGCGATGCGATGCCATTTCGCCTTGCCCTGCAATTGATCAAATCAACACA
>CAZPSB010000009.1:0-2305 GCA_964589025.1 uncultured Jannaschia sp. | reverse complement strand
TTTTGCCCGCAGTGATTGCCCTTGCGATCCCCAATGCCGCAGAATTCGCGCAGACCCATGGCCTTGGAATGATTCGCGATACCGCCCTTGCCGATGATCTGGCGCAATCACACGCCTTTCACAGGGTATCCGCCGCAAATGTGCCCTTTGCGGTATCACAAAGCGGGCGCGTGCATGTCTATCGCCCCGATAATGGCGATACCGAACATTATGCGATTGAAATTGGCCGCCCTGATTTCAACAATGCCGTTTTAACACGACTGCATTCGGCCTGTTTTACGGGGGATGTTTTGGGGTCGCTTAAATGCGATTGCGGCCCGCAATTGCAGTCGGCCATGGCGCAGATGGCACAGGCGGGCGGGGGGGTTTTGCTATACCTGAACCAAGAAGGCCGCGGGATTGGTCTGGCCAATAAAATGCGCGCCTATACGCTTCAAGATCAGGGCTTTGATACAGTCGAGGCCAATCACCGCCTAGGCTTTGAAGATGACGAACGCGATTTTCGCATCGGCGCGCGCCTGTTACAGCAAATGAACATCAACACGATTCGCCTGATGACAAACAATCCACGCAAAGTTTCCATGATGCAAAATACAGGGATCACCGTGGCCGAACGCGTGCCCTTGATCGTGCAACGCAACCCGCACAACACAGATTACCTAACCGTCAAGGCCCAAAAATCAGGGCATATCTTATGACACCACATGATATGGTGCTTACCCCCTATGGGGTGCGGTTTATGGGGCGGGTTTTTGCATGCACCATCGGGCGCACAGGCCTAAGCGATGCCAAACGCGAAGGCGATGGCGCAACCCCCATTGGCACGCATCGCATCATAGGGTGCGTGTATCGGGCAGATCGCGTGATGCGCCCCAATGCATGGGCCAAACCAATTGGCCCCTTTGATCTATGGTCAGATGACGCACAAGATGCCGCCTATAACCACATGGTGCGTGCGCCCTATCGGTATTCGCATGAACGCCTAGTGCGGGCAGATCGGCAATATGATATTGTGTTGATCACCGATTGGAACTGGCCCGATGCCACGCCCGGCAAGGGATCGGCGATTTTCATCCATGCCTGGCGGCGGCCCGGCCACCCCACGGCAGGATGTATTGCCTTTGCCATGCAAGATTTACGGCAGATCACCGCGCGGCTGCGATATGGCACGCGGTTGATTATTCCGGATTTGCGATAGAACGCGGCGCGCGCGCGCCGAAAATGGCAGATCCCACGCGAATATGCGTCGCCCCAAATTCAATGGCCTTTGTGAAATCGGCGCTCATGCCCATGGATAGGCCCGTTAGGCCATTGCGCGCGGCGATTTTGGCCAAAAGGGCGAAATGCAAACTGGGTTCTTCCTGCGCGGGGGGGATGCACATCACACCTTTAATCGGCAGGTCAAGCGCGCGCATTTCGGCAATGGCCGAATCGGCCTGATGGGGGGCAATGCCCGCCTTTTGCGGTTCTTCGCCTGTGTTGATCTGAACGAAAAGATCGGGGGAATGCCCGCGATCTTGGGCCAAATCAGCCAATTTATGTGCCAATTTCATGCGATCCACCGAATGGATGGTACCAAAAATTTCAACCGCCTGACGGGCCTTGTTGGTTTGCAATGGGCCAATCAAATGCAGATCAATCGGGCCATATGTTTCGATGAAAGGCGGCCAACGGGTTTGTGCCTCTTGCACGCGGTTTTCGCCAAAGACACGATGCCCGGCATCTAAAACGGCGGTTACGCGACCCAAGGGTTGTTGTTTGGATACGGCCATCAAAACCACCGAATCATCCCTGCGCCCGGCCTTGGCCAAGGCGGTTTCAACCTGTGATTTGATTTCTGCAAAAGACATAGGCCACCCAAAATGAAAAAGGCGGGCCATAAAGACCCGCCTTTTCATAGACATAATCCCTAAGGATTAGAAGCCCATTGCAACACCGAAAGACATTGTCAAATCGTCGTCGTCAGACCCGATGCCCAAATGTAGGGCCGCGCCGCCGCCTAGGTCATAAGAACCGGACAAACCGAAACCGGTTGTGTCGGTTGTTACACCGGCGTTTGTTGATTCTGCGATACCGTAGTTAAAGCCAACTGCGAAGGCACCGAAATCATAACCGGCGCTTAGCTGAATGTTAGTTGTGTCGATACCAGCACCAGCTACATCTTCGGCCATACCATAGGCAAGGCCAGCTTCTAGGCCAGAATCAGCTGCATAGGCAACACTTAGACCTAGGCCATTTGCATCACCTGCAAATTCATAACCAAAGCCAAAGTCGAATGAACGCCATGCATATGTCAAACCAACAC
>CAZPSB010000008.1:21061-24023 GCA_964589025.1 uncultured Jannaschia sp. | reverse complement strand
AATGTGCCCAGATGAACGGCCACATCAATGACCTGCCCCTGATCATCAAGCGCCGTCAATGCAGGCAATAAGATCAAATGCCCCGATGATGAAACAGGCAAAAATTCGGTTACACCCTGAATAAGGGCCAAGATTATCAAATGCCAGATTGCCATATTTTACCCTATTTAATCAAAAATTTAATGGTTATTATGTTTCGGTTGATACCTATTTTATCACTGCAACTATATGCGGGCGGCGTGATGGGGTTGAAAAAACGCTTATAGGTCAGCACTAATGACTTTTCATTTTGCGACTCACAAGATATAGAACGACTTGAACCATGACCTTTCATTTCAGGTGGGCACCCATGTTGAAATTCGTATCCCTGGATCAGGCGATGCCTGAAAAGCGCAGCGCCGATACCAGAAAAACCGACTTTAACGAAATCTATGGCGAATATGCCCGCGACAAAGCCGCGGATCAAGCCGCAAGATGCAGCCAATGCGGCGTGCCCTATTGCCAGAATCACTGCCCGTTACACAATAACATCCCCGATTGGTTGAAACTTACCGCCGAAGGCCGCCTGCGCGAAGCCTATGATATCAGCCAGGCCACCAATACATTTCCTGAAATTTGTGGGCGCATCTGCCCGCAAGACCGCCTATGCGAAGGCAATTGCGTGATCGAACAATCCGGCCATGGCACAGTGACCATCGGCGCGGTTGAAAAATACATCACAGATACCGCATGGGACGAGGGCTGGGTCATGCCGATTGCGCCCAAATCTGAACGTGGCGAATCGGTGGGCATTATTGGTGCAGGCCCCGGTGGTTTGGCCGCCGCCGATATGTTACGCCGGGCTGGTCTGAAGGTGACGGTTTATGATCGGTATGATCGCGCCGGGGGGTTGATGGTTTATGGCATTCCGGGCTTTAAGCTGGAAAAGGAAATCGTGACCCGCCGCACCGAATTGTTGGAACAAGGCGGGGTTGAATTCAAATTGAACTGCAATGTGGGCGCCGATATCACATTTGCCGATATTCAGGCACAGCATGATTTTGTGATCATCGCCACCGGCGTTTATAAATCTCGCCGCCTGCAGGCCCCCGGCGCGGGCGGACAAGGCATTGTCAGGGCAATTGATTATCTGACCGCATCCAACAAGCGCGGCTTTGGCGATGATGTGCCCGAATTCACATCTGGCACGCTGAATGCCGCAGGCAAACGCGTGATTGTCATCGGGGGGGGTGATACCGCGATGGATTGCGTGCGCACCGCCACCCGCCAAGGTGCGACATCCGTTAAATGCCTGTATCGGCGTGACCGCGCCAACATGCCCGGATCACAACGTGAGGTTTTGAATGCCGAAGAAGAAGGCGTTGAATTCGTTTGGCAAACTTCCCCCACCGCCTTTGCGGGGGATCCGGTGAACACCGTCCATATCCAGAAAATGCGTCTGGGCGCACCAGATGCCACTGGCCGCCAATCGCCCGAGGTGATTGAAGGCGCCGATTACACCGAACAGGCCGATTTGGTGATTGAGGCCTTGGGCTTTGAACCCGAAGATTTGCCAACCCTTTGGGATACACCAGGGCTTGAGGTCACGCGCTGGGGCACGGTGAAAACCAATTTCCTAACCCATGCCACCAATCTTGAAAATGTCTATGCCATTGGCGATATCGCGCGCGGGGCGTCTTTGGTGGTTTGGGCCATTCGTGATGGGCGCGAAGCCGCCAGCGCCATCTTGGAAAAACTGGCCACCCAAATTGTGGCGGCATAAACGAAAGGCAAACCCATGATAACCATGCCTAAAATGATCATGGCCGTTATATTGGTTTTCGCGCTAACCGGCACACCTGTTTCGGCCCAAACTGGCGGGGGCGATCGTTTTCAAGTCCCCCAAGGCTGCACCGCATTTTTGACCGTACAATCGCGCGGGTGCAGTGTTTCGCATTATTGGACATGCCAAGGCGCGCCGGATGGGCATCATTGGCGCGTTACGATGGATCAAGACGGGCCGTTTCACTTGGCGATGCATGATCGTGAATTTCGGTGGCTTCAGACGTGGATATTGCGGGCCAATATCACCGCAACCTTGGTCGAACCAGAACAAGACCCCGCCAATCTGACCGAATTATTATCAACCGGCAGCGATACAATGGCGTTTTCCATGCGCTTTGACGGCCCCGGCGGCAGTGCGCAACGTGACTATACCGGGTTTGATCAATTGACCGGCAGCCGCACGGAAATTGATGGCCGTGATCTTTTGATCACTGAATTTTCGTACCAATATGAAACCACTGACGGAATGATACGCACATCAGGCAATCAATTTGTCGATCCCGATTGGCGGCTGTTTTTCGGCGGGATTGAAACCTCGACCGACGCGCTTGGCGCAACACAACAAGAAGACCGTTCGCCGGTTGATTTCATCGAACCGGGCGAGGACGGTTTTTTAACCCTTGATCCCGCCTATGATTGCAGCGTGATCATGTCATCCCTGCCCGCCGGCCAAGGTGATGCGCCGATCATTCAATGATTTCATCGACATATACATATATCTCGCAGCCAGTCCTGCGCGCCCCGAATTCAAAGGATAAAACATGACACAGTTTGACGCGACATGGATCGACCGTGAAACAAAGGCCCGCGCCACCGCCGAGGCCACCGGCCTGTACCGCGCAGAACATGAACATGCATCCTGTGGGGTGGGTTTGGTTGTGGCCATTGATGGCAAACCATCGCGCCAAGTGGTGCAAAATGGGATCAATGCGCTAAAGGCCGTGTGGCATCGCGGCGCAGTGGATGCCGATGGAAAAACCGGCGATGGCGCAGGTATTCACGTGCAAATCGCCCCGCAATTTTTCTATGATCAGGTGCGCCGTACCGGGCATGAACCCCGCACCGATGAAATGATGGCTGTGGGTCAGGTGTTTTTGCCTCGCACCGATTTCGGCGCACAAGAAACCTGCCGTACGAT
>CAZPSB010000008.1:18854-21018 GCA_964589025.1 uncultured Jannaschia sp. | reverse complement strand
CCGAGGTTTTACGCATGGGCCATTCGATTTATGGATGGCGTCATGTGCCGGTTAACATTCGCGTTTTGGGCGAAAAGGCCAATGCCACCCGGCCCGAAATTGAACAAATTATTATTTCAAACGCCAAAGGCGTGGACGAAGATACATTTGAACGTGAACTTTACGTGATCCGCCGCCGCATTGAAAAAGCGGCGGCCAAGGCGCATGTGCCTGATCTTTATATCTGTTCGCTGTCTTGCCGGTCTATTATCTATAAGGGCATGATGTTGGCCGAACAGGTGGCGGAATTTTACCCTGATCTTCAGGATGAACGGTTTGAATCGGCCTTTGCGATTTATCACCAACGCTATTCCACCAACACATTCCCGCAATGGTGGTTGGCACAACCGTTTCGCATGTTGGCCCATAATGGGGAAATTAACACCCTAAAGGGCAATGTGAACTGGATGAAAAGCCATGAAATCCGGTTATCATCGCAAAATTTCGGCGATATGGCCGAAGATATCAAACCCATCATTGCCGATGGTGCATCCGATTCTGCGGCGCTTGATTCGGTGTTTGAGGTTCTGGTCCGCGCGGGCCGCACCGCACCCATGGCCAAAACCATGATGGTGCCCGAGGCCTGGTCGCAATCGGCATCTGATTTGCCCAAAGAATGGCGTGATATGTATGCCTATTGCAATTCGGTGATGGAACCTTGGGATGGCCCCGCCGCCTTGGCCATGACCGATGGGCGTTGGGTCTGTGCAGGCCTTGATCGCAACGGGTTGCGCCCCATGCGCTATGTCGTGACGGGCGATGGCATGTTAATCGCCGGGTCTGAAACCGGCATGGTCCCAATTGATGAGGCACGCGTTATTGAAAAAGGCGCGCTTGGGCCGGGGCAAATGATTGGCGTCGATATGCAGGCCCAAACCCTATATCATGACACCGAAATCAAAAACACGCTGGCCACGGCCCGCCCCTTTGGCGACTGGGTGAAAAAGATCACCGATCTGACATCTAAAACCGATGGCTTGACCGAAACCGCCGAATACCAAGGCCATGATTTGCGCAGCCGCCAAATCGCCGCCGGGTTTTCGACCGAAGATCTAGAACAAATCCTGGCCCCGATGGCATCTGATGGCAAAGAAGCCTTGGCCAGTATGGGCGATGACACACCCTCGGCGGTTTTATCCAGCCAATACCGCCCCTTGTCGCATTATTTCCGCCAAAACTTTAGTCAGGTCACGAACCCTCCGATTGACAGTTTGCGCGAATACCGCGTCATGAGCCTAAAGACACGGTTCGGCAATTTGAAAAATGTGCTGGACGAAGATTCAAGCCAGACCGAAATTTTGATGCTGGACAGCCCCTTTGTCAGCAACGCCCAGTTCAACAAAATGGTGGACTATTTTGGCGATAGCGTGACCACCCTTGATTGCACATTCCCGGCGGGGGGCGAAAAAGGCGCGCTGCGTCAAGGGCTTGATCGTATCCGATCCGAAGCAGAAGAGGCCGTGCGATCCGGTGCCGGCCATATCGTGTTGACCGACCGCGCCCAAAATGCCACCCGCGTGGCCATGCCGATGATCTTGGCAACATCGGCGGTGCATAGCTGGTTGACCAAACAAGGGTTACGCACATTTTGTTCGTTGAACATTCGGTCTGCCGAATGTGTTGATCCGCATTATTTTGCCGTTTTGGTCGGCTGCGGGGCAACCACTGTGAATGCCTATCTGGCCCAAGACAGCATCGCAGACCGCATTGATCGCGGCATCATGCAAGGCACCCTGACCGAGGCCACCGCACGCTATCGCAAGGCGATTGATGCGGGCCTGTTAAAGATCATGTCGAAAATGGGAATTTCGGTCATCTCATCTTATCGCGGCGGTTTGAATTTTGAGGCCGTGGGCCTGTCACGCGCTTTGGTGGCTGAATATTTCCCCGGTATGATTTCGCGCATTTCCGGCATCGGGGTTGCGGGCCTGCAACAGGCCGCCCAAGGCACCCATGCCAAGGCATGGACCATGGGCCAAGATGTGTTGCCGATTGGCGGGTTTTACAAGGCGCGCAAATCCGGCGAAAAACATGCATGGGAATCCACCGCGATGCATATTTTGCAAACGGCCTGCACCAATGGGTCATATGCATTGTGGAAACGATATTCGGACGGGATGCGGAA
>CAZPSB010000008.1:5190-18844 GCA_964589025.1 uncultured Jannaschia sp. | reverse complement strand
CATACATCTGCGCGATTTGTTGGATATCAAACCATTGGGTGAACCCATCGCCATAGACGAGGTTGAATCCATCACCGCAATCCGCAAACGATTTGTCACACCCGGCATGTCTTTGGGCGCGCTTAGCCCCGAGGCACATAAGGTTTTGAATGTTGCGATGAACCGGATCGGCGCAAAATCCGACAGCGGTGAAGGCGGCGAAGACCCCGCACATTTCGTGCCCGAACCCAATGGCGACAACCCATCGGCCAAGATCAAACAGGTGGCATCGGGCCGATTTGGGGTCACGGCGGAATATCTAAACCATTGCGAAGAATTGGAAATCAAAGTCGCCCAAGGCGCCAAACCCGGCGAAGGCGGGCAATTGCCGGGCATGAAAGTCACCGATTTGATTGCGCGTTTGCGTCATTCCACCAAAGGTGTGACACTGATTTCCCCCCCACCACACCATGATATCTATTCCATCGAAGATCTGGCGCAGTTGATTTATGACCTGAAACAAATCAACCCGCGCTGCAAGGTCACGGTGAAATTGGTGGCCTCATCTGGGGTGGGCACGATTGCGGCAGGTGTGGCCAAGGCCAAGGCCGATGTGATTTTAGTATCAGGCCATAATGGCGGCACGGGCGCATCGCCTGCGACATCTATCAAATATGCGGGCCTGCCTTGGGAAATGGGCCTCACCGAAACCCATCAGGTTTTGGCGATGAACAAACTGCGTGACCGGGTGACCTTGCGCACCGATGGGGGGTTGCGCACCGGGCGCGATATCGTCATGGCCGCGATGATGGGCGCCGAAGAATACGGTATCGGCACCGCGGCCCTGATTGCAATGGGGTGTATCATGGTGCGGCAATGCCAATCCAATACCTGCCCTGTGGGTGTGTGTACGCAGGATGAAAAGCTGCGTGAAAAATTCACCGGCAATGCCGATAAGGTTGTAAACCTGATCACATTTTATGCGCAAGAGGTGCGTGAAATTCTGGCGCAAATCGGCGCGCGGTCTTTGGATGATGTGATTGGCCGGGCCGATTTGTTGACCCAAGTCAGCCGCGGCGCGGCGCATCTGGATGATCTGGATTTGAACCCATTATTGATCACGATTGATGGGGCAGATCAGATCACCTATAATCGCCACCGCGACCGCAATGCCGTGCCTGACACGCTGGATGCGCAAATTGTGCGCGATGCGGCGCGGTTCTTGAAAGATGGTGAAAAGATGCAATTATCCTATGCGGTGCAAAACACGCATCGCACCATCGGCACGCGCATTTCAAGCCATATCGTGCAAACTTTTGGCATGCGCAACACATTGCAACCTGATCACCTAACGGTGAAACTGGAAGGGTCCGCCGGGCAATCTTTGGGCGCGTTTGCCGCACCTGGCCTAAAGCTTGAGGTATCAGGCGATGCCAATGATTATGTCGGCAAGGGCCTGTCGGGGGGCACAATCATTGTCAAACCTGCACAAGACAGCCCCCTGAAAGCCGCCGAAAATGTGATCATCGGCAATACGGTTCTGTATGGCGCAACGGATGGGTATTTATTCGCATCAGGCCGGGCGGGTGAACGCTTTGCCGTGCGCAATTCAGGGGCCAAAGTGGTGGTCGAGGGCTGCGGTTCAAACGGGTGTGAATATATGACCGGCGGTGTGGCGGTCATCTTGGGCCAAATCGGCACGAATTTCGGCGCAGGCATGACCGGTGGGATGGTCTATATATACGATCCCGATCACAGTATGATGCCGAATATCAATTTTGAAACACTGGTGTCTTGCGCTGTCACCCACCCGCATTGGCAGGCGCAGCTGAAAGATTTAATCGAACGCCATGCCGCCGAAACCCGATCACAACGCGCGGCCCATATATTGCACAATTGGGCGGATGAATCTGCGCATTTCGTACAAATATGCCCCAAGGAAATGTTGGATAAACTGCCTTATCCTTTGGCACATGAGGCACAGCCCGTTCCGGCGGAATAATCCTTATCCCCGCTGCTGTATCACAGTGGCGGGGATATGCGTTAGGGCGTCACGAATTCATTATGGTGGTATCCTTGCAGATACAATAATGCCGTTAAATCCCCGTGATTGATGCAATACCGCGCCTGCGCCTGCACCGATGGTTTGGCATGAACTGCCACGCCAAGGCCTGCCGCGCCCAACATGCCCAAATCATTTGCGCCATCGCCTACGGCCAAAACATCATCATGGGCAAGGCCCATCTTGGCCGTGATCTGTTGCAATGCCTCAACCTTGGCCGCGCGGCCCAAGATCGGTTTGGTCACGGTGCCGGTCAAAACACCATCTTTTGCCACAAGCCTATTGGCGCGGTGTTCATCAAAGCCCAATTGTTGCGCAATCGCCGCTGTGAACGCGGTAAACCCGCCGGAAACCAGCGCCGCATATGCCCCATTTGCCTTCATCGTAGCCAGTAAAACCGCCGCCCCGGGCATAAGGGAAATGCGGTTTTGCAATACGGTGTCGATCATGGTGGCGGGCTGGCCCTTTAATAACGCCACCCGCGCCTCAAGGGCTTGTTCGAAATCCAATTTGCCATCCATGGCAAGGGCGGTGATTTCCTTTACCTTTTCGCCAATACCGGCGTGATCGGCCAATTCATCAATGCATTCTTGTTCGATCATGGTTGAATCCATATCGGCCAATACCACCGGCCTGCGCCGCGCATGGCCCGGTTGCACCACCAGATCAACACCTTGATCCTGCAATCGCGCCTGATCGCGCGACATTGCGCTATTTTGCGCGGCATTGCCTGTCCAATCCGGCAGGCCCACCTGCGCGGCATCCGGGCCAAGCCAGATCGGGGCCGCCCCGCGATATTGGCGGGCAAAATCCTTCACTAAACAATCATCAAGCCCATAATCGGGATGGGTTATAAATGTGGCGGTAAACATGGGGGCTCCGTCAAATGTTGCCACCTGTGATGACAGGTTTTCGCCGAAACTCAAGAGCTCTAAGGCAGGCATGATCAATAGCCGGTCATTTCCAGATACCCGCGCCCCGCATGGGTGCCGGAAAACCGAATGGGGCCTTCCCAATATGGGATACTGACATCCATCCAGCTTTGCCGGTTCAAAGGGCGCGTGGTGATATCCAGCCCGCGATCGGGCAATTCCACCCGCCATTCGACAGGCACGCGGCGGCCTGCGACCTGCGCATAATCCAATGGTGTCAAACGCAATGCGCCATCGCCATAGGCGGTGGTTTCGCCATCAGGTGCAATCCACGTGGCCGAGGTGTAAATCCCGCCTTGCATATCGCGCAGGCCAAACCCCATGACCCGCGCGCCATCACCCAAATGCAGGGAAAACCAATCCCACCCTTGTTGGGTGGCCGATAGAGGTTGGGATGACCATTCACGATCCAACCAAGCCGCGCCGGTGACCTGAACCGGGCCAGTGGGCAGATCAAGCCGCCCCTGCACCCGGTAAAAAGGTTGCGAATAATAATAGCTGGCCTGCCCTTCGGGCGATTTCACCGAAAATCCATCTTGGCCATGAAAGATCAACGGGCCAGTGGCGGCAAGATCAAGCGCATAGGCGAAATCATCGCCCCCTGCCGCCATGCGCAACATAGATAAGGCATCAGACCCGGCAGGCGCGGTTGATGTCATGTGCCAATCATCCACCCAGGCGCGAAAGGGTGCGGTTTGTACCCCGGCCTGGCCGATGCCCCCGCGCGCCAGACGTTCGGCGGCAAAGTGATGATGCGCCGTCGTTACCCCGGCATGGGCGAACCAGATCTGCGGGCTGGCCCAGCCTTCGGCCTCAAACGGGTGCAAGGCAGATCGAAACAACGTCCATTGCACACCGTAATCATTGCCTTGGGTATCGGATAAAGTGGCGGTTAAATACCACCATTCAATTCGGTATTCGGGATGCGGCCCATGATCTTGTGGGAAATCAAACTGCGCAGGCCGGGCCGGCATGGCAAACCCATCGCCCCCCTGCCCCAAACCGGCAAAACCCTGCGCCCAAAGCGGGGTGGCAAGGCAAAGGCATATCATCAAACACAACCTAACGATCATTGGAAAACACCTTTAGCAATCGGTTTGGGCTAATGCGGGCCAGCCGGTACATTGGTATCGCCACAGATACTACGCCGGCCCCCATACCCCAAAGGCCCAAAACCGCATAATCAGCCGGGAAATAACGCAAAGGAATGCGCCATCCGAAGGCTTCGACATTCACGACGGCCAACAGACCCCAGGCCAAAATCAGACCCACCGGCAGGGCAATGCAAAATGTGATTGCCACCAAGATCAATGTGCGCGCCAATTCAAACCATGCCAAATGCCTGCGCGTCACCCCCAAGGCCCATATGGGCGCCAATTGCGGAATGCGGGCATTGGCCAAGGTTAAAAAGCTGGTTAAAATCGCAAATCCCGCCACACCAAGGGTCAGCACATTCAACGCCGAGGTCACAAGAAATGTGCGTTCAAATACATCAAGCGATAGGCGTTTCACCCCTGCCTGATCAATGACCGCATCGGCGGGCAGGTCAAATTCATTCCTGATTTGTGCGATAAGATCAGCCACATCTTGGGGTGCAACCCGAATGGCCAGCGCATCCAGCGTGATATCGGGATAAAGGGTTTGAAACATTGAATAAGGCACCGCAATTTGTGATCGCGGGTTGCCATAATCGGAATAGACCCCGATCACAGGCAGGCGCGCATTGGGGGCAATCGCCACCATATCGCCCAAAACCAAACCCTGCCGCCGGGCCATTTGTTCACTGATCAATACGCCTTGGCCGGCATCAAAATCGGGCCAAGGGTTGGCACGGGCCTGCAACAAAGGCCAATGATCGTGGAATGTAGGGTGACTGGCCAGGCCCAGAACCTCAACTGGCAGGCCATCAATCGTGGTGGATGTGCTGATATTGGGCAAAACCGCGTCAACCTGCGGGCCTATAGAAATGGCGATGGCCGTGGCTTGGGCGGCATCTTGGGCGTTTAGGTATATCTCGGCGGCAAGGCGTTGGTCCAACCATCCGATAAAGACCGACCGAAAAGACCCTACCATTGTTGTCACGCCAATATTGGTGGCCAGCGCCAACATCAAAACCGTCAAAGCCAAAGATAGGCCCGGCACATTTTGGCGCGTATCGGCCAATAGCCAGCCCAAAATAACCGATCGTGCCCCGCGCATCATGGCCCATAAAACGCCAATCAACACAATGGGCACCAACAAGGCCGCCGCCAATAACAGCGCCGCTAAAAACCCAAATCCCGCCCATAGGCCTGATCCAAATGTAACAAGCGCCCCGCCTGCCAATATCAGGCCAAGAATGGTACCGCCCCGCCAGACCATCACCGCACCACGCCCCCCGGACCCGGCCCAAACCTGCGGGCGCGCGGCCCCCAAGACCGGCATCCGGGCGATTTTGACGAAATTTTGCGCCCCCGCCAATACCGCCCCGCCCAAGGCCATCGCCAAACCAGATACAACCCAAGATCCGCGAAACCGCACGTCTTGGGTCAGGGATGTGCCGTATAAATCTTGCAATGTGCCTGCCACACCGGGCATCAAAGCCTGAGCTGCCAAAAATCCAAGGCCCAACCCAATGGCACCACCCAATAAGGCCAAGGTCAATAATTCTGCCCCAAATGCGGCCAAGACCAATCGCAACGGCGCCCCCATCGCCCGCAAATTGCGAATCATCACCCGCCTTTGTTCCACCGCAAGGCCAATCGTGCCATGCACAATGAACAGGCCAACCGCAAAGGCCAACAAACCAAATGCCGTCAGGTTAAGGTGAAAACTATCGGCCAGGCGCCCAATATCTGCACCGGTTTGCGGGTCTTGCAAGGCAAAACCTGGCATCGCATCAAGCGGCGGCAAATGGGTGGGTTGTATCGGATCAACCAACAGATAGGATATATCAGATCGGCCCAATATCCGCGCTGCGGTGGCGATATCGGTGATGGCCGTGCCGGGGGCGATGGTATCAACGACTTGGATGCGTGGCGCATTCGGGCCGGGTGGCGGTATGCCAACCGGCCCATCCCGCATCAATACCACGCCCGGCGGGGTCAGAAATGCAGCAAGATCAAAGTCATCCGCGCCCATATCCACCGGATGGCGGGCGGCATCGGGCAGTGTCAATATATCAAACCCCACAAGGTTGATTGCCCCCGCCCCCGGCCCAATATCCCAAACCCCGGCAATCACCGGTGATACGCGATACCCTTGGCTGCGCAAATCCGCATAGGCCGCAACTGTCACGCCCGCCCCATAAGTGGCACGCAAACGCGGTAATTGATCTTGGCCAAGCGTTTGCGCCGCCCTGTCATAGGCAGCGCGGGCCTCGGCATTAAGGGCCTGAACACCGGCCCATAACGCCGTGGCCAAGGCCAGACCAATGACCAAAACCACCAATTGCGCAGGCCGCCTGCGCCAATGTGACAGCAGCGTGATAAACACAAGCCCCCGCATCACGGCACCGGGGCCAAACGACCCTGCGACAAATGCAAATGCCGATCCAGCCGTGCGGCAATGCGCGGCGAATGCGTCACCATCAACAAACCCGCCTGCGTTTCGCGTGTTAAATCCAACAATAAATCCAAAACTGCATCGGCGGTGGTTTCATCCAGATTGCCGGTTGGTTCATCGGCCAAAATCAAAGACGGGCGCGGTGCAATCGCGCGCGCAATTGCCACACGTTGTTGTTGGCCGCCCGATAAACCTTCGGGAAATCGGGTTTTCACCCCGACCAATCCAAGCCGCAGCGCCAGATCATCGCAAAAGGCCGGATCAAACCGCCCGGCCAAACGGGCCTGAAAGGCGATATTTTGCGCCACATTCAACGATGGAATCAGGTTAAAGCCCTGAAAAACCAACCCGATATCACGCCGCCGCAGGGCCGATTTTTGCCAATCTGACAACCCGGCAAGCGCGGTGGTATTGATGCGAATATCGCCTGTATCCATATCCTCTAACGTGGCGGCAATATGCAAAAGCGTGCTTTTGCCTGACCCGCTTTCGCCGGTTAATGCCAAGCTTTCACCCGCATTCAAGGTAAGCGTCACACCATCAAGAACACGCAAAACGCCTTCGGGGGTGTGAAAGGATTTCACCAAATTTTGAATTTCAAGACAGGGTTTCATAATCGCGCAATATAGGTGAAATATGCACCACGCCTAGGGCTTGTGACGTTATGATACAGAATAAAGCGCGTTGATTGTGGTGGTCAAATATGCACGATCTTCGGGTTGCAAACGATCTAACAAATCCGATTCGATTTTGCGCGCGGCCCGTTGCAGGCGCTTGACCTCGGCCTTGCCCTTTTCGCTAAGTTCAACCACAAGGCGGCATTCGGGGATTTGCAAACCCGCCTCTTCAATAATGCGGGCAAATAGGCGGGTGGCAATGGCCGACATTTGAAACGGCAAAAAGTCGACCAAATCGAAATTCAATAAATGTGATTGATCGGTCATGGCCATTCCCTAAAAATTTGTCTTTTTAGTGTAAGCCCAAATAAAGAAACCGCGCAAGACCATTAGATGCCTTACGCGTTTCAGCATGCATTTATATGATGTTACCCGAAATGTTTTCAGCTGCAAGTTTGAATGGGTGCCTTTTGCAAATAAAATGGCCCATTGCAAGGGGCGCAACGGGCCATGTCATGCAGGATATGCCAAATCAATCAATCGGCGATGAATGTGCCAACCAATGCACCGTTTGAACCACTGGCGTAAAAGGCACCGCCAACCTCATCGGGGGCGGATATTGTGCTATCATACCCGAAAAAATTACCTCGGGCTCGACCTGTTATACCAGTACCAAATGTTGTGCTATTATTGGCCTGACCGTTGGCAGTTGCACTTATAAACCCATCTGCAAACCGATTTCCTGTAATCGTCATACCGGTAATCTGAACCCTGTCAGCGCCCCCGAATGTCACGGACGAGCCACCATTTGTGAAATTCGTCATATCGACATCGACCTCACCGGCGGCAAAATCTGCGGTAACCCGTGCCGTTCCGGTGGCCCCAAAGCCGTTTGAAAATGTGGTTGCATACCCTAATGAGGATTGGCCTGTATATACGGCCTGCCCACCGGTTGGCACATCAGATATGCGTGTGCCAATCCCAAAGACGCCTATATTGTCGTAATTGTTGCCACCAGACATATAATTTTGAGTATACATCGTAGCATAATCATAGGTCACGCCGCCATTGATGATCGATATGCCATCCCTAAGATCATTGCCGGCATCAAAACCATTCGGATCAATTAGCGTATAACGACCGTCAGACACATCTGTTTGACCAGTATCATGCCGGATTGAACCTGTGACATCTACAACGTTAATTGTACCGGCTGTTGAGCTAGAATTGAGCGTTGACCCAGTGATATCACTGGTTGCGGCGGCGGTATTGTTTAATAGGTCATAATATTGGGGTCCGCCAACACCGCCGCCACCACCACAGACAACCAATGCCAAGCTAAGGCATGCAAACGCTAGTTTGTTCACGCTAATAGCCATAATTCTACATCCCACCCATAAATTTTTTCTAAGGTGGCACAATTCTGCGCAGGCAGGAAGATTAAAGTTAATGTCGCATTAACCAAGATCAATTTGCCTGTGGCCCATACATCACATATGGGTGTATGAAATTTGGTTAATCAGCTATAAAGATGCCTGAAATCCCCGCTGTTGACCCGTTTGACAAGAATGACCCGCCAACTTCATCGGGGGCCAAATCTGTGGCGTTATAGCCAAAAAATGTGCCTTGGGCATTTGTGGTCACGCCTGTGCCAAGGATATTGGCGTTTTGCCCATTCGATTGCGCCGAAAACGTACCCCCGGAAAACCCATTGCCGGAAATCTGCATTCCATTAATTCGAATGCTATCTGCAGGGGCGGTTGCAGATTGACCCGTGCCAATGGTTAGGGCCGTAAAATTGTCCAACTGAACATCCACAGACCCGGCTGCGAAATCAACCGATACGGTGCTGTCTCCACTTAAATTAACCCCACCTGTGCCTGAACGCGGTGCGTATGTCGCTTGCAATCCGCCATTATAGGTTGCGCTACCTGTGGTTGGCACATCCGATGCGCCAGTTTGCGCACCCATGACACCCAATACGATAAAGGTATTCCCTTGGATGGTATATTGGTGATTGAACGGGGTCACATATTCATAAGGGTTTGTATTGTTGCCCCCGTTGATTGTGGTTGTGCCATCGGTCAAATCACCATTCGCATCAAACCCATTGGCATCAACCATATTATATGTGCCATCGGTCACGGTTGTATTGCCCGTATTATGCGTAAGCGTGCCTGATACACCCACCACGCTGGCGGTGCTTTGGGTTCGGTTAACCTGCACCGCAGACCCACCAAGGGTGCTGGTGACAGTCGCGGTTGTATCATTTAGGCTATAATAGCCATAGGCAGACCCGGCGCTGGGGCCGTTCCCACTCCCGGTGCCGCCACCACCACCGCCAGTGCCACCGCCGCCGCCTGTGCCACCACCGCCAGTGCCAGTGCCACCACCGCCGCCTGTGCCAGTACCACCTGTGCCAGTGCCACCACCGCCACCACCGCAAGCAGCCAAAGCAGCACAAACAATCAACATTACAGGCAGTTTAGTCATTTTATACACCTCGACCCATGTGGTATGCCGCCACAAATCATCAAATATTTATTTCGATAAAGCATGCACAGATAGTTAAAGATTACTTGATCGTTAAAATCTTAACAAAAAAAATCCCCCTTGTATAGACACAAGAGGGATTTGATAACCATAAGCGAAAAATCGCTTACCAGTCTTCGCGTATCACGGTCCGTGTTTTAATCGGCAACTTCATTGCCGCAAGGCGCAGGGCCTCACGCGCGATGGGTTCAGATACACCGTCGATTTCAAACATGATGCGCCCAGGTTTGACCTTGCACGCCCAGTAATCAACAGACCCTTTACCTTTACCCATCCGAACCTCAACCGGTTTTGAGGTCACAGGCGTATCAGGGAAAATACGAATCCATACACGGCCTTGGCGTTTCATATGGCGCGTCATGGCCCGACGGGCGGCCTCAATCTGACGCGCGGTGACGCGTTCAGGTTGCAATGCCTTAAGGCCATAAGTGCCAAAATTCAGATCAGATCCGCCTTTGGCCTCACCTTTGATGCGGCCTTTGTGAAGTTTGCGGAATTTTGTACGTTTGGGTTGTAACATTTCTCAAACCTCAGTCTTAACGATCACGACGCGGGCCGCCGGATGCGCCACGTGGGGCGGGGCCATCCTGCAATTCCTGCGACTTACGATCACGGGCCTGTGGGTCATGTTCCATGATCTCGCCTTTGAAGATCCAGGTTTTGATCCCGATAATACCATAGGGCGTTTCGGCCTCGGCATGTGCATAGTCAATATCGGCACGCAATGTGTGCAAAGGCACGCGGCCTTCGCGATACCATTCTGTGCGCGCGATTTCTGCACCACCCAGACGACCGGCCACATTCACACGAATACCCAACGCCCCCAAGCGCATCGCATTTTGCACTGCGCGTTTCATGGCACGGCGGAAAGATACACGACGTTCAAGTTGCTGTGCAATGCTTTCAGATACAAGCGCCGCATCCAGTTCGGGTTTGCGAACCTCAACGATATTGAGGTGCAGTTCACTATCGGTCATCTTCGCGATTTTCTTGCGAAGTGTTTCGATATCAGCACCTTTTTTACCGATGATCACACCAGGGCGGGCGGTGTGGATTGTCACACGGCACTTGCGATGCGGGCGTTCGATGACCACGCGGCTAATGCCGGCCTGTTTGCATTCTTTTTCAACAAATTCACGGATTTTCAGATCTTCCATCAAAAGATCACCGTAATCTTTGCTGTCAGCATACCAGCGGCTGTCCCAGGTGCGGTTGACCTGAAGCCGCATGCCGATTGGGTTTACCTTATGTCCCATTAGGCTTGCTCCTCAACTTGACGCACCTTGATGGTGAGTTCCGAGAATGGTTTATGAATGCGCCCAAACCGGCCACGCGCACGGGGGCGACCGCGTTTCATGATCAGGTTTTTACCAACCCAGGCCTCGGCCACGATCAATTCATCCACATCAAGATTGTGGTTGTTTTCGGCATTCGCAATGGCCGATTGAAGGCATTTGCGCACATCAATCGCGATCCGCTTTTTCGAAAAGGTCAGATCATTAATCGCCGTTTGAACTTTTTTACCGCGAATCATAGCGGCCAAAAGATTTAGCTTTTGCGGGCTGGTGCGCAACATGCGCAGCTTGGCCATCGCCTCATTATCCGCCACGCGGCGGGGATTTTTATCCTTGCCCATGGCTTATTTCCTTTTCGCTTTTTTGTCGGCCGCATGGCCGTAATAGGTGCGGGTTGGCGAATATTCACCGAACTTCTGGCCGATCATATCTTCGGTTACAGAAACAGGAATATGTTTTTGGCCATTATATACACCAAAGGTCAGCCCAACAAATTGGGGTAGAATGGTGGATCGACGCGACCAGATTTTGATCACATCATTGCGCCCGGATTCAAGCGCAGCTTCGGCTTTCTTGAGGACATACGCGTCGACAAAAGGGCCTTTCCATACAGAACGAGCCATAAATCAGCGCCCTTTCTTCTTGGCGTGCCGCGAGCGGATGATCAGCTTTTGCGACGCCTTGTTCTTGTTGCGGGTGCGTGCGCCCTTGGTGGGTTTACCCCAAGGTGTCACGGGATGACGGCCACCAGATGTGCGGCCTTCACCACCACCATGGGGGTGGTCGATCGGGTTCATAACGACACCACGCACAGATGGGCGAATGCCCTTGTGGCGGTTACGGCCCGCTTTGCCGATATTCTGGTTTGAATTGTCAGGGTTGGATACCGCACCAACGGTTGCCATGCATTCCTGACGCACCATGCGCAGTTCACCTGAACTTAGGCGGATCTGCGCATAACCGCCATCGCGGCCAACAAATTGCGCATATGTACCTGCGGCCCGGGCGATTTGGCCACCTTTGCCGGCTTTCAATTCGATATTGTGAACAATTGTCCCGATGGGCATGCCGGAAAAGGGCATCGCGTTGCCGGGTTTGATATCTGCCTTGGCGGATGCGACAACCGCATCACCCACGGCCAAACGCTGCGGGGCAAGGATATAGGCCTGTTCGCCATCTTCATAGCGGATCAATGCAATAAAGGCGGTGCGGTTGGGGTCATATTCGATCCGTTCCACAATGGCCTGAACGTCAAGCTTGTTACGCTTGAAATCTACGATGCGATAAAGACGCTTTGCGCCCCCACCACGACGACGTGATGTAATCCGCCCGGTATTGTTCCGTCCGCCTGATTTTGTCAAACCCTCAGTTAGGGATTTGACCGGGCGGCCTTTCCAAAGCTCCGAACGGTCGATCAGAACCAGCCCACGCTGGCCCGGCGTCGTCGGTTTATACGACTTGAGTGCCATACTTTCTGTCTTCCGTTTCTATGTGCCGGGATAATCCGGCGCGATTTCGATATGCCATTTCAATAGCAATAACAGGCCCGGGACGAATCCACAGGCCTGAATAAAGCGTCTAGTATGGGATATGCCGCCAAGGGTCAAGGCAACCTTTGCACAAAGGGGCCTGTCATTTGCCACTAAGATCAGACATAACAAACCGGCCTGCGCAAAGATGCGCCCGAAACGATGGCAGGATGCGGTGTTTTATTTCATTTCCCTAATATATCGTCTGATCCGCCTATGTGTATATGTCTGGGGCATAACATTTATCGCCGTGTTGGGTTGGACATATCTTTGGCCCATCTACAAACCAATGCCACAAGGCGATGTGATCATCTGCCTAGGCGCGGGCATGACGCAAGATCACGGTCTTGGCCCCGGCAGTATCATGCGCGCCGAAACCTGTGGTGCATTATATCGCGCAGGCGCGGCGCCTTTGGTGGTGTTTACAGGGGGGCACCCTTTGCCAACCAACCCTACAGTTCAAAATCCCTCAAGCGCGGCCACCATGGCGCAGGTATCGGGCATTCCGCCACATGACGTCATATTGGAACATCACGCCCAATCGACCTTGCAAAACGCCCTATTCACCCGGCCATATTATGAAAATGACCAGCGCATTATTATCGTGACCGAAACCTTTCACCTGCCACGGGCGGGGGTATCCTTTGCGGCATTTGGCGCGCGCGATATAGATCTTTACCCCGCAGGGCGTATACGCCAAGGCGGGGGGATCACCTTATTGATGCGCGAAACACTGGCCATTTGGTTCAATTTGGGCCGGGGGATGATTTATGCAGCAGGCGGCCTTTTGGGGGTTGGCGATAACATCCGTGTGGGGTGGCTGCACTGATATAGGCTAACGTTGTCGCAGACGGGCCAATAGGCGCGCCACCCCGCCGGGGCTGACCACAAAGGACAACAAAAACCCGGCCACAAAACCCGACATATCGGATATGACATTTTCATAGCGCCCATCAATCAGCGCAAATAATAGCTGGATCGCCAATAACACGCCCACAAAGCCAAAGGCACGCATCTGGTTTTCACCGGCAAAGCCCAGATTCATCCACCGAATATAGGTAAGCGCCCCAATCAACCCATAGGCCCCCGGATAGCCTCCGACCAGGGGGGCGGGGCTATCGAGTATGATCACAAATGCCAATGC
>CAZPSB010000008.1:0-5180 GCA_964589025.1 uncultured Jannaschia sp. | reverse complement strand
TAGACAATAGAATCCGATCATTACAACAACAAAAAGCAAAACTTGAAGCTGAATATGAAGCGATTTCATCAGTCCATCAGAAATACAATCAAGCAGTTAATCAGATCCTACATGCAAGAGATACCAAACAATTAGAAGGAATAGATAAGACGGGTGTCTGCCAATGCGCCCAAAATGGCCGATCCGAAAAACACCGCCAAAACCGCCAATGGGGCAAAGACACGCCCCACATAATTGCCCAGCGCCAGCACAAACACCACCACCATCACCGCATGAAACCCACCAACATGGATCAAAGAATAGGCAATAAGCCGCAGCATATGATCCCATAAAATCACCTGATTGTTCCACATTGCCGTGGCGATGGCATCAAGCACCGCATAATCGCGCATAGCGGCAAGGCGCCAGCCCACGCCCTGCGCACCGCCGATCAAACCCAATGCGGCCAGTTGAAACATCACCTCGACACCGCCAATCACCACGGCCAAGGCCACCACAACAGGGGGCAATTGATGAAAGGGGGATGCGTTGTGGTCTGAATGATCTGACATGGGCCAAGCCTTGGTTGACGAATTTGCCCCTTATGGGTAAGCGATAAACCAACACTTGGCCAGCCCCGGCCAGATGCGCATCACAATCAAGGCAACACATTTATGACACAGGCAAATCCAAAATTTACCCCGCGCGTCTTTTCCGGCATTCAACCCTCAGGGGGATTGACACTTGGCAATTATTTGGGGGCGATCAAACGCTTTGTCGATATGCAAAACGCAGGCAGCCATGAAACCATTTATTGCATGGTGGATCTGCACGCCATCACCGCCAATTTCATCACGCCCGACACGTTGCGCCGCAACACGCGCGAATTATGCGCAGGCTTTATCGCATCGGGGATTGACCCTGAAAAATCCATTCTGATCAACCAATCCCAAGTGCCCGAACACGCGCAATTGGGGTGGATGGGGCGCCTGACGCAATGGAAAGACAAAGCCGGCAAAAACGCCGAGGCCGCATCCCTTGGCCTATTCGCCTATCCTGCGCTGATGGCCGCCGATATTTTACTCTATCACGCCACCCATGTGCCGGTGGGCGATGACCAAAAACAACATCTGGAATTGACCCGCGATATCGCGACCAAATTCAACCATGATTACGGGGTTGATTTCTTTCCCATCCCCGAACCAGTGATTGAGGGCGCGGCCACCCGTGTGATGAACCTGCAAGACGGATCAAGGAAAATGTCCAAATCTGATCCATCCGACAAAACCCGTATCAACATGACCGATGATGCCGATGCGATTGCCAAAAAGATCCGCAAGGCCAAAACCGACCCCGACCCATTGCCCGTACGCGTCGC
Organism: uncultured Jannaschia sp.; assembly: GCA_964589025.1. Classification (GTDB taxonomy): domain Bacteria; phylum Pseudomonadota; class Alphaproteobacteria; order Rhodobacterales; family Rhodobacteraceae; genus JANSYL01. The sequence continues at coordinate 3,823 of CAZPSB010000008.1, read as the reverse complement.
AGATCTTGAAACACGGCCAGAGGCGCGCAACCTTGTCAATATCTATGCCGCCTTGGCCGATATTCCCCAACAGGCGGTGTTAAACGACCATGCAGGGGCGTTATTTGGCCATTTCAAAGTCGCGCTTGCCGATTTGGCGGTGGCGAAATTGGCGCCGATATCATCGGAAATGGCGCGCCTGATGCAAGATCAGGCCGAAATTGACCGCATCCTTGCGCGTGGGTCTGAGCGCGCGCGCGCCATCACCGCCCCGATTTTGGATCAAACCTATGATATTATAGGCATGCTGCGCAGTTGAAACACACCAAGCCAATCTACCCTATGCACACGCCCCCTTGCCCCGCTGCGCGACCTGCCCTAAAGCCAAAACACACACGCGACTAAGGATCCCGCCATGCTTGACCTGACCTATGATTTGCCCAAACCCAAAGTGATTTCCGGCGCCAAACATGATTGGGAACTTGTCATCGGGATGGAAGTCCACGCCCAGGTATCGTCAAACGCGAAATTATTTTCCGGCGCATCCACCAAATTCGGGGCCGAACCCAATGCCAATGTTGCCTTTGTGGATGCCGGCATGCCCGGTATGTTACCGGTGATCAACGAATATTGCGTGGCCCAGGCCGTGCGCACCGGGCTTGGCCTAAAGGCCGCCATCAACCTGCACAGCGCCTTTGATCGCAAGAATTACTTTTACCCCGATCTGCCGCAAGGCTATCAAATCAGCCAACTTTACCACCCCATCGTCGGCGAGGGCGAGGTTTTGGTCGAATTGGGCGATGGCACCGCGCGCGTGGTGCGCATTGAACGCATCCACCTAGAACAAGATGCGGGAAAATCCATCCATGATATGGACCCCGCATTATCTTTTGTTGATCTCAACCGCACCGGCGTGGCCTTGATGGAAATCGTGTCGCGCCCCGATATTCGCAGCCCAGAAGAGGCCGCCGCCTATATCGCCAAATTGCGCCAGATCATGCTTTACTTGGGCACATGTGATGGCAATATGCAAAACGGCAATATGCGCGCCGATGTGAATGTATCCGTGTGCCTGCCCGGGGCCTATGAACGGTATCAGGAAACCCAAGATTTCGGCCATCTTGGCACGCGGTGCGAAATCAAAAACATGAATTCAATGCGCTTTATTCAACAAGCCATCGAAATTGAGGCCCGCCGCCAAATCGCCATTTTGGAATCGGGCGGCCAAATCGAACAAGAAACCCGCCTATACGACCCCGACAAAGGCGAAACCCGGTCGATGCGTTCCAAAGAAGAGGCGCATGATTATCGCTATTTCCCTGATCCTGACCTGTTGCCATTGGAAATTGAACAGGCTTGGGTCGATGATATCAAGGCCCGATTGCCCGAATTGCCCGATGCCAAAAAGGCGCGGTTTATGACCAATTACGGCCTGTCGGATTATGATGCCAGCGTTCTAACCGCCGATCTGGAGGCCGCCCATTATTTTGAGGCCACCCTAGCCGAGGCCGGTGACGGCAAAGCCGCCGCCAATTGGGTGATCAATGAATTATTCGGTCGTTTAAATAAAGACGAGACCACAATCACCGCATCGCCCGTATCGCCTGCGCAATTGGGCGGGATCATCAAATTGATCAAGGCAGATACAATTTCGGGCAAAATCGCCAAGGATTTGTTTGAAATCATCTATACCGAAGGCGGCGACCCGGCCCAGATTGTGGAAACACGCGGCATGAAACAAGTCACCGATACCGCCGCGATTGAGGGTGCGGTCGATGATATCATCGCCGCCAACCCCGCCCAAGTCGAAAAAGCCAAGGCCAACCCCAAACTGGCCGGTTGGTTCGTGGGCCAAGTGATGAAAGCCATGGGCGGCAAAGCCAACCCCAAAGCGGTGAATGAGATCGTGGCGAAAAAACTGGGGCTTTAGAAACATACACCCGCCTGCGCGGGCGGTGATCTTGGTGGTGTGATTGGCGGCGGGGTTTATAGGGTTATACCTTGAACGCCTCTATCTGTTCAAACAGATCGGCGTTGAATAGATCGGTCTGATCATTTTCACCGCCCGACACCATGCCAAGCTGGTTTTTCACCGCATCCGGGATTGGATGACCGATATGATAACACAGATGGGCTAAAAACCATTTGTTACATTGATCGAGTTTCTCCCACGCGTCTAATCCCTCAGGCTTGGGAAACACATCGAAAATGCCTGCAAGTTCTGCCTGATCCGCCCGCCCATGGCGCAGCGCATCATATGAAGATGGCCGGATCACCTTAAGCAAAGTCAGGGCCGCCACAAGACAAGACATTTTATAGTGTTCAGCATCCCGGCAGCTCGCGTCGCTGATGGGACCGGATGAAATGTCGACAAGGCTAAACAGCGTGTGGAACCTTTGCATATCCCTAAAGGTCAAAGGTATTTTTTCCGAAACCCAGTGTATAACATGGGTAAGGGCGTTATCCTCATTCCGTTGAAAACTGCCAACATAATTGGCCATTGGTTTATTTCGCGTGTATCCCGCGCCCAAATCCTTCGTCAACCGTACTGGCATTTCCACCTGCACAAAGCGTTGCAAATACCGTTCCCCGTCAAAGCCTTGGCCGTAAACCACGCGCACGCAATGGGCCAATTCGGCCAAATTCACGCCCAACACGAAATGCACGCCAGCGGTGCCAAAGGCATGTTTCATGACCTCAAGCAATCTTAACGCATAATCGGGGCGGCTGCGATCAAGTTCATCGACAATCACGATCAACCGGCCCTTTTCTGTGGCCAAATCCGCAAGTGCCGTTTGAAACTTTTCAAGGGCGGTTTGTTGGGCCGCACTGGCAGACCAAAGATGATCCAACGCTTTTTGGGCTTCGTCGTTCAACGTGTCGGCCAATGCATCGCCAATATCGCCCAATTCACGCGCAGCCCCCGCCGTGGCTATATTCAACGCCGCGCGCCCCAAAAGCGGCGCAAATCGTTTTAGGCTTTCTTTTGCCTTTTCTATTTTGGATGTTTGACCTTTCTCGACTTGCCCAAGCACCGCCTGCGTCAATGACAAAAGTGGTTGGTCCAGATAGTCATGTTTGAATGCATCGAAATAAATCAATGTGGCATTTTCAAGGTTTTGATCGCGCCCGGCATCATGGTGTGCCTTCCAACATTGCAAGAAAAAACTTTTGCCCGATCCCCAACCGCCATTCACCGCCAGAACGGTTGGTTGATCAAACTGAGAAAGCGCAGATGACAAACGCAAGCCGCGTTGTGCTAGGTCAAACAAATCAGGATTGGGATAGCCATTTTCCGGATTATGGGCGGTCTTTGGGACAAGATTGGTCATAGACCTGATTTGCCAAGAAAAAGGTTAAGATTTTATATCCAACGCAAGCGCATGGATTTCACCCATTAAATCATCGCCCAATGCGGCATAAATTGCGCGGTGGCGGGCGATGCGGGGCATATCGGCGAAATCCTTGGCGCGGATGACCACGCGAAAATGGCTTTCGCCGCCTTCTTGAAACCCGGCATGGCCGCGATGCGATTCGCTTTCGTCGATCACCTCAAGATGGGTGGGGTGAAAGGCATCGGTCAACCGGGTGATGATTTTTTTAGTGCGCGTGGTCATTTCTGGCCTCTTGGCTCTTTTCCATTGATCATTATCCCTTTAGACTGTCAGCCTTGAATCGAAAAGGGGATTGGCATGGCGTCAGATAATCCGTTCAATTTCGACCTTCGGGTATCGACCGATAAAAAGAAACGCCGCGGCGGGCGGCGCGGCATGTCAGGCGCGTTTGAAACATCGCAACGCGTTTGTGAACATCCCGGATGTGAAGAACCCGGCCAATATCGCGC
>CAZPSB010000007.1:15340-24324 GCA_964589025.1 uncultured Jannaschia sp. | reverse complement strand
GGCAATGAGGGTGTGATCACCGTCGAAGAAAACAAAGGTCTGGAAACAGAAACCGAAGTTGTCGAAGGCATGCAATTCGACCGCGGCTACCTGTCGCCTTATTTTGTCACCAATCCTGACAAAATGGTCACCGAACTGGAAGACGCGTTGATCCTTTTGCACGAAAAGAAACTGTCTTCGCTGCAACCCATGGTGCCGCTGCTTGAATCTGTGATCCAATCCGGCAAACCGTTATTGATCATCGCCGAAGATGTCGAAGGCGAAGCCTTGGCCACTTTGGTTGTGAACAAACTGCGCGGTGGTCTGAAAATTGCCGCAGTCAAAGCACCCGGTTTCGGCGATCGCCGCAAGGCCATGTTGCAAGACATCGCGATTTTGACAGGTGGCCAGGTCATTTCCGAAGATCTGGGCATGAAGCTTGAAAATGTCACCATGGATATGTTGGGCACGGCCAAGCGCGTTTCCATCACCAAAGACGAAACAACAATCGTTGATGGGGCCGGTGAAAAAGCCGAAATCGAAGCACGCGTTTCCCAGATCCGTCAGCAGATCGAAGAAACCACATCTGACTATGACCGCGAAAAACTGCAGGAACGCGTTGCGAAACTGGCTGGTGGTGTTGCCGTCATCCGTGTGGGCGGCATGACCGAGGTCGAAGTCAAAGAACGCAAAGACCGCGTCGATGATGCCCTGAATGCGACACGTGCCGCTGTTCAAGAAGGCGTTGTTGTCGGTGGTGGTGTTGCCCTTGTTCAAGGTGCAAAATCATTGACCGGTCTGACAGGCGAAAATGCCGATCAAAATGCAGGGATTTCCATCGTGGCCCGCGCGCTTGAGGCCCCCCTTCGTCAGATCGCCGAAAATGCCGGTGTTGACGGTGCTGTTGTGGCTGGCAAAATCCGCGAATCATCAGATAACGCATTTGGTTTCAACGCCCAAACCGAAGAATATGGTGACATGTTCGCCTTTGGTGTGATTGACCCTGCCAAAGTTGTACGTACCGCTTTGGAAGATGCGGCATCGGTGGCGGGTCTGTTGATCACAACCGAAGCCATGGTCGCAGATAAGCCCGCCAAAGAGGGCGCCGCCCCCGCAGGCGGCATGCCCGATATGGGCGGTATGGGCGGCATGATGTAATCTGCACGCCCGCATTATCACATCGCAAAGGCCCCCTAACCGGGGCCTTTGTTGTTTTTGCCCAAATCACGCGCAGCATACGCCTTTGCCCCCATCCCATGCGTGATCATGATCAATACGGGCGGATGCCGATCAGGGATTGCATCACACGGGCCAAAGCCCGATGATCTGTGCGAACCGGGCCGTTTACCTGCCCTTGCCCCGATCAGGATGCCCCAATGCCCCCACGCGATATATTTTTGGCCCTTGTTGTGATCGTGTCTTGGGGCGTGAATTTTACCGCAATGCGGTTTGCATTAGATGAAATCCCGCCCTTTTTATTGGTTGGGCTGCGGTTTGCGCTTTTGATCCCATTGATTGCGGTTTTTCCCCGCCCTGCCCCTTGGCGTGTTATCATTGCGATTGGGGCATTCCTAAGCATCGGCCAGTTTGGGTTTTTGTTTCGTGCGATGGATGCCGATATCACCGCAGGACTGGCCAGTTTACTGATGCAATCCCAGGCGCCAATCACCGTATGCTTGGCGTTTTTAGTCTATGGTGAAAAAATCAACCCGCTGCAAATGGCGGGGATTGGCCTTTCCACATTAGGATTAGGGGTGTTTGCCTTTGCCAGCGGGGAAAATGTAACACCGTTGGGGGTATTTTTGGTGCTATGCGGGGCGTTATCTTGGGCCTGTGGCAACATGGTTTTACGCAAAATGCGGCAGGTTAATATGGTGGCCCTGTTTGCCTGGTCTTCCATCGTGGCGCCTGTGCCGATGTTGGTTGCCTCGATCATATGGGAAGGGCCTGCACCTTTGGCCACCATCGCCGCAATCAGCGCGCCAACATGGGCGTCGCTTGTCTATCTGGCGCTGATTTCCACCTTGCTTGGCTTTTCGCTATGGGGGGCGTTATTGGCACGCCATCCCGCCGCACAGGTCACGCCCTATGCTTTGTTGATCCCCGTAGTGGGGATCGGCGTGGCCAGCCTTGTCTTGGGCGAAACCATAGCACCACTGGAAGGCATAGCCGCAGGGATTATCTTTGCCGGGTTGATCCTATCGGCCTTTGGTGCACGATCATCCCGCGCCGCCGCACCACATCCCAAGGATCAAATCAATGGATAACCCAACCCCCAACATGGCTGATCTGACCGAAACCGGGTTTGCCCAATATCAAAACGGGCGCATTTTGTTGATCGCCTGCGGGGCCTTGGCACATGAAGTTTTGGCCATCAAGGCCGCCAATGGGTTAGATCATCTTGATCTGCAATGCCTGCCCGCGATTTTACACAACCACCCCGAACGCATCCCCGATGCGGTGGAAAAGGCCGTCAAAGACGCCAAAGGGGGGTATGACAAGGTTTTTGTTCTATATGCCGATTGCGGCACAGGCGGGCGATTGCAGGCCCGATGTGCCGATCTGGGCGTCACGATGTTGCAAGGCCCCCATTGTTACAGCTTTTTCGAAGGCAATGCCGCCTTTGCCGCCCGCGATGAAATCACCGCCTTTTACCTGACCGATTTTTTGGTGCGCCAATTTGATGCCTTTGTCACCCGCCCCCTAGGGTTAGACCGCCACCCACAATTGCGCGATATGTATTTCGGCCATTACACAACACTGGTCTATCAGGCCCAAACCGATGATCCAGACCTAACCGCAAAGGCGCGGGCCTGTGCCGAAACATTGGGCCTGACATTTGAACGCCGCTTTACCGGCTATGGCGATTTGCAAGTGGCAATGCAATCCTTGGCCGATTAACCCAGTGCCGCATAAGCCACCGCATTGATGCGATCCACCATCGCGCGCACGCCATTTGATCGTTGCGAAGATAGATGATCATTCAGGCCAAGCCGCGCTAATTCGGCCCCGGCATCAACTTTGGTGACTTCGCGCACAGTCAAGCCATCAAATAACGCATGCAGCACCGCGATTAAACCGCGTACAATGATCGCGTCACTATCGCCTTTGAAATGAAACACCGCGTCATCGCCTTGCCCATTGATTTGTGGGAAAATCCACACTTGGCTGGCGCAGCCATCGACCTTGGTGGCCGGGGTTTTCAACCCGTCCTCAAGGGCTGGCATGGCTTTGCCAAGGTCAATCACATGGCGGTATCTGTCTTCCCATGTGTCCAGAAAATCAAATGTATCAACAATATCTTCGAATGCGGAATTGGCCATGATGCCCCCCAATGATGCAAAGCATGATTTAGGGCCTTGGGCACGGCCCGTCTAGGGGGCAGGATGATTTACACCGGCACAATCGCCACGCGGTCTTTTTGTGCCGATAACGCAATTTCACCCCGCGCAAGACGCAGCGCATCTTTGCCAAAGACATCAAACCGCCAACCGGTGGCCCATGGCCCGGTTGTCGCCCCACCCGCGATATCATCCAAATCAGATGCTGTTGCCAATAATTTAGCCGCCACGCCGTAATCTTCGGATTTTGCCTTTAACAACACACGCAGCAAATCAATCAACGCATGATTAAACGCCGATCTGTCCGGCCCCGAAGGCAAATCCGGCCAATCATCGCGCGGCATATCCACACCGCGCGCAATGGCGGCAATGATGCCATCGGCAATCGCGCCTTTTCGGGCCTCGCGTAGCAACAGGCGGGATTTAGACAATTCGCCCATGTTTTTCGGCTTGGTTGAGGCCAATTCCATCAATGCGTCATCTTTGAACACCCGGTTGCGGGGGATGTTTTTTGTTTGCGCATAGGTTTCACGAAACTGCGCCAATTCACGGATAATCGCCAAGGTTTTGCCAGAACTTGACCGAAATTTAACCCGTTTCCAGGCGTCTTCGGGGGCGACCACATAATGTGACGGATCGGTCAAAACCGACAGCTCTTCTTCGACCCAAGCCGCGCGGTTGGTTTTTTGCAGCTCATCCGCCAAATATTCATAGATCTGGCGCAAATGCGTGACATCGGCCAAAGCATATGTTTTTTGCGCCGCACTTAAGGGGCGTTGCGACCAATCGGTAAAGCGTGATGATTTATCCAACCCCGTGCGCGCAATTTTGCGCACCAAGGTTTCATAACCCACTTGATCCCCATATCCGCATACCATCGCGGCGATTTGTGTATCAAACAAGGGCGCGGGCACAATGTCCGCATCCACATAGAAAATTTCAAGATCTTGGCGCGCTGCGTGAAATACCTTAACAATATTGGGGTCGCGAAACACCTGATATAAAGGATCAAGCGATAAATCACCCGATAATGGATCAACCAAAACCGCATCATCCGCGCCTTGCCCCGGCAGTGCCAATTGGATCAGGCATAATTTGGCGTAATATGTTCGTTCGCGCAGAAATTCCGTATCCACCGTCATATAGGGTTGGCCCATGGCGCGCGCACAAAACGCCGCCAGATCATCCGTCGTGGTCAAGATAGGTGGAAATTCAGAGCTTTTCTTCGTCGAGGTCATAATCTTGTCATAAAGAAGGCAGAACAAAAATAAAAGCCTTGGTTAGGCCGTGATAAAAATGGGCGTTTTATGCCCTTGGGCGAAATTTCGCAAAACCTGCGGATACAGGCGATGTTCAAGGCGCAACACCCGCGCGGCCAAACGCTCGGGCGTATCGCCGGGGTGAATGGCCAGGCGGGCCTGGCCTAGAATTGGGCCGTCATCCAAGGCGGGCGTGACCTCATGCACGGTGCAGCCATGATCAACATCCCCCCCATCCAACGCGCGCTGATGGGTGTGAAGGCCTTTGTGTTTGGGCAAAAGCGAAGGGTGAATGTTCAATATTCGCCCCGCCCATGGCGCCAGAAATTCAGCCGATAACACCCGCATAAACCCTGCAAGGCATATGATATCGGGCGATAATTGGGTCAGTTGATCTTGCAACGCGCGTTCAAACCCCGCGCGATCGGCGCCAAAGGGCCGGCGATCAACCGCTTTGGCATATACGCCCAAATCAGCGGCACGGCGCAACCCGCCCGCATCAGGCAAATCGGCCACCACCCCACAGGCGCGCGCAGGGTGATCCCCCGTCATGGATTGCACAAGCGCCACCATATTCGACCCCCCGCCCGAAATCAGGATCGCCACGCGTTTGGGCGCATCAGCCACGCAAATCACCGTGATATGTGACGCCGGTTTGTGTATCTGTGACAAGGCCAATACGGGCGACGGTTTCACCGGCCCCAGCCAAATCAGCCGCCACGCCATCCGCCAGATCTGCGGGCACAATAACCGCCAGACCTATACCGCAATTGAAGGTTTTCAACATCTCGGTCTGGTCGATATTGCCGGTATGGCGCGCCCAGTCAAACACAGGCGGCAAGGCCCATGCCGTCAGGTCAATCTGCGCACCCAACCCATTGGGCAAAACCCGTGGTAGATTTTCGGTCAATCCGCCGCCGGTGATATGAGCCAAGGCATTGATCTTTTGCCCCGCCAATAGCGGCAAAAGCGGCTTAATATAAAGCCTCGTTGGCCTAAGCAATTCATCGCCCAGCGTTGCCTTGCCAAAGGGCGCAGGCGACGCCCAATTCAACCCCGCATGATCGGCCAATTTACGGATCAGGGAAAACCCATTGGAATGCACCCCATCAGACGCCAAGCCCAAAATCACATCGCCTGCGGCCACATTGATGGGCAAATCGCGCCCGCGTTCCATCGCGCCCACGGCAAACCCGGCCAGATCAAAATCACCGCGCGCATAAAGCCCCGGCATTTCCGCCGTTTCCCCGCCGATCAAGGCACAACCCGATTGCGCGCATCCATCGGCAATGCCTGCAATGATTTGTGTGGCGGCATCGACATCCAGCGCGCTGGTGGCGAAATAATCAAGAAAGAACAACGGTTCTGCCCCTTGGCAAATCAGGTCATTCACACACATCGCCACCAGATCAATGCCGATTGTATCAAACCGGCCAGTATCAATGGCGATCTTCAACTTGGTGCCCACCCCATCGGTGGCCGCCACCAAGATCGGGTCGCGATAGCCTGCTGATTTCAAATCAAACAACGCCCCAAATCCGCCCAACCCCTGCGCCACGCCGGGGCGGTTGGTTTTTGCGGCATGAGGTTTAATTCGATCCACCAAAGCATTGCCGGCATCAATATCAACACCGGCATCGGCATAGGTCAGGCCTGTTTTCGCGTGTGTCATGCTGTGGCTCCGTCTGGGGTGGATTGGGGGGTGTCATCATCTTGATCAGACATTTGGCGATGCCACATCGCGGCATAACGCCCTTCGCGCATTAATAATTCATCATGGGTGCCATGTTCAACCACGCGACCGGCCTGCAAAACCAATATCTGATCTGCATCCACAATGGTTGACAGGCGATGGGCAATGGTAATAACCGACCGGCCCTGCCCCATAGCGGCCAGTTCGGTTTGAATGTCACGTTCGGTTTCGGAATCAAGGGCGCTGGTGGCTTCATCCAGCAACAAGATAGGCGGGTTTTTCAAAAGCGTGCGCGCGATCCCGACACGTTGTTTTTCACCCCCCGAAAGTTTCAACCCCCGTTCGCCCACCATCGTATCATAGCCTTCGGGCAAGCCCATTATAAAATCATGGATTTTGGCCGCCCTGGCCGCGGCCTGCACATCATCGACGGTGGCATCGGGGCGGCCATAGGCAATGTTGTAACGAATGGTATCATTGAACAAAACGGTATCTTGGGGCACAACGCCAATGGATTGATGTACACTGGTTTGGGTGACATCACGCAGATCTTGGCCGTCAATTTTAATCGCGCCACCCGCCACATCATAGAACCGGAACAACAACCGCCCAATCGTGGATTTGCCCGATCCCGAAGGCCCGACCAATGCCAATGTCTGCCCCGGTTGCACGGTAAAACTAACCCCATCAAGGATGGGCCGCGCGGGATCATAGGAAAATTTCACATTCTCAAATTGTACCATGGCCCCCGACACGGTTAAATCAGTCGCATCTTTGAGGTCTGACACTTCACGCGGGCGGGCCAGAAGATCAAACATTTCGCCCATATCCACCAAGGCCTGCCGGATTTCACGATAGACCGAGCCCAGAAAATTCAACGGCATGGTGATTTGAATCATAAAGGCGTTCACCATCACGAAATCGCCCACCGTCAATTCGCCCGATTGCACACCTAGCGCCGCCATCACCATCACCGCCACCAAACCCGATGTGATAATCAATGATTGGCCAAAATTCAAAAATGCCAGCGAATAAGATGTCTTCAGCGCCGCATCTTCATACCCCGCCATTGCGGTGTCATATCGGGCGGCCTCGCGGGATTCGGCGTTGAAATACTTGACAGTTTCAAAATTCAACAGGCTATCAATTGCCTTTTGATTGGCGTCTGTGTCTTGATCATTCATCACCTTGCGAATGCGCACACGCCATTCGGTGACCTTGAAGGTGAACCAGACATACACACCGATCACCACCATCAAAACCGCAAGGTAAGACACATCAAACGCCCAAGCCAAGGCAAGGCCCGTCAGCAGTAATTCAAGGATCAAAGGACCAATCGAAAACAACAAAAACCGCAATAAAAATTCAACGCCTTTTACGCCGCGTTCGATAATCCGGCTTAGCCCGCCTGTTTTGCGGCTAATGTGATAGCGCAATGACAAAGCGTGGATATGTTGAAATGTTTCAAGCGCCAAACGCCGCAGGGCGCGTTGGGCCACTTTGGCAAAAATGGCATCGCGCAATTGTTGAAACCCGATATTGGCCAAACGCGTCAGGCCATAAATCACCGTCACCCCAATCGCCCCCATCGCCAACAACCATGCAGGCGAGGTTGATTCAGGTTCATTCGCCAAAAGATCAACAACCGCCTTATAAACAAAGGGTGTGCCAACTGCGACAAGTTTTGCCAAAACCAACATCGCCATTGCCAAAACCACGCGGGTTTTGGTTTCAACCTGACCTGCGGGCCATAGATAAGGCGCAACCTTGCGAATGGTGCGCCATTCGCTGCGCCGTTCGTGCAGGTCTTGTTTTAATTGGTTTTCTGCGTCGATGGCATCGGGATGCCCCGCAATTCTATCAGCCGCCATGTGAAATCCTGATTGATCTTGATATGCCCTACGCCACGCCGACCCAAAAGGCCAGATGGATGTTACCGGGAATTATCGTCATGTGGCGCATCAGGCAACGCAAATATCTGCCCCGGAAAGATCAAATCAGGGTCGTTGATCGCATCGCGGTTTTCTTGGAAAATTTGCACATATAAATGCCCATCGCCCAGATTAGCCTGCGCAATGCCCCAAAGGGTAAAGTTTGGTTGTACCGTGATCACCGATGCCCCCGGTTGGGCGCGCATCGGGTTGTCATTTACAAATCGGTCAGGATCTTCGCGCAGAAAGGGCGTTTCAATCCCAGATGACACCGTGCCATCCTGGCCTATTTGTTCGACTCGCAACACATATGTGCCTGGGTCAATTTCGGGCAAATCAAAGGCCCAATCGCCGCTTGGGCTTGTTTGACCGACCTGTATGGTTTCATCATCCAATAGGATGCGCACATCATTGCCCGCCACCCCACGACCAGCCAAAGCCACATCGCCCACCGGGTTATATGTGATGGCATCAAGGCGAATATCGGCTTGCACATCGGGGGCGGCGTCTTGGGGTTGCAAAATACGCACGCCATCGCCTTCGGCCACGAAAACAGTGGGCGATTGGGGCGACCCGGGCGGCGTGATTTCGGTTGGTATATTTGGCACAGATACGGCATTTTCTGCGGGGTCACTGCCCCCGTCTTGCGCAATCGCGAATTCCCCGAGGCCTAATTCCCCGCTGCCTTGTGTATCATCATCAAGGTTGGGGGCATTCACCACATTGGTGGTGGGTTCACCAAAAGGTGCCACCACAACGGTTTGTGTGCTGGTGGCGATTT
>CAZPSB010000007.1:12061-15330 GCA_964589025.1 uncultured Jannaschia sp. | reverse complement strand
GAGGATCCGGGCTTTCCGCAGGTGTTCGCTCTCCGCGAGGGCGATGTGCTGGTGGCGATTTCAACCCCGTCAACCGATGCCGACAGGCCCAAAACACGCCCTTGATCTGATGGGTCAATATCAAGCAAAAACACAAACGCCCCACTGGCATCGGCGGGCATTGTATCCAATATCTGGCCGTCTAACAAAATATCAACCTGCGCCAATGGCGGGGCGTTGCCTGCAACAACGGTATTGCCATCTGGTTGCACATAAACAAGATCAAAACCCAATGCGGGCGCGGCATCAGGGCGCGCGGCAGGTGCAAGATCTGTATCCATTACCGCCTGATCGTCTTGATCCCAAGGGGTATTTTGGCCAGTGGCAATAAGCCAAATGCCCAACCCGACCAAAATCACGCCTATAATGGCGCCAACCCGTATCCAGGTTTTTTTATAAACCGGCACATGATCTGTGTATATTGACCTGCGATCCATGCAATTCAACCAAATAGGTGACTATGCCCATCCCCATGCCAATCCCCATGGTTGAGCATTCATTCCAATACATCTATCAAATACCTAATTCATCAAAGCGCAAGGGTGTTCAATGTCAATCTTTTCTGTCTGTGTCTATTGTGGCGCGCGATCCGGGGTGAACCCGGACTATGATCAAACAGCACATGATCTGGGCACAGCCTTGGCAAAATCTGATATGCGCCTTGTCTATGGCGCGGGCGATATTGGGTTGATGGGCCATGTGGCGCGATCGGCGCAAAAGGCGGGCGGGGCCACATTCGGGGTGATTCCCACCCATCTTCTGCACGATGAAATCGGCAAACGCGATCTTGATCACTTTATCATCACCGAAACCATGCATGAACGCAAAAAGGTAATGTTGATGAATGCCAATGCGATTGTTGTATTGCCCGGCGGCGCAGGCACATTGGATGAATTTTTTGAGGCCCTGACCTGGCGGCAATTGGGCCTGCATGACAAACCGATCTATGTGTTGGATTGCGCAGGCTATTGGGCGCCTTTGGTTGAACTGACCTCACATATCGTGACCCAAGGATTTGCCGATGCATCTTTGACAGATTTATTCACGGTTATAGGGTCAACCGATGATCTAATGGCGCAGCTGCGCAATGACCGCAATACACAGGCGCATCAGATTTAGCATTGCGTTAAACGCCCCAAACCGCAATCATAGGCCCAATGATTGATTGGAAAGGAAAATCAAATGCGTTTGACCATTGCCCTTGCAGCCGCCATTCTGGCCAGCACCCAAACCGGGATGGCCCAAGATGCCACAGGTGATGTGGCCGAGGGCGAAACCGCCTTTCGTCAATGCGTTACCTGCCATGTCGTGACCGACCCCAATGGCAACCGTCTGGCCGGGCGCAATGGGCGCACAGGGCCAAACCTATATGGCATTGCAGGCCGCCCTGCGGGATCAATCGAAGGGTTTCGATATTCCCCCGCCCTAACCGCCATGGCCGAGGCCGGCATTGAATGGGATGAGGCAGGATTTGTCGCCTTTGTCCAAGACCCAACCGGCCATGTGCGCGCCACAACCGGCGATAACAGCCTGCGCAGCGCAATGTCATACCGCGTGCGGTCTGCGGAAGATGCGTTGAATATCTACGCCTATCTGGCCAGCCTAGCCGCCGAATAACGTACAACCCACCGAATATGGCGCGCATATCAACGCGCCATACCATGGCCCAACATCGCAGAAACCGAAGGGTCAATCACACCGTCATCTTTGACAATACCATCTTGTGTGGGGCGAAACAGGGCCTGAAACACAATCTGCGCCTCATCGCGGTTTTGACCCGTGATATGCCCGGCTTCCAGTAGGGCGATATAGGCGCGGATAAAGGCGTGGCGTTCTTGTGCATCAAGCGCCAAATGACGTTCTGATAAAAATTCCTTCATCTTTATCCGCGCGCCCCAAAAGCACAGCGTTAGCACCGTCAAAGACGTGCCAATCGCCAAAATCCCCGTCGTGCTAAGGCCCTGACACAGATATGGTGCCGTGATCAAATCACACCCCGGTGGATAAAAAATTGTGGTGATGGCGGGAACAAAACCAACCAGGGAAACCAAGGCGACAGATACAAGGCCGGTGACACCCAATAAAACCCGAAACCACCACCATGCAGTTTTGGCAGTTTCCTCATGCGTTGCACGCTTTTCGCCCCAGAGCTTGACCGAATCCTTCAAAACAATATCAGATTCCAAGGCTTGCTTAAGTTGGGTTACATCTTGCTCAAGCTTTGCGAACAGCTCAGATCTCTTTTCGTCCGCCTCTTTTTGGGCTTGTTCAAGATTATCCCGCAAGTCGGAAATATCTTGATTGAATTTTTGCACAATTTCGTCACTGTCTTTTACAGATTGGTGTGCTCTGGCCGCACTTTCTTCGACGGCTCCCCAATGTTGACGCTCAAAATCAGCAATAACAGGCGCAAGTTTTTCAAGGCCTTTTTGCCAATCTTGATCTTGAAGAAATGCGACCTGTCGCAACACATCCGAACGCGTTTCTTTGCCGTCAAGCGCGCGCTGATACCAATCAACCCAAAATACAAATGGGTGATCATCATCCGGTGGATATTTGTTATAGATCGCCTGCCATTTCTGATCTAACGGATTTACACTGTCGTTCCAAAGGGGCGCGTTCATTAAAGGCGTCTGATCTTTTAATAAACGGCAATCAGCGCACAATTCTTGCCATATCGCAGTTTCGGAGCCTGAAATCGCCCTGCCGCTAATATTCACAGTGACAGCGGTCTTTTGGATTACAGTTCTATTGTCACTTTTCTGCGTTGTTTGGTAAGCAGAATGCGCGGCACTTTCAGCAGTCTTAGCATCACCGTCAGGTATGTTCCTATTCTCTGGCTGAACATTCCAACCCTGTGCATTTACAGACCCAAGCGCAGAAATATTTGAGATTATAAGGCATCTTAACACAGGCAAAAGTGTTATCTTGTCATAACCTGTTTTAGGGGCACTCGTATCAACCCAATACCACCAAACCGGCAAAACCCGCATGGCCGCGCGATGGGCAAGGACGATCATGTCCTGTTCCGACAAACGTTCTTGCCTTAACCACGCCTTAAAACTTTCTTCATCTAAAATATCTTCGATATGAACCATTTGGCGCGGCCCTAAAGGATATGATCCCTTTTCATGCAGTCAAAGGGTTAAGGGGTGGTTAAGCTTGGGCTAGCTGTTCGGGCAAGGCATTGGCCCAGACCGATATCGTGCCGGCACCCAGGCAGACAACCA
>CAZPSB010000007.1:9459-12051 GCA_964589025.1 uncultured Jannaschia sp. | reverse complement strand
AGGTGAGTACCTTGCCTTGCATGCGCATCACCGCAAAGCTTCGTGTGAGCCGAAACGTTGACGCAGCGATGGCACAAACGATAAGCGCCAGCGTCAGCTGCACCAGCTGGCCTTGTTCGGCACCGGGGATCACGTCTTCGCCTGCGGCGTAAACATCGGCAATCGCCACAATATCGGCATCGTTAAAACAGGTGCAGAAATCTTCGAACAGGCCCGACAGGCGCGAATAGCGATGCGGTTGGTGCACAGCAATCACACGGCCCTGGGTTGCGTGGCGTGCGGCCTTTAGAACGGCTGCAATTTCCACCGGATGGTGGCCGTAATCATCAATAATGGTCACGCCATCAATTTCACCCACACGGGTAAAGCGACGGTTGACGCCCTTGAATTGCGCCAAAGCATCGCGGATTGTATCACCCGACGCCCCCAAATGCCGCGCCACCGCCACCGCAGACAGGGCATTTGACACATTGTGATCGCCCGGCATGGGCAGGGCGCACCCTTGGATCACCTGATCTTCGGCCTGTAGGGCAATATCAAAATGGGCCACGCCCGATTTGTAATGCAGGTTGATCGCGCGGATATCGGCCTGTGCGTTAAACCCAAATGTCACAACACGGCGATCGGTCACACGGCCCACAAGGGCCTGTACCTCGGGGTGGTCGGTGCAACAGACCGCCAGGCCGTAAAACGGGATGTTGGACACGAAATCGTAAAACCCTTGGCGCAGGTTTTCGATACTGCCCCAATGTTCCATATGTTCGGGGTCGATATTGGTAACGATGGCAATCGTGGCCGGCAGACGGTTAAAGGTGCCGTCGCTTTCATCGGCCTCAACCACCATCCAATCGCCTTGGCCCACACGCGCATTTGACCCATAGGCATGGATGATACCGCCATTCACCACGGTCGGGTCAAGACCCGCCGCATCCAACAAAGTGGCCACCATAGTGGTGGTGGTGGTTTTGCCATGCGTCCCACCCACCGCCACATTCGACCGCAGCCGCATCAATTCGGCCAACATTTCCGCGCGGCGCACAATTGGCAAACCTTTGGCACGCGCGGCGTCAAGTTCGCGATTGCCGGGTTTAATCGCCGATGAAATGACCACCACATCGGCCCCCGTCAAATTTTCGGCGCGCTGCCCGATAAAAATTTCGGCACCCAATCTGGCCAAACGATCGGTGATTTTTGACGATTTCAGATCCGACCCCTGCACCCGATACCCGTGGTTGATCAAAACCTCGGCGATGCCAGACATGCCAATCCCGCCAATGCCGATAAAATGAATAGGGCCAAGTTTTGTGGGTAATTTCGTTGCAACATTCATTAATTAGGAACCTTTGCCGCGGTTTGTTCAACCAGTTTCATCAGGCGTTCAATCGCATCCGGCGCCCCAACCGACAAGGCCGATACCGCCATTTGATTGGCCCCATCAGGATTGCCTAGAATTGTGATGATCATTTCCGCCAAACTTTGCGGCGTCAAAAGAGATTCAGGAATGGCGACCGCAGCCTCGGCATCCACCAAGCTGCGCGAATTCACGGTTTGATGATCCGATGCGGCATGGGAATATGGGATCAAAATAGAGGGGCGTCCAATCACCGTCAATTCGGCCAAGGTCGATGCACCCGCACGGCAGATCACCAATTGTGCCTCGCTGATGCGGTCACTTAGATTGCCAAAAAATGGTTTAACTTCGTAACGAATGCCCAACAAATCATATGATGATTGCACCCGCCCGATATCTTCTTTGCGGGCCTGTTGGGTGATACGCACATATTGGCGCATATCTTGGGGCAACATGGCAACCGCCTTGGGCACGATATCGGATAAAATCTGCGCGCCCTGACTGCCGCCGAAAACCAATATATTCATCGGCCAATCACCCGGCGGGGTGTAAGGGGCCGCTTTGCGGTCTAACACGCTTTGACGTACGGGATTGCCGGTATAAACCGCATCAACCCCAAAGGGCAAAACGGTGGGCCATGTACCACAAGCCACGGCATTTACGCGCCGGCAAAACAACCGGTTCACACGCCCCAAAACCCCATTTTGTTCATGCAAAATCACCGGCGTACGCGTCAACCACGCCGCCGCTACCGCCGGAATTGTGGGATACCCACCAAAACCCACCACAACATCGGGGCGATCCCGGGCGATCAGGAAAACCGCCGCCAAAACCCCGCGCAGAATTTTGAACGGAGTCAATAATTTCGACATAATGCTGCCTTGGCGAAATGTGGCCGAGGTCAGTTTGTGCATATGCACCGATCTGGGAAAGCCTTGGGCGAATTTCTGGCCGCGATCATCGGTGGATAACGAAACCCGCCAACCGCGTTTCAACATCCCCTCAGACAGGGCTTGTGCGGGAAACATATGCCCGCCCGTTCCGCCCGCAGCAATCAAGACATGAGGTATGGATTTATCCGTCATGGGTTAATACCCTTTTTGTGTCAAAAAATCTCCGAATTTGCCTTGGGGGCGGGTGCGCGTAAAGCACAACAATAAGCCCAGCAAAATACCCGTGGCAACCAAACTTGACCCGCCATAGCTGATGAAAGGCACTGTCATCCCCTTTGCAGGCAATAC
>CAZPSB010000007.1:3081-9449 GCA_964589025.1 uncultured Jannaschia sp. | reverse complement strand
ATCGTAATCAATTGTACTGTATATTGTCATATATTCATATTTCATCGTCACCATCGAAATAATTATCATCATTCTTCATCATGAAACTGTCTTTTTCTTGTTTTTCGAGTCACTATTACTGGCAGTGCTGGGCCACAATAAAAAGTTGGCATTTTCAATGGTATACATTTTGGCCGTACTTTGAAAGGCAATGTCATCCCCTTTGCAGGCAATACACGCACCGCCACACCCAGATTGATAAAGGCCTGTAGGGCAAATAGGCTGATTAATCCTGTTCCCGCCAGCCGGATAAACAGATCATTTTCATTCATCAACCGGAAAAATGACCTGATGAAAATAACGGCAAATAATGCCATGATCAAAAACACAAAGGCCACGCCATATTCTTCGGCGGCCACCGCAATAATAAAATCAGTATGGGCATCAGGCAATACCGATTTCACGCGCCCCTGGCCCAAACCAACCCCGAAAAAACCGCCCTCGCGGATGGCATCGGTGGCATAGGCCAATTGGGAAAAGGGCGTCAAATCGGGGGATAAAAACCCATCAACCCGGCGCGCAACATGTTGCGAATTTTGATACGCAAACATCCCAGCAAGCCCCACAAGCCCGCCCACAATCCACAAGAAAAACATAGACGCGCCAGAGGCAAAATAAATAACCCCCCACGTGAATACAATAAGCGATGCCTGCCCAAAATCGGGTTGCAACGCCAGCAAAAGAACCAAAATGGCCATTGTCACAAACGTAACCATTTTACCCGGCGGCCCTTGATAATCAAAACTGGCGGCGATCAACCAGGCCACGAATATCGCAAAAACTGGCTTTAGAAATTCCGACGGTTGCACAGACACAAACCCAAGCGAATACCACCGCGTGGCGCCTTGGCCAAAATCTGTGCCCAAAAAAGGCAATAAAACAATCGCCACAAAGGCGCATAAAAACCCAACCAACCCCAGACGCCGCGCCGTATCAGGTGCCATCATGGACATCACAATCATCAATGACAGCGATATAACCCCAAATCCAAATTGGCGAATGACGTAATAAAACGGGTCAAGCCCATTGCGTTGGGCCAATGCAGGCGATGCCGCAAACCCCAATAAAATACCAATTGCAAATAACGCAAAAACACAGCCGATACTAACCGTATCAACCGATCGCCACCAACGTGGCAAAACGGGGTCTTGCGCGTAGATTTCAATTCTACCATGCGCCATTTCAGTCATGATGGCCTGCCTGATTTGATCTGCCTGCTTGGTTTTCCAAGTCTGATTACATGCTATTATAGCGCGACAAGCCCCAAAACACCAGCGGATTTATAGCGCCCGAAAACCCGGGCACAACAGGCCTAGGCATGCAGTTTTGCCACCTGATCAATGAAATCCTGACCGCGTTGTTCAAAATTGTCATATTGGTCAAAACTGGCCGCCGCAGGCGCAAGCAAAATTGTATCACCCGGTTTTGCATCCGCCCAGGCCCGCGCCACCGCCGTTTGCATATCACCGCAAATATCGTGCGGCACAGGCGCAATACCCAAACCAAAGCCAGCGGCCTCGCGGCCGATGACATAGGCCTGAATGACCGCACCCGCCGCATCAGCCAAGCCACCAAGACCACCTTCTTTTTGCAACCCGCCACAAATCCAGCGGATATTTTTGAACGCCTCCAATGCCTTTATGGCAGAATCCACATTGGTGGCTTTGCTGTCATTAACAAAGGCCACGCCGTCTATTTCGGCCACGCGTTGGCTGCGATGGGGCAGACCTTTGAAGGTGTGAAACGCCGCCTCGATCACGCGCGGCGCCAGGCCAAGCGCGCGCGCCGCACCATAAGCGCAGGCCGCATTTTGCGCGTTATGCGCACCGGGCAGGCCCGGCACATCGCGCAGATCAATGGATGCAACCTGCCGGGTTTTGCGCATTTCACCAAGCCACCCCTTGCGCAGCACCAAATTCCATCCCGGCCCGGTCAGTTTTTGTGACGCCACCCGGATCACCCGGTCATCGCCCGGCCTTTCGGATAATTGATTGGCCAAATACTGCCCTTCGGTTTCATCCACGCCAATAATCGCACGATCCGGGCCGCCTTCGGCAAACAGGCGCCGTTTGGCCGCAAAATACCCACCCATACCCGCGTGACGATCAAGGTGATCGGGGCTTAGATTGGTAAAAACCGCAATATCAGGTGTCAAGGCGCGCGCCAGTTCGGTTTGGTAACTGGACAGTTCCAGAACAATCACCTCTGCGTCTTGGGGGGGGGCGATATCCAACACCCCGCGCCCGATATTGCCTGCCAGTTGCACGGGCGTGTTATGTTCGCGCAAAATATGCGCGATCAATGCTGATGTTGTGGATTTTCCGTTTGACCCGGTCACCGCCACAACGCGCGGCGGGCGGTCATATTCGGCCCATCCGTTTTGGCCAAGCGATTGGAAAAACAACCCAATGTCATTATCAACCGGCACATTATGGGCATAAGCCGCCGCAATCACCGGATGGGGTGCGGGATAAAGATGCGCAATTCCGGGCGAAATCACCAAACGCGCCATATCGGCCATTTGGGTGGGGTGGCGCAAATCCGCAATTTCAAACCCCTGCGCCATGGCCGCATCGCGCCCGGCCTGACTATCATCCCAACATATTGGGTCCGCGCCCCCCGCACGCAGGGCACGCGCCGCCGATAGGCCCGACCGACCAAGACCTAGAACACCGATTTTTTGGCCAGCAACGCCTTGCACTGGTATCATAATACACCTGCCTTTGGCACGAGATACACCTGCCTTTGGCACGATGGGTTTAGCGCAATTTCAACGTAGCCAAACCGATCAGCGCCAAGATTAACGAAATAATCCAAAACCGGATCACGATCTGCGGTTCCGCCCAGCCTTTTTTTTCAAAATGGTGGTGAATGGGGGCCATAAGAAAGACGCGTTTTCCAGTGGCTTTGAAATACAAAACCTGCACAATGACCGATATGGCCTCGGCGACGAAAACACCGCCGATAATGGCCAAAACGATTTCATGCTTGGTGACAACGGCAATCGCACCCAACGCCCCCCCAAGCGCAAGCGACCCCGTATCGCCCATAAACACCGCAGCAGGCGGCGCATTATACCACAAAAACCCCAATCCACCGCCGATCAAACCGGCGCATAATATCAACAATTCCCCCGTACCGGGCACATAATGGACATCAAGATATTGGGTGAAATCAATGCGTCCAACCGTATAGGCAATAATGCCCAATGTGCCGGCCGCAATCATCACCGGCATAACCGCCAAACCATCCAACCCATCGGTCAAATTCACCGCATTGGCCGATCCGACAATGACAATCATGCAAAAGGGTACAAACACCCAGCCCAGATTGATCAAAACATCTTTGAAAACCGGCATGGCAAGCTGCATGGATAAATCATCAGGGTGTAAATGTGCCGCGATGACAGCCACCACAGCCGCGATTGCAAACCCGGCCAGCAACCGAACACGGCCCGAAATTCCCTTGCTGGAATTTTGGCTGACCTTGGCCCAATCATCAATCAAACCAATCACACCAAACCCAACCGTCGTGGCCAGAACCAACCAGACATACCCATTATCCAACCGCGCCCATAACAATGTGGACACAATAATCGCGGATAAAATCAACAACCCCCCCATAGTGGGCGTGCCCGATTTGGTGGTGATATGATGGGCCGGGCCGTCTTCGCGAATGGGTTGACCATTGGCATATTTGCGACGCAACACGCGAATTAAGGGGCGGCCAAAGACAAACCCGAATACAAGCGCGGTGAAAAACGCCCCGCCCGCGCGAAAGGTGATATATTGAAACAGGTTAAAAAAATCACCCCCATCCGACAGCGCGGTCAACCAATATAACATGTCATGCCCTTTCAGCCTTTCCCAGCATCCGATTGCCCCAGTTTGCGCAGGACGTCAACCACGCGGCTGACTTGGCTGCTTTTTGATCCTTTGACAAAAATGATGTCACCGGGTTCAATCAAGCGTGTGATTTGGGTCGCCAAATCGGGCGCAGCATTTGAATGCAACCCGCGTTTGGAAACGGGCAAGGCCGCATGCAAATGCGCCATCAGATCACCGCATGTATGCACGATATCAACCGATGCCATCGCATCAAGCCGCGCAATACCCGCGTGCAAATCCGGTGCGCTTGGGCCAAGTTCCAACATATCGCCCAACACAGCCAATTTGCGCCCACCCGGCGCGGTATCTGCGGCGGCCAACACCGCCAGACCCGCCGCGATTGAGGCCGGATTGGCGTTATAGGCATCATCGATAAGATCAATCGCCCAGTTATCGGTTGGGCTGATCACGATACGTTCGCGCGTGCCGCGCCCCGATACCGGCATCCAATGCGCCAAGGCCATTGCACCGCGCGCAACATCCCCGCCCACCGCATCAACCGCCGTCAAAACCGCCAGCGCATTCATCCCGAAATGCCGCCCCGGCACGGGTAATTTCACCAGATATTCCACGCCATTCAGGCCAAAGCGCAACGATGTTGCATCCTGCGTCAGGTGTAGATCATGCAGCCGGGCCTGCGCCGTTTCGGTTTCACCAAACCCAATCAGGGATGCGCGCGCCGCCTTGGCGGCATCAAACAGAATGGGGGCGGTGTCAATATCGGCATTGGCAATGGCAATGCCTTGACCCGGTATAAGACCTTGGAAAATGCTGCCTTTTTCATGCGCGATGCCGTCAATATGGCCAAAGGCCTCTAGATGGGCGGGGGCAACGGTTGTCACTATGGCCACATCAGGCCGGGCCATTTTGGCCAAAGGCGCGATTTCACCCGGCGCATTCATGCCGATTTCGATAATCGCAAAATCGGTATCTTGCGGCATCCGTGCCAAGCTCAACGGTACGCCCCAATGATTGTTATAGGAATCCTGAGACGCATGGGTGCGCCCTTGGGGGGACAAGGCGGTGCGCAGCATTTCTTTGGCGGTGGTTTTGCCCACCGACCCGGTGATTGCCACAACCCGGCCCGTAATGCGCGCGCGTGCGGCATGGCCAAGGGCCTCTAGCGCCTCTAAAACATTATTGACAATCAATAACTTATCAGTCGACACCCCATCGGGCACATGCGACACCAAGGCCGCAGCCGCGCCCTTGGCCAATGCGTCTTGCACAAAATCATGCCCATCGCGCATATCTTTGAGCGCCACGAATAAATCACCCGGTTGCAGGCTGCGCGTGTCAATCGACACGCCACCGGCCACCCAATCGGCGGCGATCTGTCCACCTGTTGCCTGTGCCGCGGCCTGTGCGGTCCATAATGGTGTCATACCAACCCCTCCAACGCGGCCACCGCGACCGAGGCCTGTTCAATATCATCAAACGGATATACCGTATCACCCACGATCTGGCCCGTTTCATGCCCCTTGCCCGCAATCATCAATGCATCACCGGGGGCCAGCGCATCAATCGCGTGCAAAATCGCCCCCGCCCGGTCGGGAATTTCAATCGCATCCGGGCAAGCCGCCATAATGGCAGACCGGATCAAAGCCGGATCTTCAGATCGCGGGTTGTCATCGGTGACAAATTGCATATCGGCATGATGGGCCGCCGCCTGCCCCATCAAGGGGCGTTTGGCCCGGTCGCGATCACCGCCCGCGCCAAACACCACCACCAAGCGCCCCATCACATGCGGGCGCAGCGCCTTTAGCGCGGTTTCCAATGAATCGGGCGTATGGGCATAATCCACATAAATCGGCGCGCCATTTATGCGCCGCGCGGCCAATTGCATACGCCCGCGCACCCCCACCAATTTGGGCAATGTGGCAAAAACCGCATCGGCATCGGCGCCCGCCGCAATCACCAAGCCTGCGGCGCTTAGCGCATTCATCGCCTGAAACCCGCCAATCAGGGAAAGACGCGCCCGTTTTGGCCGGCCCTGCCATTCAAACACCACATCCTGCCCGGTTTCATCCAAACGCCGCCCGGTAATGCGCAAGGCCGCATCATGATATTGCGACACGGTGATGACCTCGATCCCGCGGGCAGCGCAGGTTTCAACAACACGCCCCCCATAGGGATCATCCATATTGACGACCGCCACGCCATCTTGGGGCAGAATTTCGGAAAAAAGGCGGTTTTTGGCGTCGAAATAGGCCGCCATCGTAGCGTGATAATCAAGATGATCCTGCGTCAGGTTGGTAAAGGCGGCGGCGGCCAGATGCGCGGCCTCCATCCGGCGTTGATCAAGACCATGGGACGAGGCCTCCATCGCGGCATGGGTCACACCGGATGCGGCCAGTGTGTCGCGGTAGAAGCCCTTGAGACCGCTGCAAATCATGACATTGACCCGATGCACCCGTTCGACTACTTTTTCCTCGACAGTAA
>CAZPSB010000007.1:0-3071 GCA_964589025.1 uncultured Jannaschia sp. | reverse complement strand
CAGTTCGGCGAATAATTTTTGCAAATGCACCGCATCGGGCGTGGTGTGATTGCCGGGCGCATGGACATGGCCTTCAACCCCTGTGGTGCCGATATTGACCGCAGGCAGGCCCAAAGATTCCCAAATCTGGCGGGTAAAACTGGCCACGGATGTTTTGCCATTCGTGCCGGTGACCGCAACCAAGGTTTCGGGTTGTGGCCCAAACCAAAGCGCGGCCGCATGGGCCAAGGCCGCGCGCGCATCTTCGACCACCACAAGCGCCACATCCGCGCCCACCAAGGCATCCTTGGCCAAGCCCGCGCCTTGCGGATCAGTCAAAATCGCCGCCGGGTGGTGCGGCAAAACCTGATCAATGAATTGCGCGCCATGCACTTGGGTGCCGGGCAAAGCGGCAAATAACGCGCCACTGGTCATGGTGCGGCTATCTAATGTCAAATCCGTGATCACACGATCGCCGCCATATTGCGGGGTCAGGCCCAAATCAGACAAACGCCGGGGGTGCGGTTTCATAAACGGCCCTTTCACATATCATTGCATAGGGGTGATAATCCAATATCGGGCTATTGTGCAATCATGGGGCGCATATCCAACATGGGCGCGATCCGGCGAATAATTTCTGCCGCCACTGGCACCGCCGTCCAACCCGCAGTGCGGCGCACGGTATCGCCTGAATTTTCTTGGGCTTCGTATAAGGTGACCACTAGGGTGAATTGCGGATCATCCGCAGGAAAAACCGAAGCAAATGTCGCAATGGTGCGATCCTCGTAATAGCCGCCTTCGGGGCTGGGCAGATCGGCGGTGCCGGTTTTGCCGCCAATGGCGTAATCATCCAGATTGGCAAAGCTGGCGCTGCCATCGGTCACAACCCCGCGCATCAAATCGCGCATGCGTTCGCTGGTGCGCGGTGAAATCACCCGGTGGCCCTGTTGCGGGCCATCTTGGCGTTGTAAGGTGGGTTCAACCACTGTGCCGCCATTCATTAAACTGGAATAGGCCGCGGCAAGATGCAAAACAGATGTCGAAATCCCATGCCCGTAGGATACCGTCATTGTGGCCAATTCGCCCCAACGTTGTGGGTATAAGGGGGCTGCGGATGGGGCCTCAAGCAGTTCAAAATCGGTCGGGGCCAACAGACCCAAATCAGACAAAAACGCGCGCTGACGATCGCCACCAATTGTGCGCGCAATGCGCGCGGTGCCGATATTGGATGAATTGGTAAACACCTCACGCAGGGTTTGTGTGGGGCCTTGGCTGTGGAAATCGCGAATGCGAAACCCCGCCATTGTCAACGGGCCAGATGTGTCAATAATGTCATTTTCATCATATAACCCAAGTTCAAGCGCCTGCGCCAATGTAAAAGTTTTGAACACAGACCCCAGTTCATACACGCCCTGCACGGCGCGATTAAACAAAGGGCTGTCTTCGGCGCGACCTTGGGTCAGGGGGCGCGGGCGGTCATTTGGGTCAAAATCAGGCAGGCTTGCCATGGCGTAGACCTCGCCTGTGTGAATATCCATCAACACCGCCGCCGCACCTTGCGCATTCATCAATTCCATTCCGCCTGAAAGAACCTCTTCGACGGTGGCTTGGATGGATAAATCAATGGATAATTCAAGCGGCACATCGCGTGTGGGATCACGCAAAAGGCCGTCAAATTCGGCCTCGGCCCCTGCAATCCCCATGATTTCAGCCGCATTCACCGCCTCTTGCCCGAAACCGGTGCCGCCTAAAATATGCGATGCAATCGCGCCATTGGGATAAAGGCGCATTTCGCGCGGGCCAAATAACAGGCCCGGTTCGCCCAAATCATGCACCATTTGTTCTTGTTCGGGGCTGATATTGCGGCGCAACCACAAAAACCGCCGCCCCGAGGTAAAGCGTTCATATAATGTTTGCGCATCCATATCGGGAAAAATCTGCGCCAAGCCTATAGCCGCCGCGCGCGGATCAATAATATCATGCGGATGCGCATAAAGGGCATGTGTGGCGAAATTTGTGGCCAGAACATGGCCGTTGCGATCCACGATATCGGCGCGTGTGCTGATGATTGCGTCAGATGCACCGCCCCGCGTTGGGGTGGTGTCTGGTGTGGATGCAAGACCCGCCATTTGGGCGGCAACCATCGCATAGGCCAAGAAAAACCCCGCCACAACGACCAATATCCGCGTATCTGAGCGTTGGCGCAACCGGTCGCGCCGCCGTTCGAATTTGCGCTGTTGTTTGCCATAAAAAGGCCGGTGACCATAAGGCGGCGGGGCGCGATATCCTTTGTAAGGGGCAGAATAATGATGACGATGATCCGATGCGTAATCCATGAACAAACCTTACTCTGCCAAGGATGGGGGGGCATCGCGTTGATCTTGCGCCCCGGCGATCTGCGGGGGGTAGGGCAGCATATCAACCACGCCAAAATTTCCAGATGTGATCGGCAAAAGTTGCAAATCATCAAAATTCAAAACCGCAAGATCGCGCAAACGATCAGGCCGGTTCAAATATGCCCATTCAGCCCGCAAAACGGCCAGACGCGCGCGTTCTTGGTTGATGGCGCGATCAAGATCGGTGACTTGGCGCATGGCCTGTTGGGTTAAAATAGATTGATTATACGCCCAATATCCAAGCGCCACCACCAAACAGACCGCACAGAACACCACAAATACCCGCATCACGCCCCCCCAAATTGCGGCAGGCCCAGCGCCGCCAAATCATCGCCTGCTTGGACAGGGGCATCGGTGCGCGTGGCCACGCGCAATTTGGCCGACCGCGCGCGCGGATTAATGGCCAATTCATCCGCATCTGGCGCAATGGCCTTTTTGGGGGTTAATTTGAAACTGGGTGCTGCCCCTTTTGGCACAGGCGCATAACGCGACACCGATGGGGCGCTGGCGCGTTGTGCCATAAACCGTTTTACAATCCGATCTTCAATGGAATGAAAACTGACCACGGCCAATTTGCCGCCCGGGCGCAACATACGTTCGGCCGCTGACAGGCCTTTGACCAATTCATGCATTTCGTCATTAACGGCAATACGAAGGGCCTGAAAGCTGCGGGTGGCGGGGTTGCTTTGGCCCGGT
>CAZPSB010000006.1:23062-25247 GCA_964589025.1 uncultured Jannaschia sp. | reverse complement strand
TTGATTGGCCGTTTGGCGCGGCTGTAACCTGCACAACCCCCCCTTTGCGCCCCCCTTTGCGCAAGGGCGATACCCACCTATCTTAAGGCAAAAGGATGGCCCATGACCATGCATTTTCCATTCGACAACAGCTATGCCCGCCTGCCTGCGCGTTTTTATGCGCGCCAAAACCCCGTGCCGGTGGCCCAACCCGCGCTTTTGGCGGTGAACTGGGATTTGGCCGATGAACTGGGCATAGATTTGCCTGATGACCCTGATAAACTGGCCGCGATTTTTGCGGGAAATGACATTCCCGATGGGGCCGCGCCATTGGCGCAGGTCTATGCTGGGCATCAATTCGGTGGGTGGTCACCGCAATTGGGCGATGGCCGGGCGGTGATGTTGGGCGAAATCACCCCGCCCGCCGGGGGCCGGTTTGACATTCAACTGAAAGGCGCGGGTCAAACGCCGTTTTCACGCCGGGGCGATGGGCGCGCCTGGCTTGGCCCGGTCTTGCGCGAATATATCCTGTCCGAGGCCATGCACCGCCTTGGCATTCCCACCACACGCGCGCTGGCCGCCGTGACAACGGGTGAACCCGTCTATCGCGAAACCGCCTATCCCGGTGCGATTTTCGCCCGCGTGGCGGCATCCCATATCCGGGTGGGGACATTCCAATACTTTGCCGCAAGACAAGATATCGACGCGCTGCAAACCCTGTTGGATCACGCCATTGCGCGCCATTATCCCAATGCCCATGGCCCCGAAGGATTTTTGGCCGCTATCGTCACCGCGCAGGCCAATTTGATCGCACGCTGGATGGGGGTGGGCTTTATCCATGGGGTGATGAATACCGATAACATGGCCATTTCGGGCGAAACCATTGATTATGGCCCATGCGCCTTTATGGATGCCTATCACCCCGATCAGGTGTTTTCATCCATTGATACCCACGGGCGCTATGCCTATGCGAACCAACCCCAGGTTGCGACATGGAATTTGGCGCAATTGGCCACATCGCTATTGCCTTTGATCCCCGATCAACCCGCCGCGATTGAACGCCTGACGGCCATTATCAATGGTTTTGCAGATCAATTCAATCACGCCTGGCACGGGGTTTTGCGCGCCAAACTGGGCATGCAAGAACCACAAGATGGTGATATATCACTGGCCTTTGATCTGCTTGATCTGATGGCGCGGGAACGGGCCGATTTCACCCGCGTCTTCCGCGCGTTATCCGGCCCTTCGCCCGGGCGCGCGCGGGCGGAATTTGCCACCCCTGCCGCGTTTGATACATGGTTTGATCGCTGGGCAGAACGAATGGCCCACCAAGACCTGCCGGATGCGGCGCGCCGGGGCGCCATGCAAGCCGTCAACCCCGCGCGCATCCCACGCAATCACCAAGTAGAACAGGTGATTACCGCCGCCTTAGCCGGCGATATGGCCCCATTTGCGCGCCTGAATGCCGCGCTGGCCGCCCCATTTGATGATGCCCCCGATTTCGCCGATTATGAGGATGCGCCAACCGATGCCACCCGCGTGCGGCATACATTTTGCGGCACATAAGGCCTCGCTACCCCGATTGAGAGGCCGCTTTGGCCGGGCGGTTGATCAAAACCAACCCGCCACATACCAAACCCAATGCAAGGATGATTTCTCTGCCCAAAGGTTCATCCAACAAAAGCCAGCCAAGGCTTACGCCAAAAATTGGCGTCAAAAAACTAAAGGCGGCGACCGATGCAGCGGGGTAAATCGCCAAAAGCGACAGCCATACCAAAAACCCCGCACTGGCCACACCAATGATTTGAAACCCAAGCCCCGCCCAATGCCACGCGCTCGGGTCACGCAAAAGCGGGCCAAACAAAGGCGACAAGGCCAGTAAAATCGGGGCGGATATGGCCAATTGCCACAAAAGCTGTGTTTCGGGGGGGACGGTTTGCAACCGGGTGGCCCGCGCCAATAGGGCAATACCGGCCCAACATAGGGCTGATCCAATGGCCATCAAATCCCCCCATATCGACCCGCCACTACCACCATCGCGAAACGCAAGGGCAATCACAACCCCGATGAATGACATGGCCAAACCCAAGGCCTTGGGCAGCGTGATCTTGTGGTCTGGCATCACAAAATGCGCCGCCAGTGAAAACCAAAGTGGCATTGTGTATAATAAAACCGATGTCCGCGTAACGGTGGTTAAATCAACCGC
>CAZPSB010000006.1:22425-22933 GCA_964589025.1 uncultured Jannaschia sp. | reverse complement strand
ACACACCGCCGCCCCCAATGACCGCAAACCGGCAAAAAACACCGGTTGCAATCCATCATTGACCAATTTGATAACAACCTGATTGACCCCCATCAACAGGGCAAAACCGGTCAGAATAACCGCACCGGATAGATCAATTTGATCTTTTTTCATAAGGGCCTCTTTGGGATGATGGGCCATGCATGACCTTTGCCTATTTTCCTATGTGGTTTACGCAGGGTTTTCCAGTGGGCTAAAATCCCATATGCAACATGCAAACCAAATAAGGGGGCAGGCATGCCAGATAGAATCGAAGATCGCTGCGTTGCACAAGGCCTGCGTATGACAGAACAACGCCGCGTGATTGCGCAGGTTTTGGATGCCTCTGCCGATCATCCCGATGTCGAAGATTTATACACCCGCGCCGCCGCCCGTGACCCGCGTATATCATTGGCCACGGTGTATCGCACCGTCAAATTATTCGAAGAGGCCGGGATTATCGAACGGGTTGAATTTGGCGATGGGCGCG
>CAZPSB010000006.1:15810-22415 GCA_964589025.1 uncultured Jannaschia sp. | reverse complement strand
GTGGGGGATGTAGAGGTCAAAGAGAAGCTGGTGACCGCGATCAACGCCGTCCTGGATCCGATGCGCGAGCGCCGGTCGCGTTATGAAGATGCCGATCGCGATCACCATGATCATTTGATTGACCTGCAAACCGGCGAAGTGATTGAATTTGTCGATCCCGATATTGAAAAGCTGCAAGAAAAAATTGCGCGAAAATTAGGCTATACCCTAAAGGGTCATAAGCTTGAACTTTATGGGGTGCCCCTCAAAAAGGGCTAATCTTCTTTCCCCCGAGGGAGGCTAAAATTGGATAACCTAAAAGGCATGGCTTGGATGACAATTGCGATGTTGGCCTTTGCCACCACGGATTTGTTCATTGTTTTTGCCTTGCGTGATATGAACTTGGCGCAAATCCTGTTTCTGTTTGGATTAGGCGGTGCGGTGATTTTTGGCCTTGCGGCATATAGGCAGGGGCATAGATGGCTATCGCCTACATTATTAATGCGGCCCGTGATCATTCGCAACTTGGCCGAGATTTTGGCAACCGTGATGTTTTTATCGGCGTTATCGCTGATCCCGTTATCCACGCTATCGGCGGTGATACAGGCCAATCCTTTGCTGGTCACATTGGGGGCGGCGCTGTTTTTGCGCGAAGCGGTGGGATGGCGGCGATGGGTGGCAATTCTCATAGGCCTGTTGGGGGTTTTGGTGATCGTGCAACCCGGCGCAAATGGATTTGACCCCAATATCTTGTTTGCGGTGGCGGCCACAATCGGGTTGTCTTTGCGCGATCTGGCAACGCGGCCTGTGCCCAAAGAGGTGCCAACAACGCTTTTGTCCAGCTATAGTTTTGCATCGGTGGCGGTGGCGGGGCTTGTGTTATTGCCGTTCACGGGCGGGTTTGCGCCCTTTGGCCTTGTGCCCGGTACCATGATTGGCGCGGCGATTTTGGTAGGCCTTTTGGCCTATTTCGCCATCACAGCGGCCATGCGCATTGGCGATATCGCCGCCGTTACACCGTTTCGATATTCGCGATTGGTGTTTGGGTTTTGCTTTGCGGTGATTTTTCTGGGCGAAGATATTGATGCCACAACCCTAATCGGGGTGGCGATTGTGGTGGCCACGGGCCTTTATACCATTTGGCGCGAAGGCCACACCCAACCCAGCAATGGCAAAGGGTAACAATTTCCTTCGCATTGAAGGCCCACCCTGTTATAGAGCCCGCAACATCATCTGAAACTATACGCCATGAAAGAGGGACAGACATGAGCATTATTTACGACATTCACGCCCGCGAAATTCTAGATAGCCGCGGAAACCCAACGGTTGAGGTTGACGTGACCTTGGAAGACGGCGTTTTAGGCCGCGCGGCGGTGCCATCGGGGGCATCCACAGGCGTGCATGAGGCGGTGGAAAAACGCGATGGTGACGCGGCGCGATACAAAGGCAAAGGCGTGCGCGATGCCGTGGCCGCCGTCAATGGCGAATTGGCCGAGGCTTTGGTTGGCTGCGATGCCACCGATCAAGCCGGCATTGATGCGATGATGATCGAATTGGACGGCACCCCCAACAAGGGCCGGTTTGGCGCCAATGCCATTTTGGGCGTCAGCCTGGCCACCGCGCGCGCCGCCGCCGATTGGACATCGCAACCGCTTCACCGCTATGTCGGTGGTACGGCGGCGCATATTCTGCCCGTGCCGATGATGAATATCATCAATGGCGGCGAACATGCCGATAACCCAATTGATATTCAAGAATTCATGATCATGCCGGTATCCGCCACATCCATCGCAGATGCCGTGCGGATTGGGTCGGAAATTTTTCATACCTTGAAAAAAGAACTTTCTGCGGCGGGCCTATCAACCGGAATTGGCGATGAAGGCGGGTTTGCCCCCAATCTAAGTTCCACCCGTGATGCGTTGGATTTCATCCTAAAATCAACCGAGGCCGCCGGATACACACCCGGCCAAGATATCATGTTGGCGCTGGATTGTGCCGCGACCGAATATTTCAAAAATGACGCCTATGTCTTTGCAGGTGAAGGCAAAACCCTAAGCCGCGAAGAAAATGTCGCCTATCTTGAGGCATTGGTCAATGATTACCCGATCTTTTCCATCGAAGATGGCTGTTCTGAGGATGACTGGGACGGGTGGAAAATGCTAACCGATGCAATCGGCGACCGGGTGCAATTGGTGGGCGATGATCTGTTTGTAACCAACCCCGCACGTTTGGCCGAAGGTATCGAAAAAGGGTGCGGCAATGCGTTATTGGTTAAGGTCAACCAAATTGGCACATTAACCGAAACCTTGGCCGCCGTATCCATGGCGCAACGCAACAAAATGAACTGCGTGATGTCGCACCGATCCGGCGAAACCGAGGATTCCACCATCGCCGATTTGGCCGTCGCCACCAATTGCGGCCAGATCAAAACCGGCAGTTTGGCCCGATCTGATCGGTTGGCCAAATACAACCAATTGATCCGCATCGAAGAACAATTGGGCGAAACCGCCATCTATGCGGGCCGGTCTATCCTGCGTGGGTAAAATAATGGCTTGGGGCCGGTGCAACGCATCAGGCCCCAAACCTACCCCTTTTGAATGGGCGGGCCAAATCGGGTGATGATGCGGTCTATGATTTGATCACGGGCTTGGCGGTAATTGGCCAGCTTCGCCTCGCGCGTTTCGCCTAGGCCGGTTGGGTCGATAATCGGCCAGTATTCAATTTCAAGATGATCATTTCGGGTTAAATCCAACGCGCGGTGTTGGCTGGCGGGTGACAATGCGACGATCAAATCAAACCCCGATACATCATCGCCCCATTCGGCCATTTCGTCAAAACTGCGCACGCGGTGGCGTTCAAGGGCGACATCCAATTCGGCACATACCGCCACGGCAAACCCATCAATTTCCAATTCATGTTTCACGCCTGCCGATTGCACATAGGCGCGATGGCCGTAGAATTTTTTCATCAACCCTTCGGCCATGGGCGATCTTGTTGCGTTGTGATCACAACAAAATAACACAGAACTGGGAAAAGGCGCCGTCACGATCACCTGCCAAAATGCAAAACGCAAATCAGGGTGAACAGGCGCCGGGCGGTATCGGCATCTAGGATGGCCTTACCCTCTAGCCGGTCTTGCAGGATACGCGCGCCCTCATTGTGGATGCCGCGCCGGGCCATATCAATTGCTTCGATTCTGGATGGCGACAGGTTTTTCACTGCCTCGAAATAGCTTTCGCAGATTTGCCAGTAATCTTTGACCACCTGTCGAAACGGGCTGAGTGAGAGGTGAAATTCTGTCACATCCGCGCCATCAGGCGTGTTCAGATCAAAGACCAACCGTTTGTCCCGAATGGCCAATTCCAATGCAAACTGCCCGCCGCTTTCGATATCTGGCAAAGCAAAACTGTTATCTTCCAAAAGATCAAAAATCGCCACCCGGCGTTCTTGTTCCATTTCCGGCGTGGGCGCAGGCAGGCCTTTTGTATCAATAGTGATTTCTGAAAGTCGCGACATTGGCTTTTCTTTTGATCATTGATCCAACCCTAGCCCTGCCCGGCGCATTGCACAAGCACCGCTTTGCGCGGCGGGGTGGCGATGATCCATTGCGCCCAATCAGCGCCGGTGATTCATAACCTGAAACGCGCGGGTTTCTTTTTGAAAGGCCTCAACCGGTTTTTTCGGGGCGGTTTGGCGCATCACGCGCAGCGCCAAAATGGCCGAAACCACCCCAAACACCACGCCCCCCGCTGCCTGTCCGATCAAAACACCGGCGGCACCAAACATGGGCGCCAAGATCAAAATCGGCACGATCGTACCCACCGTATGCCGCCCCCAATTCACAATCGTGGAATAAAACGGATGGCCCAAATTATTGAAGGTTGCGTTGGATACAAAGATCAGCCCGTTAAAGAAAAAGGCCAATGCCAGCGGGCCACAGAATAAAAACACCAATTGCAAACTGACACCTTCGGCCTGAAACAAACCGGCAATCGGGCCACGCAGCAGGAATAACACAAGGCTGACACCACCCACAACAAGGGCGGTAAAAATCAACGCATCGCGATAGGCCAAACGCACGCGGGTGGGGTTTTGTGCGCCAAAATTTTGCCCGATAATCGGACCGACCGCACCAGATAGCGCAAAGATCACGCCAAAAGCCACAGGGGTTAGGCGGGCCACAATAGCCATGCCTGCCACGGCCTCTTCGCCGAATTCGGCCATGGCGCGGGTGACATAGGCCTGCCCGATAGGGGTGGCCAATTGCGTTAGAATTGCGGGAAAGGCCAACATCAAGATCGGCTTGAAATCCATACGGATTTCCCCGAAATTCGGGCAGCTAAACCCGCCATGATGCCGGATGATGGGAATCAATGCCGTGGATGCAATCACAACCCGCGCGCAAACCGATGCAATCGCGGCCCCTGTCAATTCAAGATCCAGGCCAAAAATCAAGATCGGATCCAGAACCGCATTGACCAATCCACCATAAATCGTAGCCATCATGGATTGGCGCGCCGCACCATGGGCGCGCAAAATCGCGCCGCCTACCATACCAACCAACAAAATGGGCAATGACGGAATGATGATGCGCAAATACCCAACCGCCAGATCGGCGGTTTGATCACTGGCCCCCAAAAGGCCAACAATCGGATGCAGATTTAGCCAGACAATCAAACTAAAGATTGCGCCAAACACCACGCCAAATAGCAATGTGTTGGTGGCGCGCCTGCGCGCCAGACCGGTGTCATCCTGGCCCAAGGCCCGCGCCACCAGCGCCCCACCTGCAATCGCGGTTCCGATGCCAAAGGAAGTTGTGAAAAACAACACCGCCCCAGCATAGCCAACAGCGGCGGCCAATTCATCTTTGCCCAGCATTGATATGAAGATCATGTCGATGAAATCGACCATGAAAACCGCCATCAAGCCAACCGATGCCGTCAAGGACATCACACTGACATGGCGAAATAAATTGCCCTGAAGAAAAACGGCGTTGGACTGTGTCATAGACCGCCAATGCCACGCGATATGGATGACCGCCAGATATATTTTCAAATCTTTTGCAATTTGTGCCTATGGCTGTGATAACCATCACACCATTCGCGCTTGAAAGGCAGATCATGTCACGAGTTATCGTTTATTACGCCCATCCCGGCCATCGGTATAGCCGCGCCAATGCGGCTATGGGCGAACAGGCCACCAAGGTTGCGGGCATCACCCATGTTGATCTTTATGCACAATATCCGCGCTATAAAATAGATGTCGAACGCGAACAGGCCCGCCTATTGGATCATGATGTGATCTTGTTTCAATTTCCGCTTTTTTGGTATTCCCCCCCATCCTTGATTAAAGAATGGCAAGATTTGGTTTTGGAACATGGCTTTGCCTATGGGCAGGGTGGCGATCGGCTGAGGGGTAAAACCATGATGTTGGCGCTTACTACTGCAGGCCCAGCAGAGGCCTATACCCCCGAAGGATACCAAAATTTCCCGCTGCGCAGTTTTCTGACACCATTGGAACAAACCGCCCGGCTGTGCAAAATGCGCTTTGCAGCGCCTTATGTTTTACATGGCGCATTGCGCGCACAAAAAGGCGATGGCATCACCCAACACGCCCAAGGCTATGGCACGCTTTTGACGGCCATCCGCGATGATCATTACGATTTCGATACCGCGCAAACCCGCGATATCATCACCTTTGATACACTGCCACTTGTGAAAGGCGCCTAAGGCATGACCGATTTTTTGTTGCTTGCATTTGTGTTTCTGGTGGCCGGTGTCGCGGCGGTGCCCATTGCCACGCGGTTAGGCCTTGGGTCGGTTTTGGGGTATCTGATCGCAGGAATTGCCATTAGCCCGATCTTGGCGGCGCTGAATGTGGATGTTATCGCCTTACAACATTTCGCCGAATTTGGCGTTGTGATGATGTTGTTTCTGGTAGGGCTGGAATTGGAACCCCGCCTGTTATGGGATATGCGCACACGCCTATTGGGCCTTGGCGGGTTACAAGTCACCGTGACAACGGTGTTGATCATGGGCATTGCCATGGCATTGGGCCAACCTTGGACCATCAGCTTGGCCATTGGTTTGGTCTTGGTGTTGTCATCCACGGCGATTGTGTTGCAAACCCTGAATGAAAAGGGCCTAACGCAATCGGATGGGGGCCGCGCAGGGTTTTCGGTATTGCTGTTTCAAGATATCGCCGTCATCCCGATGCTGGCATTTATCCCGCTTTTGGCTATGCCAGATTTGATGGATGCCGCCCATGCAGTTGCAGATATGGCCGATCACGCCCCCCATGGCGATGACCATGCAGGCGATGGCCATGGCAGCGGCCTAAGCTTGGTTGAAGGGTTGAATGGCTGGCAAACCGCCCTTGTTACGATTGGCGCCATTGGCGCGGTGATTTTGGGCGGCATTTACCTGACCCGGCCAATTTTTCGCTTTATCGCCATGGCGGGGTTGCGCGAATTATTCACCGCCACGGCATTGATGTTTGTTATTGGCATTGCATTATTGATGTCTCTGGTTGGCCTGTCGCCCGCACTGGGGACTTTTCTGGCCGGGGTGGTTTTGGCCAATAGCGAATACCGTCACGAACTTGAATCCGATATTGAACCATTCAAG
>CAZPSB010000006.1:0-15706 GCA_964589025.1 uncultured Jannaschia sp. | reverse complement strand
AAATGGCTATTTGGTTTGGGCCTGGCACAGGCGGGGGAATTTGGGTTTGTGTTGCTAAGTTTTACCACCGCCAATAACGTGATCCCGCCTGCCATTGCCGATCAATTACTGCTGGTTGTGGCGCTGTCTATGTTGCTGACGCCGTTATTGTTTATCATCTATGAACGCATTTTGGTGCCGCGCTTTAATACCGTTCAAGAACACCAAGCCGATGAAATCACCGATCATAGCGATATCATCATCGCAGGTCATGGCCGGTTTGGTGGCGTGGTCAACCGCATGTTGCGCGCGGCGGGATATTCGCCAACCGTTCTGGATTACAGCGCCGCACAGCTTGACATGCTACGCCAATTTGGGTTTCGCATCTTTTTCGGCGATGCATCCCGGCCCGATTTGTTGCATGCCGCCCGCATTGCCGAGGCCAAGATGTTGGTCGTGGCCATTGATGGCAAAGATCAAATCACCGAATTGGTGCGCTATGTGTGTAAAACCTATCCGCATGTGCATGTGATTGCCCGCGCAGTGGATCGCACCCATGTCTATGATCTATACGCGGCGGGGTGTCGCGATATCATCCGCGAAACATTCGACAGCAGCGTGCGCGCCGGACGATCAGCCTATGAGGCCTTGGGAATGCACCCGTTTGAAGCCGAACGCCTGGCCACCCGGTTTATCCAAGACGATGTGGATGCCATTCGCCAAATGGCCGCCGTTTACGACCCTGATATCCCAACCGAAGAAAATCAGGCCTATATTGATTTGACGAAAAAATTGGTCAAAGAACGCGAGGCGCAATTCCAAAACACCGGCAATGCCTTTGCCGCCCGCGCCGAACGCGGGTGGATGCCGCCCAATCTGGCTGATGTCAAAGCCACCCAAGACGATAACGCAGACGCAAAAAACCCAACCGATCCGGTGGCGTCATAAGTGCAACATAACTTGGCGGGGGCATGGGGTGCCCCGCCCCCGCCCCGCCATGCTAATGTCACATTTCATCATTGATATCATGGTCGAAGTTTTTGACCTGACTGCGATAGACACCCACCGACCGGCGCAGAATAATCCACGCAACCAAAGATACAACCGAAAAGATGATCACAAGCGGGATCCATGATATGCCCAAACTGGCCGATATCGTGGTTAAAACCAACAAGATCAGCGCAACAA
The DNA here is from genome assembly GCA_964589025.1 of uncultured Jannaschia sp. GTDB lineage: Bacteria > Pseudomonadota > Alphaproteobacteria > Rhodobacterales > Rhodobacteraceae > JANSYL01. The sequence continues at coordinate 14,539 of CAZPSB010000006.1, read as the reverse complement.
CCCCCGCCCCAATGGCAAAACCCAATAACACAAAGCCGGGTATCAGAATCTCACCAATGGCCAAACCAAAGGCAACCGCCGCCCAGACCCACCATTCCTGCCACCACATGTTACCCACGCCCTTTCAGCATCTGAAAGGCCTTGCCAAAGGCATCAACCGCATCGGCGGGCACGACAATTGTTTGATTGCCCTGACCGGCGGCCAGTTTTGAAATGCCTTTCACCTGTTCGAGCGCGATATTATATTGCACGGCCTCAAGCCCGCCTTTGGCGATGGCCTCGGCCACGACACCTGTGGCATAGGCTTCGGCATCAGCCTCAACCCGGCGGGCCTCGGCCTGTTGGCGGGCGGCGTAAAGTTCGGCATCGGCGGCCAATTCAACGGCGCGTTTTTCACCCTCGGCGCGGGTCACGGCGGCGCGGCGTTCACGTTCGGCGTTCAATTGCTGCAACATGGCCTCACGCGTGGCCTGATCAAGACCCACATCCAGGATTTCGGCGCGTGTGACCTCAATTCCCCAATCTGTGACGGCATATTCCACATTTTGTTTAATCTGTTCGATCAGGGATGAACGGTTGGCCTGAACCTCATCCAGTTCCATCTTACCAATGGCCGCGCGCACAATTCCGGCAACCGTGGTGGCAATCGCCGCATCCACATCGCGGATTCGATAAACAGTTTTTTCAGGTTCCAAAATACGGTAAAACACCGATGTTTCCACAACCAGCAACACGTTATCTGTTGTAATCGCATCCTGGCTGGCAGTGGGCAATTGGCGTTCCAAAATCGACACACGATGGGCCACGCGATCTAAAAACGGAATGATGAAATTGATGCCCGGCCCCAAAACCGCCCGCAACCGGCCAAAGCGTTCAACAACATGTTTTTGCGACTGGGGTACAATGCGGATCGCTAAATATGTGCTAAGCAGCACAAAAGCCACGAATAACAACGTTACAATGCCACCACCGCCAAGATTGGCTAGAATTTCATCCATGTTGAACCCTATATTTAGATCGTTTTCTTTCATCACGATAATGTAAATTTTATGATAATTTGCGCCGTGACAGGCATATTGTTAAGTTAGGGTCGAATAGGGGTCTGCGCAATGCCCAATCTGTGCCGCGACTGTTACACATCGCCCAAAGGCGCGGCTGCGCGCTGTGCCATATGCGGATCGCCGCGCGTGATATCGCATGGTGAATTATGGGATTTATCCATCGCCCATGTGGATTGTGATGCATTTTATGCATCAGTTGAAAAACGCGACAATCCCGATTTGCGTGACAAGCCGGTGATTATTGGCGGGGGCAAACGCGGGGTGGTATCGACCGCGTGCTATATCGCGCGGATTAAGGGCGTGCGTTCGGCCATGCCGATGTTCAAGGCTTTGAAATTATGCCCCGAGGCCGTGGTTCTGCGCGGGCGGATGGATGTTTATGCATCGGTATCCGCCCAGATCAAGGCCCGCATGTTAGACCTGACACCTGCGGTTGAACCCCTATCATTGGACGAGGCCTTTCTGGATCTGACCGGCACCCAACGCCTGCATGGCGCGCCGCCTGCAACATTATTGGCCCGCTTTGCCAAAACCATTGCCCAAGATATCGGCATCACCATTTCGGTTGGCTTGTCGCATAATAAATTCTTGGCCAAAATCGCATCGGATCTGGATAAACCCAATGGCTTTGCCATCATTGGTCAAGGCGATACCCAAGGTTTTTTGGCCGATAAACCCGTGGGCTTGTTATGGGGGATTGGCGCGGTGGGGCGTGACACGCTTGAAAAGGCCGGTATTCAAACCTTTGCCGATTTGCGTCGATGGGACAGACAAGATTTGCGGCTGCGCTTTGGCGCGATGGGTGAACGGTTATACCACCTTGCGCGCGGCCAAGATGCCCGGCCCGTCAAACCCACACGCGCCGTCAAATCCATTTCCAATGAAACCACCTTTCACGATGATATCACCGATATAGATATGTTGGATGGCCATTTATGGCGATTGGCCGAAAAAGTATCAGACCGCGCCAAAGCCAAAGGATTGGCAGGCCGTGTTGTGACGCTTAAGCTGAAACAAAATAATTTCAAAACGCTGACCCGGCGGGTTTCGCTGACCGAGGCCACCCAAATGGCCGACCGGATCTACACCACCGCGCGCGGCCTGTTTGACCGCATGACACACAGCCGCCCTTATCGGTTGATTGGCGTGGGGATATCCGATTTGATGGCCGATACAGCCGCAGATCAAGGCGCGAACCTGTTTGACCCACAAGAAACCAAACGCATCAAGGCCGAACGCGCGCGTGATGCAATCCGGGCCAAATTCGGCAAAGATGCGATTATAAAAGGGCGCAAATTGCGATAGGGTTTTATCCCATCCCCGCCAGGCGGGGCGGGGATATGGGGTGGCTATGTCTAAACCTGTTCGCGGGGCATGTGGCGCATGATGGCAAAGCCAAGGCCTGCGATAATCAGTGATGCAACCGCCAAAGGCTGCGCCGTTCCATCGTAAAATTGACCAATCGCCGCACCCAAGGCTGCGCCTGCGATTGTGGCCAACGCCCCCATCACCGATGCCGCCATGCCCGCGATATGGCCCAATGGTTCCAACGCTAAGGCATTCAAATTGCCAATGGCAAAGCCAGCCAACCCGAAAATAGTCGCCGTCCAGATCAAAAAGGCCCAAAATTCAAGGCTTCCCAAAATGCCGGTTGTCAGCACAACCAACATCAATGCGGCGCATATGATCTGCACCATCAATGACACGCGGATCAGGGGCCGCATTCCGATACGCACCACAAACCGGCCATTTAACGGGCCTGCGGGGGCCGCCAATAAGGCAATCAAGGCAAACCACAGGTGAAAGTGATCGCCCTGCCCATAGCGTTCGGCAAAAATCTGCTGGATGGATGACAATGTGCCGAATAGCAAACCAAAGATAAGCGCTTGCACCAAGATTGATAACTGCATCTGCCGCACCGCCAATGTTTCGACAAGGCCCGTCCAGATTGTTTTGGCCGATAAAGGCCTACGATGGGCGGGCGGCAAGGTTTCAGCTTGGCGGATCATCAGCCAACTAAGCGACAAGATCGCAAATAGAATGAATGACAGGAAAATCGCCCGCCATCCAAATCCTGCAATAATCACCGCCCCGATAGAGGGCGCAATCGCAGGAAAAATCGTAAAGACCAACATTGCAAAAGATATAATCTGCGCCATGTGGCGGCCCGCATATAAATCGCGGATCATCGCCATGCTCACCACACGCGGGCCAGCCGCCCCGATGCCTTGCAAAAGCCGGGCCAGCAACAGCCATTCAAGGCTTTGCGCCATCCAGGCCATGACCGCCCCAATCACATATAAAACCCCCGCCAGCACAATCACGCCTTTGCGCCCAAATGCATCTGACAGCGGGCCAACCGCAAAGGTGCCAATCCCCATCCCCAAAACAAAGCTGGTAATCACCAATTGCGCCAGATTGGGATCACCGGGGGATAATGCCTGCGCAATATCGGGCAATGCCGGCAACATTGCGTCAATCGAAAACGCAACAGTGGCGAAAATCACGCCCATCAATGCAATGAATTCCAACCTAGACAGGCGGGTTTGGGTCTTTTGTGTCATCTTGGCCCCAATGGCAGAACAAATGGTGTTCTGGCCTTATAGGCCGCGAAATCACCCTGCCGCGCGGCCATCGCGCGGTCTTCGACATAAGACGCATAGAACAATGTCGCCACCGCCGCCAGCCCTATTGCCCAACCCACACCATGGCCCAACAAAATCGCAAATCCGACAAAGCCCAAAGCCTGGCCAAAATACTGCGGATGACGGCAATAGCGGTAACTGCCCGTTGTCACAAGGCCCACATTCCACCCCGATGTGCCCGCCATGCCCAGATCCACAATGGCCCAGCTTTGGATCACTGTGCCAATCCCGCTTAGGGTCATGGCAATCACCCAGATGACCACCGCCCAATCGCCTTGGGGGGTAGCCCAAGCCTGAAACAGGCCGATATAGATCAAGATCGTTAGGCCCCAAGCCCAAATAGCCGTGCCCCAATTGCCCCTTGCAGGCGGCCAAGGGCCTTTGAATGGGCGGCGATCAGACACCCATAACAAAGCGCACCAAATTGCACAGGCCCCCAACCCAATAATCAAGGCCAATGTCATTTTTGGGCCAGTTGCGCGGCGATATCATCAATCACCTGCATCCAAAGATCGGCCGATTGCGCGCCACTTAACGCGTGCTGATTTGCCACGATAAATGTCGGCACCCCCGACACACCGCGCGCACGCGCATGGGCATCGCGCGCGCGAATATCATCGGCATCGGCATCACTGGCCAAAAGCCGGGTGATCATATCACGATCAAGACCGGCCTGTTCGGCCAGATCGGCCAAAACCACCACATCGCCAATATCGCGGCCTTGTTGAAAATACCCCCGAAACAGGGCGGTTTTCATCGGGGTTTGCCGCCCCTCTAGCCCGGCCCAATGCAGAACACGATGGGCGTTTAATGTGTTGGGCGTGCGCGTGATGCCCTCAAAATTGATATTCAGGCCCATTGCCTCGGCGCGTTCTGCGATGGGGGTATAGGCGCGCAGGGCACCATCACGCCCGCCGAATTTGGTTTCAAGATAATCGCGGCGATCCATACCTTGGGGGGGCATATCGGGGTTTAATTGAAAGGGATGCCATTCAATGTCAAAGGCATGATTGGGCCGCGATTCCATCGCGCGGGCCAATGAATGCCACCCGATAAAACACCAAGGGCAAATCGGGTCTGAGATGATGTCAAGCTTGACCATATCGTGCCTTTCACCGCCTGGGCGGGGCAAATAACATGATGGACAATCCCACCGCCACACCTGCGCCAATCAATTGCATGATTATGAACATCGGCGCATGGGCTGGCAAGATGCCGGCAAAGGTATCGGTCAGGCTTCGCGCGATTGTGACCGCGGGATTGGCAAAACTGGTTGAGGCCGTGTACCAATAGGCCCCCGTGATATAGGCCGCCACCAAGGCCGGAACCTGCGCAGGCGCATAACGCAGCCCGCCGAAAATCGTTATCACCAACCCAATCGTGGCGATGATTTCGGCCACCCATTGCGCAAGGCCCGTGCGATGTGCGGTGGTTGAGGTTTGCAAAATTGGCAGATCAAACATGATATGCGCCAGCCAAACGCCGATAATCGCCCCGATAATTTGCACCACGATATAAAGCGCCGCCACGCGCAGCCCAATATCGCCACGCACCCAAAATGCCAGCGTCACCGCAGGGTTAAAATGCGCGCCCGAAATCGGGCCAAGGATTGTGATCAACACATATAAAATCACCCCCGTGGCCACCGCATTGGCCAAAAGCGCCACGCCAATATTATCGGGCGACAGGGTTTGCGCCATAATCCCCGACCCCACAACGCCGATCAAAAGAAAGACGGCGCCAAGGGTTTCGGCAAAAAGACGGCGTGAAAGCGGGGCAATATCGGCGGGGCTATCTGTCATATATGTTCCATCGCAAAGGCAGCGAGATGAATCAAGGCCCAAGCCCGCCTGCACATCCCACACTATGGCTTTGGCCGGTGTTTGAACCGCTTGATGCACCACCAATACATTTCGGGCTTATGCGCGATTACATTCTCGACATAGGCATTGAACCGCCGCGCATCGGCCACATCATCGCCTGACGGGAAATCATCAAAGTTGGGAAAAATTTCATAGCGGTATTCGGGCGCATCCGATAGGCGGATATGGCTTGTGGGTAACACAATCGCATTTGTCATGGCCGCAATCCGCGATGGCCATGTGGTTGTTGATGCTGCAACCCCAAAAAAATCAACAAAAACCGCACCTGGGCCTTTAGCCTCAAGATCGGGGACAAGCCACACAACATTACCCGCCTTTAACTCCGACACGATTGTGCGCACGTGATGAATGGGCACAAACCGATCGGCCAAATGCGCGCGACACCCACGCAAAACCGCATCAATATGCGGGTTTGAGGGTTGTTTATAAACGCAAATTAATTTGCGCCCGCCGCGTTTCAATTGATGTGTGAAATAGCCTTTCAAATCCAAAGATCCGAAATGGCACCCCAATAAAATGATACCACGATCTTGGGCAAGGGCGGCGTTGAAATGATCCAACCCGTGATATTCAACCGAAATATCATGCAATTGCGCGGGGGTTTTGGGGGCCCAGACCTTAAACGTTTCGACCAAAGACCGCGCGCATTCAAAGGCCGTGCGATCAATAAATTGGTCTAGGTCGGTTTGGGAAAGATGCGGATAACACAAAATCAGATTGCCACGGCATATGCGCCGAAATCGTTTCGATCGCCTTAAACCACCATAGAAAATCCGCACCCAAGCCCGTTCAGATCGCCACGCGGATCGGCCAATAATTTTGATACATCCCTGTGCGATCCACGCCGGAAAGCGCGCATTTTGCGCCAATCCTAATTTTTTAAACGCCTTGCGCAGGGCCTTGTTCCTTTTGATACGGCTTTGTCATCTGCTGGTAAAACAGTATGGGCCATTTGGCAATGGATGGGTCACACCCGATCAGCGGCGGCAAGCCGGGCCAGGAATTGATCGGCACTATCAAGAAGATCACGTTGTTTTGCATCATCCATACGCGCCCATACGCGATACATTTGCGCCATGCGCGGATTGGCGGCGAACCGGTCACGGTGACGGTGCAAAAACGCCCAGTATAAATAGCCAAACGGGCAAGCATCGGGGCCGGTTTTTTGTGTCACGCGATACCGGCAGGATGCGCAATAATTCGACATTTTATGGATGTAATTGCCCCCCGACACATAGGGTTTTGAGGCCACAATGCCCCCATCTGCAAATTGGGACATCCCGATTGTATTTGGGGCCTCGACCCATTCATAGGCATCGGCATAAACCGCCAGATACCATTGATGCACCTGTGCGGGGTCAATGCCCGCCAAAAGCGCAAAATTACCCGTAATCATCAAGCGTTGAATGTGATGGGCATAGGCCTCATTGCGGGTTTGGGTGATGGTTTGGGCCATACACTGCATATCGGTATCGCCCGACCAGTAAAATTCAGGCAAGGCCCGGGTATGGCCCAATTCATTGCGCGCGGTGTAATCGGGGCCTTCGTGCCAATAAATCCCGCGAATGAATTCACGCCATCCAATGATTTGGCGAATATAGCCCTCAACCGCATTCAAAGGTGCATGGCCCCTATGATAGGCCCGTTCAACCGCGGCGCAGATTTCGTGCCTGCGCAACAGCCCCGCATTCAGATAATGCGATATCACCGAATGATACATGAATTTTTCACCCCGCATCATTGCATCTTGGTAATCGCCAAATTGCGGCAGGGCGGTTTGAATGAAATGATCCAGCGCCGCCAAGGCCTGCGCGCGATCTGTGGCAAACCAAAACGGGCGCAAGGTGCCAAAATGTGATGAAAACCGGGTTTCGACCAGATCCAACACCTCGGCCACGATTGGATCGGGGTCAAACCGCATCGGGCCGATATCATCCATCGCCTTTGGGGCGGGTTTGCGGTTTTCGCTATCGTAATTCCATTTGCCACCAATCGGGGCATCGCCATCCATCAATACCCCGGTTTTGCGGCGCATATCGCGGTAAAAATATTCCATCCGCAAGTGTTTGCGCCCCTTGGCCCATTGGCTAAATTCATCACGCGTGCATAAAAACCGATCATCGGGCAATACTGTGATGGGCAAGGCGGTGGTTTGAAAATCTTGTAAAAGACGCCATTCGCCGGGTTCGGTGGCCAAAATACCATCAGCGTGATGATGGGTGCGCAGGCGGGATAATTCACCCAAAATTGTGCCGGTATTGCCCGCATCATCCAGACGCGTATAGGCCACGCTCCAACCCGCATCGCGCAGATGGGCGGCAAATTTGCGCATGGCCGCAAAGATAAAGGCGATTTTCTTGACATGGTGGGGGGTATAGGTGGCCTCGGCCATCACTTCGGCCATGACGATGATGTCTTGTGATTTATCGGCCTGACGCAGGGCCGCGATTTGGGTGTCAAGTTGATCGCCCAAAACCAATATAAGACGGGTCACCATATCACCTTTTCGCCCTTCCAATCGAAAAATTGCCCCGTTTCGGCGGGGGTTTGGGCATCCATCACTTGGATCAACCGCCGCGCAGCCTGATCGGGGGGGATTTTTCGATGCGCCGGATAATTAGCGGTAAAGGACGTGTCGACCGTGCCGGGATGCAAGGCCAACACAACCGATTGGGGGAATTTGCGCCCGATTTCAATCGCTGCCCCGCGCATAATCTGATTGGCCGCCGCCTTGGCCGCGCGGTAACTGTGCCAACCACCCATCTGATTATCGCCGATTGACCCCACCCGCGCGGTCAATACACCGATAACGGCCCGGTCGTCTTTCGGCAATAGCCGCGCCAAATGCGCCAATACCAAGGCCGGGCCAATCGCATTAACGGCAAAAACCTGCGCCATATTTTGCGGCGTGATCTGCGCCAACGCCTTTTCGGGGGTCTGGCCATGGGGGGCCAACAGACCCGTGGCAATAATCACCCGGTGATAAGGGCCATTCAGGGCCGCCATATACCGCGCCACGCAATCGGCATTGGTGATGTCAAACCCATCGGCCTTGCGCGATAAGGTCGTCACATTTTCGCCGCGCGCGCGGCATTCCTGCGCCAATGCCGCCCCAATGCCGCCTGATGCGCCTATGATCAATGTGCGTGTCATGGCCTATCACCTAGGCGGGCGGGTGCAAAAATCCAGCCCGGTTAAATTTCCTGCAAAAAGGGGTTTTCATCCGAAATAAAATGCGGCACCTTTGGTGCATGAATCATCCGGTACATCATCTTTGCGCCTTTGCCGCCGGCCCTTTGGGTTTGGGTGGTCTTCTATTGCTTAGCAAGACCTGAGCGTGCCTTTCGGCGCGACCGCTCGGGTCTGGACAGCGCCGAACATCCCCCCCTAAAAGAAGCTTTGATTGGCCCACCGCCCAAGCTGCCCTTTCGCAAAGGACCACCCCCAATGACCCAAGACAAATCACGCGTTTTGATTTTTGACACCACCTTGCGCGATGGCGAACAATCGCCCGGCGCCACCATGAGCCATGCCGAAAAGCTGGAAATTGCAAACCTGTTGGATGATATGGGCGTTGATATTATTGAGGCCGGATTTCCCATCGCATCCGAGGGCGATTTTGCCGCCGTATCAGATATCGCCAAAAATGCCAAAAATGCCACGATTTGCGGTCTTGCCCGGGCCAATTTCAAAGATATTGATCGCTGTTGGGACGCCGTGAAAGGCGCGCGCAGCCCGCGCATTCACACCTTTATCGGCACATCGCCGCAACACCGCGCCATCCCCAACCTAACCATGGATGAAATGGCCGACCGCATTCACGACACCGTCACCCACGCCCGCAACCTATGCGACAATATCCAATGGTCACCCATGGATGCCACCCGCACCGAATGGGATTATCTGGCCCGGGTGGTTGAAATTGCCATCAAGGCGGGGGCCACCACCATCAACATCCCCGATACGGTGGGCTATACTGCGCCGGTCGAAAGCGCCGATTTGATTCGCCGTTTGATTGCCGAAGTGCCCGGCGCCGATGATGTTATCTTTGCCACGCATTGCCATAATGATTTGGGCATGGCCACGGCCAATGCCTTGGCTGCGGTTTCCGGGGGCGCGCGGCAAATCGAATGTACCATCAATGGCTTGGGCGAACGCGCAGGCAATACCGCCCTAGAAGAGGTCGTGATGGCCATGAAAGTGCGCGGTGATATCATGCCGTTTAACACCGGTATCGACACATCAAAAATCATGCATATTTCGCGCCGGGTGGCCACGGTATCGGGCTTTGGCGTGCAACCCAACAAGGCGATTGTCGGCAAAAATGCCTTTGCCCATGAAAGCGGCATCCACCAAGACGGCATGTTGAAATCGGCCGATACGTTTGAAATCATGCGCCCCGAAGATGTGGGCCTTGCGGCCTCATCTCTGCCTTTGGGCAAACATTCAGGCCGCGCGGCCTTGCGCGCAAAACTGGCCGATTTGGGCTTTGACATGGCCGATAATCAGCTTAATGACGTGTTTGTCCGGTTCAAAGACTTGGCCGATCGCAAGAAAGAGGTCTTTGACGATGATATCATCGCGCTGGTCACCGATGCGGCCTTGGCCGATGCGCAAGATTATATTGAATTGAAATTCCTGCGTGTCATTTGTGGCACCCAAGCCCCGCAAACCGCCGAAATCACCCTGCGCGTGGGCGAGACCGATAAACAGGCCACCGCCCAAGGCGACGGGCCGGTTGATGCGGCCTTTAATGCGGTCAAACAAATCTATCCCCATGGCGCACATTTGCAATTATACCAAGTCAACGCCGTTACCCAAGGCACCGATGCCCAGGCCACCGTAAGCGTGCGCATGGAAGAAGAGGGCCGGATCGCCACCGGCCAATCCGCCGATACCGATACCGTGGTGGCCAGCGTCAAGGCCTATGTAAATGCACTTAACCGTTTGATTTTGCGGCGTGAAAAATTGGGGCGCGACATCAAGGAAATCTCATATCGCGATGTGAATTAACCCGATATAAACAGGCCCGCCCATGCAGGGCCGGGCCTGTGTCGATACCTTGTGGGGCCTATCACAAGACAAAGCGACGCTTGCACCTGAATATGAAAAACCAAACCCGGAATTTTATGAAAATACCCCTTTATGCCCCCCCTTTACCTTGCATCTATTACAGGCCTATAACACATACGAATATAATGACCGGGTATAGTGATGGATCTATGATGTCACATGACCTTGGTTGAATGATGACATGGGGCGTATTGCGCAATGGCGACCGTAGGCAGTTTTTTTTCATCCGATATGGCGATTGATTTGGGCACGGCCAACACGCTTGTCTATGTGCGGGGCAAGGGGGTGATTTTGAACGAACCCTCGGTTGTGGCCTATCAGGTCAAGGATGGCGTCAAGAAAGCCTTGGCTTTTGGCGAAGATGCCAAATTAATGTTGGGCCGCACGCCCGGTTCAATCCAGGCCATCCGCCCTATGCGCGACGGTGTGATTGCCGATTTTGACGTGGCCGAAGAAATGATCAAACATTTCATCCAAAAGGTCCACCGTCGCACCACATTCACCAAACCGCGTGTGATTGTATGCGTGCCGCATGGCGCAACCCCGGTTGAAAAACGTGCGATTCGCCAATCTGTTTTGGGCGCCGGCGCCCGCAAGGCGGGCCTGATTGCCGAACCGATTGCCGCGGCCATTGGTGCGGGTATGCCCATCACCGATCCAACCGGATCTATGGTTGTTGATATTGGCGGCGGCACGACCGAGGTCGCGGTGATGTCTTTGGCCGATATCGTCTATGCGCGGTCTGTGCGCGTGGGTGGCGACCGTATGGATGAAGCGATTATTTCATATCTGCGGCGTCAACATAACCTGTTGATTGGCGAATCAACCGCCGAACGGGTCAAGAAAACAATCGGCATTGCACGCACACCCGATGATGGGCGCGGCACGGTGATGCGCATTCGCGGGCGGGATTTGTTGAATGGCATTCCCAAGGAAACCGAAATCAGCCAAGCCCAAATCGCCGAAGCCCTAGCAGAACCCGTGCAACAAATTTGTGAGGCCGTGATGGGCGCGCTTGAGGCAACCCCCCCCGATCTGGCCGCCGATATCGTGGATCGCGGTGTGATGTTAACCGGTGGCGGGGCCTTGTTGGGCGATCTTGATATTGCGTTGCGCGAACAAACGGGTTTGGCCATCACCGTGGCCGAAGAATGCCTGAATTGTGTGGCACTTGGCACTGGAAAGGCGTTGGAATATGAAAAATTGCTGCGCCACGCGATTGATTATGACAGTTAAATTCTGACCCCAAACCAATATGGCACGCGACCGACCCGAGTCAGAATATATTCAATCCATACGGCGCCTTGCGGTGACGATTGTGATTGTGTGCCTGATTGGTCTGGTTGTTATCTGGCGCATTGACAACCCTAGGGTTGAACGCCTGCGCATGTCGGTGATTGACGCAGTGCTGCCCCCAATCGAAGGCGTCATGGCGCCTGTGCGCGGCATTGCCCATATGATTGCCGATTTCCAAAGCTATGCCCGGCTTTACGATCAAAATCAGGAATTGCGCCGCGAATTGCAGCAGGTCAGTGTATGGCGCGAAGCCGCCATTCAACTTGAACAGGAAAACGCCCGTCTTCTTGATTTATTGCGCGTGCAGCTTGACCCCGAATTGACATTCGTCACCAGCATCGTGATGGCCGATGCCGGGTCGCCTTTTCGGCGGTCTGTTTTAATCAATGTCGGCGCGCGCGATGGTATTCTTGATGGATGGGCCACAATGGATGGTTTGGGCGTTGTGGGGCGTATTTCCGGCCTTGGTGAACGCACCAGCCGGGTGTTGCTTTTGACCGATGCCAATAGCCGCATTCCCGTTACAATCGAACCCTCAGGGCAGCAGGCGCTTTTGTCGGGGGATAATTCGCAAAACCCGGTTTTGGATTTTATCGAAAACATTGATGATATTAGCCCCGGTGATCGGATTGTAACATCGGGGGATGGGGGGGTGTTTCCGCCTGATCTTTTGGTGGGTCAAGTGATTGTTACATCCGATAACATCATGCGCGCGCGCCTGGCGGCCGATTTATCGCGCTTGAATTTCTTGCGCGTGATGCGCAGCCACCCGGGCACAACATTGAATGATCTGGGGGATTTGATCGGCCCCCCATGGCCCCCCCCCGAAGGTTTCGTATTACCGCCCAGCGCGTTCCCAACCCCACGGCCCGCGCCCTTGGTTTCATCTGATCGCAACACCCCAAATATCACCCCGCAATCCCAACCGTGAGCATCGCAATGAAACCACGGCGCATTTGGGTTTTTCGTATATTATATTTTGTTTTATGCATGGCGATTTTGGCCTTTAACATGTTGCCCTTGGGGCTGCATGAATTTGGCATGCCCGGCCCGGATATATTGATCGCTTTGACATTTGCATGGCTGTTGCGCCAACCCAATGTCGTGCCGGTTACATCAATCATTATCGTGTTTCTTTTGGCAGATTTTCTGTTGCAACGCCCGCCGGGACTTTGGACAATATTGATGATTATCGTTTCTGAAAACCTGCGGCGATACAGGTTAAGCGTCACGGTCATGCCTTTTTTGATTGAATGGGTTTCTTTCGGCGTTGCAGTGATGACAATGTTATTGCTAAACAGGTTTGTTTTGTGGATTCTTGCGGTTGATCTGGATTCTCTGGGTCTTACATTGCTGCATGGGATTGCAACGATTATGCTATATCCGATTGTTGTTTTGGTCTCGAGGTTTGTTTTGGGGCTGCGCAAAATGACCGTAAGTGAAATCTGAACATCGTGGGCGCATGAAACGAACACCAAACCAAACCCAGGAAAGCACCCGCAAGATCACCCGCCGTGCGGTTTTCGCAAGTGGTGTGGCCTTGGGTGTGGGCGGGGTTTTGGCCCACCGTATGCGGTATTTGCAAGTCGAACGGGCAGATGATTACCTGTTATTGGCCGAAGAAAACCGGATCAGCGACCGCTTGCTTTTGCCTGAACGCGGTTTGATTTTTGACCGCCGGGGGGTTTTATTGGCGGGCAATGAACAAACCTATCGGGTGACTTTGACGCCTGAAGATGCCGATGACCCCAATCATGTGCTTGATCGGCTGGCTGATCTTGTCAATCTTGATATGCGCGCCCTTGATGGGGTCCGTGAAGATGTCGAAGACACGATTCGTGCCGGGCGGGGCTGGACGGCGGTGCCTGTGGCCGATGGTCTGTCTTGGGCGGAAATCAGTGCGATTGCGGTCAATTCCACCGCCCTGCCCGGCGTCACCCCCGAAGCCAGCATGGCACGCATTTATCCGATGGGCGCAGATTTCACCCATATTGTCGGCTATGTACGATCTGTGCGGCGCGATTACGCCGAAACCAACAATGACCCTGACCCTTTGTTGCGGCAACCGGGGTTTCAGGTTGGCGATCTGAATATCGAAGACGGGATGGAATCGGCCCTGCGGGGCACTGCCGGCACCCGCCGGGTTGAAGTCAACGCCCATGGTCGCGTGATGCGCGAACTTGATCGCACCCCTGCACGTGCCGGGTCAGATGTACAATTGACCGCAGATGCCGGGTTGCAAAATTATGTCGAAGCCCGCCTGGGCAATCAAAGCGCAGGTGCGGTTGTGATTGATTGCACCAATGGCGAAATTCTATCGCTGGCCTCGGCGCCCACCTATGACCCCACGCCTTTTGCACGCACCCTATCGCCCACCACATATCGGGCTTTGTTGAACAACCCCTATCGCCCGCTTGTCAACAAGGCGACGCAGGGCCTGTATCCGCCCGGATCAACCTATAAGATGATCGTTGCCTTGGCCGCGCTTGAGGCTGGTTTGATCGACCCGGAAGAAGAAATTACCTGCGGCGGATCGTTGGAATTGGGGGATCGGATATTCGACTGTTGGCGGCGCGGCGGG
>CAZPSB010000005.1:26110-27527 GCA_964589025.1 uncultured Jannaschia sp. | reverse complement strand
TTTTGATTTTATCAACATAAGCTTGTGTTTCAGACCGCATGGACCCACCCTAATTTTCATATCCAAAAATGCAAAGGGGCCAGTTGCACACAGGCCCCCAGATTGCCGCAATCATTGCGTGATTCAATAAAGGCCGCCCGCGCTAAGTGTGCCAAACCCGGTTGCAGTTGGCACGCGCGCCTCTTGACCGGTTGAGGTAACAACCGTTGAACTATCCGGGCGCGCGGTTGCGTCATCGACTTCGTCGGGGTCAACCGGGTTGCCATTTTCATCGACATAGACAACATCGGCGGTTTCCATCGGCAAATCCGATGACATGCCCCAACCGCCATCAATCACAGATAGCGCCCCGAAATAGGGTTCTTGCCCTTCGCGGAACATTTCATAGACAACATGACGGCCACTGGCGCCCGATTCCAACCGTTGCCCTGACACGCGGTCAATCGGATAAAACACACCGCCATCCGGGCGCGCAAATTCGCCCCCGCCATATTCTTCGATCGCGGCCTGCATGAATTCGTTGAACACAGGGCCGCACATGCTTCCGCCGCCGGCACCGCGGCCAAGGCCGCTTGGTTGATCATATCCAATGTAACATCCCGCCGCGATATTGGATGTATAGCCCACAAACCAAACATCGCGTGCGTCATTTGTCGTGCCGGTTTTGCCCGCTGTTGGAACAGGTAAATTCACAGTCGAGGCCGCCGTTCCCCGGTCAACCACACCCCGCATCATTGATGTCAACTGATAGGCGGTGATCGGGTCAATCACACGTTCGCGGTTAGATACAACCCGCGGCCCGAAATCCGGCGCAAGTGTGGTCTCATCACAATTGACGCATTCGCGTTGATCATGGCGGTATATTGTGTTGCCCCATCTGTCTTGGATACGATCCACCACACCGGGTTCAACACGTTCCCCGCCATTTGCAAACATCGCATAGGCCGCAACCATGCGGAACAATGTGGTTTCCTGTGATCCCAATGCATTTGAAATAAACGGATCCATTTCATCATAAACGCCAAAATGTTCGGCATAATCAGCAACCGTTTCCATTGTGACATCGCGCGCCAGTCGCACCGTCATAAGGTTGCGCGAAAATTCAATGCCTGTGCGCAAAGGGGCCGGACCATAAAACCGGTCAGATGCGTTTTGTGGCCGCCAGATACCTTCGCCGGTTTCAATTGCAATGGGCGCATCCAAAATGATTGTGTTCGGGCTATATCCAACATCCAAAGCCGCCGCATACACAAAGGGTTTGAAACTTGAACCAGGCTGCCTTTGGGCCTGTGTAACGCGGTTAAAGGATGAATCTTGATATGAAAATCCGCCCTGCATGGCCAATACACGGCCAGAATTCACATCCATCGCCATAAAACCGCCTTGGGTTTCTGGAATTTGGCGCAAAGACCAGCGC
>CAZPSB010000005.1:14510-26100 GCA_964589025.1 uncultured Jannaschia sp. | reverse complement strand
ATTCGTACGATCATCCATCAAGGGATGCACATAAACCACATCGCCCACCGCCAACAAATCGGATGCATCGCGCGCAGCACGACCTGGATTGCCATTTTCATCAACCGGGCGCGCCCAGGTGACATCGCTGGCGGGGATGATATGGGCGGGGGATGTATCCAACCCTTCGATGCCAATGCGTGCGGCACCATTTTCAATCGCCAAAACAACGGCCAGATGCCAGGTGTCGATATCGCGCGCAAGTTCAAGCGCGGCTAATGCATCGCGCCAATCTTGTTGTGCGCCCAAAACCGATTGAGGCAATTGCGCAACCGCACCCCGCCACAGGCCAAGGTCGCGATCATGGGCCTCAAGCGCGCGGCGCAAGGCGCGTTCCGCGACCTCTTGCAGGCCTTCATCCATGGTTGACCGTACCGAATACCCACCCGATAAAAATTCTTCTTCGCCATATTGGTCCGAAAGCTGACGGCGAATTTCATCGGTAAAATACCCACGCGGTGGCAGGCTGGCACGGAAGGGTTCAATATGGCCACCTTGCACCGTTTCCAAAGGCGCGGCCTGGGCCGTGCGCATTTCGTCTTGGGTGATATATCCGTTTTGTGCCATTTCGCGCAGAACATAATTGCGTCGGTTAATCGCACGTTCATAATCATCAACCGGGTGGAAATTTGACGGCGCCTGCGGCAATGCGGCCAAATAGGCCACTTGTTCCAACCGCAAATCACGCAGATCAGCGTTGAAATATGTCTGCGCTGCGGCTGCAACACCATACGAATTTTGGCCCAAAAAGATTTCGTTCAAATACAGTTCAAGAATTTGATCTTTGCTAAGGGTTGTTTCGATCCGCGCCGCAAGGATGATTTCTTGTACTTTGCGTTCAATCGTGCGCGAGCTATCCAGCAAAAAGTTTTTCATCACCTGTTGTGTAATGGTTGAGGCCCCGCGCACGGTTTGGCCGCGCGTTTGGATCGCCTCAACAATGGCTGCGACCATGGCGCGCGGGTCATAGCCGCTATGGTCATAGAAAAACCGATCTTCTGCACTGACAAAGGCATGTGCAACAATATCGGGAATTTCCTCGGATGGAAGGAACAGGCGGCGTTCCACCGCGAATTCATCAACAATCAAACCTTCGCGCGAATAAATTCGGCTAATTGTTGGCGGCGTGTAATTGGAAAGGGCTTGGTGATCTGGCAGATTTTGTGAATAAATATAAACCAATCCGCCAAGGCCAATCACACAGGCAATCGCGCCTAGAACAAGGGCGCTGAATATGGCGGCAAACGCCCCCACAAAAACACGCATAGCACCGCCCAAACCCGCCCAAACCATCGACCTGGCATAGGATGCAAAGCCGCGCTTGCGCAGCGCCGAGGCAGGGGTTTCATCAAAATCAGGCACATGGCCATGGGCCGGCATGGTGTCATCAACCATCAGAATTGCAGGCGCATCCGCCCCATCATCAACCGGCGGCTGCGTGCCCGAATCGGCATCATTAGGTGCGGTTTCATACCCGTCTTGCATAACCTGTTGATGCATATGGTGATCATCGGTCATTGGCGCCGTCTGAAACTGGGTGTCGGAATTTTGCGGCATTTGGCGTTTGCGTGATGCAATTTTTGCAAGCCCTTTTGCAAGCCCTTTTGCAAGGCTATGCCCTGTTTTGGTTGCGAAATTTTGGAAAACGCCCCCCATTTGGCGCAGACCTGATGCAAAACTATTTTGTCCCATACGACCCTTAACCCCAATATCGGTGTGCCATCTATAATATAGTTTCAAACCGGGTGCGATATGAAATTATAACATGATAACGGGCCTGCACCTTTATGGCGATATTTTGCCGCTAAACATATATCCCCCCACGCGCAGGGCAGATCGCATCTGGTCAAATGCGGGCTATATGATAGGACATTTCATACATCCTAATAGAATGAGACCCCCAATGACCCGATTATTCACATGCCTTTTTCTGATATTCGCAGCCCCCGCGGCCTTTGCGTTTGATGTTGAAAACATGACCGATCAAGAACGCGCCGCCTTTCGCAATGAAATCAGGGATTATTTATTGCAAAACCCCGATATCCTGATGGAAGCCTTTGCCGTTTTGGAAGACCGCCAATTGGCCCAAGATGCCGCAGCCGCGCAACAGGCCGTGGCCGATAATACAGATGCCATATTCAATTCAGATCTTGATTGGGTGGGTGGCAATCCCGATGGCGATATCATCATGGTTGAATTTCTAGATTACCAATGCGGATTTTGCCGCCGCGCCCACCCCGAGGTCAATGCGCTTTTGCAACAAGATGGCAATATCCGCCTAGTGGTCAAAGAATTCCCCATTTTGGGTGAGGCATCCGTCACCGCATCGCGCTTTGCAATCGCAACCCGTCTTGCATTCGGCGATGACGCCTATGGCCATGTGAATGATGCCTTGATGACATTGCGCGGCGATATCAATGAAACCACCCTTGCCCGCATTGCCGATGATGCCGATCTGGATGCCGATACCATTTTCGCCACCATGGATGACCCACGGGTCGATGAAACAATCAACACCAATTATGCGTTGGCACAAAGCCTTGGCATTTCCGGCACGCCCAGCTTTGTGTTTCGTGATCGCATCATACCGGGATATCTGCCCGCGTCAGATTTGTTGCGCATCGTCGAAGACATACGCGAAAATGCGGGGTAAATTCCCCCCGCATTTTCAATCAAATCACGGTTGTTCAAGCCCCGAAAGACCACCATCCGCGCCGTTTGGATTTGGCCGGAGCCTGATCTTTCGGGGCGTCTTTTGAAGCCGGTTCACCGCTATCCCCCACCCCATCAGAAACAGGGGCGGGTTGTGATGTGACATGGGCATCTTGCGGCGTAGAATTGGTCTGCGGTGAAGGATTATCATTCCCACGGCTTTGCCCATTCGCACGATCCGCCTTTGATGGCGTTTCAACACCCGCCTGCGGCCCATCATCAGCCCCGCCACCATCCGACCCGGCGGCGGCGGCATCATCATCTTGCTGCGCCAAAACGCCCGCATCGCCCGATGCATCGGTTTTCTTACGCCCGCGCCCGCCACGCCTGCGGCGGCGCTTTTTCTTTGGCTGGTCTTCGGCGGTATCGTCAATAGGGGTGTCTTGTGGTGGTGCCGCATTGGGTTGATCTTGATCTTCTTCGTCAAAATCATCCATTGTCACGGTGCCACTTGACACAACCGCAGTGGCCGGAACGGGCCGCGTGGTTGTTTTAAGCTTTTCGATTTTGTAATCGGGCACGGCCATATTTGCATCGGCCTCAACCCGGATATAAATGCCATATCGGGTCTGAATATCGGCAAGGTAGTCGCGTTTTTCATTCAAAATGAAATTCACCACACCAACCGGGGCCGTCAGGCGCAATTCACGCGCGCCGCGTTTTGCGCCTTCTTCTTCGAATTGACGCAAAATCGACAGCGCGATATTATCATCAGATCGGATCAAACCCGTGCCATGGCAATGTTGGCAGGCCTGGGTTGTGGCCTCAACCATGCCGGGGCGCAACCGTTGGCGCGACATTTCCATCAAACCAAATGATGAAATACGCCCCACCTGAATGCGTGCACGATCCGTTTTCAGCCGTTCTTTGATACGCTTTTCAACCGCAATATTATTGCGACGGTCATCCATATCAATGAAATCAATGACAATCAGACCGGCCAAATCGCGCAGGCGCAATTGGCGCGCGACCTCATCGGCGGCCTCAAGATTGGTTTTCAGCGCAGTTTCTTCGATCGACCCTTGCTGCGTTGCGCGGCCTGAATTGACATCAATGGCAACCAGCGCCTCGGTAATGCCGATCACGATATAGCCGCCCGATTTCAGTTGAACCACCGGGTTGAACATATCGGCCAGATAGCCTTCGACCTTATGTTTAACAAACAAAGGCATGGGCGCGCTGTAATGTTTGACCTTGGCCGCATGGGATGGCATCAACATTTTCATGAAATCTTTGGCCTGCCGGTATCCCGCGCGGCCTTCGACCAGAACCTCGTCAATCTCACGATTATATAGATCACGAATAGACCGGTGAATCAGGTTGCCTTCTTCGTAAATGGGCGCGGGCGCGGTTGATTTCAGGGTCAATTCCCGCGTTTGTTCCCACTGACGCTGCAAATATTCGTAATCACGTTTGATTTCCGTTTTGGTGCGATTGGCCCCCGCCGTGCGAATGATCAACCCCGCACCTTGGGGCACATCAAATGAGGTTGCGATATCTTTCAACTTTTTGCGGTCGCTGGCATTGATGATTTTGCGCGAAATCCCGCCCCCGCGCGCGGTGTTTGGCATCAAAACGCAATATCGCCCCGCAAGGCTTAGATAGGTTGTAAGGGCCGCACCTTTATTGCCGCGTTCTTCTTTGACGACCTGAATCAACATGATCTGGCGAACTTTGATGACCTCTTGAATTTTGTATCGGCGCGGGCGCGGTTTGCGCACCGGGCGAATATCGTCTTGGGTATCATCATCGGCTACGGTTTCAGCGGCATCATCCATATCCACCGCATCCGCCGCATCATCCTGCGTATCATCAGATGCACCCTGATTTGTTGGGGTTTCCTGATCGGCCAGATCGTCTTGGGCGGAGGCTATGTCGGATTGCGTATCATCGCCCATCAAACCGGCATTTTCATCCACAAGATCCGCACCAAATACCGATTCATCTTGCGCGGCGGGCACACCGGATTCAGATTCGGCGGTGTCAAAGGCATCCGGCCCGGCAAAAGGGGTGGATTTCGGATCAACAATATCCATACCTGCCGCCATTTGCCCATCTTGTGCCCCATCATCAATTTCGGCATTGATCACAGGGTCTTTGGCAGTTTGGGCCGGTTTGGTATCATATTTGCGCCGACGCCGGTTTGACCGAGGCGCCGATTTGGCCTGATCGTCATCTTCATCGGCGATCAATGCGTTTTCTTCGGCCAACAGGGCCTCACGATCCGCAAGGGGGATTTGATAATAATCAGGGTGAATTTCTGAAAACGCCAAGAACCCGTGGCGATTGCCGCCATAATCAACAAAGGCCGCCTGCAGGGATGGTTCAACCCGCGTGACCTTGGCCAAATATATATTCCCTGCAAGCTGTCGCTTGTTCAGGGATTCAAAATCAAATTCCTCGACGCGGTTTCCATCTGCCACAACAACCCGTGTTTCTTCGGGATGCGTGGCATCGATCAACATTTTCTTTGACATAATATCCTTGCCCAGGGCAACCATAGGCGCGATGCGCCTTTAAAATCACCCTGTGATGTTTTGAAACGCCATGTTCTGCATCGCGCACAACATGCATAAAGGCCCCTTTGGGGTGCCTTGAATATGATATGGCGCAGATTGCACGACGCATGGCTTGTTTATCTCCAGGGCGGGAAACCCCGCCCAAACCCTAAAAAGGGCATGTTACAAAAGCCCTAAAACGCAGCATATAGCACACATATGAGGGCAATCACCCTGACATAATCCGCGCATGCCTTTTGATACAGGGCGCACATTATGCCGGTGGATAATCTTTTAGCCGGCATTAAAACGCCGGTTATTACGATCAACGCCATGAAAAACACAATGCCAATTCGCACATACCCGGCAAAAGACCATTTCACCGCCCAAGCGTTACAAATAATCAGATCGGCTAAGGCCGTATTTCGCCATTTTTTCGTTCAATGTACGGCGCGGAAGGCATAATTCTTCCATGACGGATACCACAGACCCGCGATGACGGCGCATGGTATTATCAATCAACATACATTCGAAGGCTTCGATATATTCCCTAAGCGGTTTACCCGTCACAACAGGGGCAGGCATCATATCGGCGGCCCCGGCAGTATTCAGGCCAGCATTCAGCGCAGACATCACCGACCCTTCGCCCCGGCGCGTTTGCAAAATGGCGCGTTCTGCAACATTCATCAATTGGCGCACATTGCCCGGCCAAGGGGCCTGCATCAATTGCGCGGCCTCTTTGGCGTCAAGTTGCAAGGGATCGCATCCATATTCTTCGGCCCATTGTTCAATAAAATGGGTGAATAAAGGCAAAACATCTTCGTTGCGATACCGCAAGGGGATCAAATCAATTCGCAAAGCGGATAACCGAAAAAACAAATCCGCCCGCAAGGCGGATTCGCAGCTTTCTACATCGGGCGCATTGCAAATCGCAATCACCCGCGGCCCGGTCAAAGGCGATGATGCACCATGATCCATATATTCAAGCAACTTGGCCTGCACCGTATCCGGCAGGTTTTCGATGCCATCCAAAACCAGACTGCCGCCTTTGGCCTGTTCAAACAGGCCTTGGCCTTCGGCATCATCGGATGGCCATAAAAGTTCAAATAATTCCGCATCGCCATAGGCCGCACAGGCAACCGTCACAAATGGCCGCCCTGCCCGCGCGCCAACCGCATGTAACGCCTGCGCCACAAGGTTTTTGCCCGTGCCGGTTTCGCCGCTGATAAACACATGGCCATCGGCCTGCCCAAGATCCAAAATATCTTCGCGCAATTGTTCTATCACCCGGCTGGTGCCGATAAATCGCCTGTGCAGGATGGTTCCGTCTGATAATTCCTTGCGCAAGGCGCGGTTATCCAAAACCAATTGGCGTTGCGCGCAGGCGCGTTTGGCCAATTCAGACATGCGTTCGGGGTTAAAGGGCTTTTCCATGAACCCATAGGCCCCGATTTGCATCGCCTCAACCGCCATGGGAACATCGCCGTGCCCTGTGATCAAAATCACCGGCAACGCATTATCCATCGCCATCAGGCGTTTCAAAAACCCCATACCATCCATGCCCGGCATACGCACATCTGTTACGACAACCCCGGGGAAATCAGGGGTTATATGTTTCAATGCCTCAGTCGCATCGGCATAGGTTTCAGTTTCAAACCCCGATAGGGATAACCATTGACTAATGGATTGGCGCATATCCTGTTCGTCATCTACAATTGCAACTCGCATTTAGGTATCCTTGTCTGAATCCGGCGATGTCTGAGCCCCCCCAAGGGGAAGACGAATTTCAAAAACTGCGCCGCCTTCTTGGCGATTGCGCGCAGATAAGCGGCCCTGCAAATCCGAAATAATGCTGGATGAAATCGCAAGGCCCAAACCCAAACCATCACCGGGTTTCTTGGTTGTATAAAAGGGTTCGAACAAATTGTCCAAATCCTGAATGCCACTACCGGAATCGGCGACAGACAAAAGGGCATCATGGCCACTGGCAATCAAAAGCTTTAGGCGTTTGGTTGGGCTGTCTTTCATCGCATCCAACGCATTGCGCAACAGATTGATAATCACCTGTTCCAAGCGCAATCTGTCAGCGCGCACATGAACCGGATGTTGGGGCACGGTCTGAATGATTTCAACATCTTGTGATTTTATATTGGTCTCGACTATGGCCAATGCGGCATTCAACGCATCGCGCAGATCAATCAAGGCGGTTTGACCATCGCCTTTGCGGGCATAGGATTTCAACTGTTGCGTGATGGCGCCCATGCGGTCAATCAGATCATTGATGCGTTGAAACGACGAAAGAGCCTCGGGGGTGCGGTTGCGTTCGATCAACAATTGTGCCCCCGCTAGATAGGTTTTCATCGCCGCCAAGGGTTGGTTCAATTCATGCGATACCGCCGCCGACATTTCCCCCAATGCCGCCAGTTTCTGGCTTTGTTGCAGGTTCTGTTCGGCATGTTGCAAGGTTTTTTCTACCCGCCGACGTCGGGTGATTTCATATTGCAATTGTGTATTCAGCACGCGCAATTCCGAAGATTCGCGCGCCAAATATAGGGATTCTGCGCGCGCACGGCGGCTAAGAAGATAAAACACGCCTGCCAATATCAAGGCAAACCCCATCACCTGCAGTGCCAAAACCGCATTAACCTGTTCGCGAACAGAATCAAACGCGGTATATGACACGATATTCCACCTTCGAAACGAAATGCGTTCTGCAAAACGCAATGTGTCAGATCCAGCAAAAAGCGTATTGCCCCCCCCGAAGGTCCAGGAATTTGTACCCTCAACCCCGCGACGAATGGCATCACGGGCCGGTTCAACGGCCATTGCATCAGGTTCAACAAGACCCAACCAACGCGGTTCGGTGGATAAAATGATCCGGCCTTGTGTGTTGGTGACAAAAATCGCCTCATTCGCGCCGCGCCATTGCTGCATGAATTCCGCCAGATTGACCTCAACCAAAATGACGCCCAATAATTCATTATTGGCCTTGATCTGGCGCGCAAAGGTGAAATCAAACTGTCCTGTGTCAGATTCATTCGATGAAAAAACCGTATTGCCCGAAACAATCGTTTCGGCAAAAAAGGAATCATCCGATCTGATTTCGCCCAATTGTTGCGGATCGGTGGCCGCCACAATGCGCCCTTGGGCATCCAACAACATCAAAGAGGCCGCGCCAATTTCTTCGACAGAGGTCTCTAAGTAATCTGATGTGTTTATAAAATCCTGATTTTGCAACGATCGTATCAAAACCGGATCGCGGCTTAACAAAAGCGGCACGATAGAATGGCGGCGCAATTCCGATAAAATTGTGCCGGCATAATTGACCAAACGCAATTCGGCGCGGGTGCTGATGGTTTCGGTAAACCGCGCCGTCAACCATCTATTTGACACCCAAACCGAGGATGCCATGCCAACAATCACAGCCAGAAAAACAATGCGCGCCCACCACGAACGAAACAAAAACACAGATGGTTTGGCATTTGAATTTTGCATAATGGCGACACCTTATGTCTTGTGGCGCCACAGACACAAGAACACATGCATTCCCTTTGGTCTTTAGGCGAAATTTTGCACCAATCCCGCAAAAAGCCGCGCGCCATCCGCACCGCCTTGCATATCCATCACGGCCCGTTCGGGATGTGGCATCATCCCCAGAACGCGACGGTTTTGTGATAAAACACCGGCAATATCGGCCACCGACCCGTTGGGATTATCCTGATATGTAAAGGCGATACGATCATGATCGCGCAACATCGCCAGATCACACTCATCCGCCACATATTTGCCGTCATGATGCGCAATTGGAATGATAATATCATCGTGATCGTGATAGCCATTTGTAAAGGGGCTGTTGGTGGTGGCAATGCGCAAAGGCTGCGGTTTGCAGACAAAGCGCAAATTGCCATTGCGCATCAATGCACCCGGCAAAAGGCCGGATTCGCATAACACCTGAAATCCGTTGCAAATGCCCAAAACATAACCGCCCCTTTCGGCATGGGCACGCACCGCCCCCATGACGGGCGACAAAGACGCAATCGCCCCGCAACGCAGGTAATCCCCATAGGAAAACCCACCCGGCAGGCCCACGATATCGGTGCCATCAGGCAGGGCCGTTTCTTTGTGCCAGACCATGTCAACATCCGCCCCTGCATCGCGAAATGCAACGGCCAGATCGCGGTCACAATTTGACCCAGGGAAAACAATGACCGCCGCCTTCACGCCTGCATCTCCACGGTGTAGCTTTCGATGACGGTATTGGCCAAAAGCGTTTCACACATTTCAGTCACGCGATCTTTGGTTGTGCCCTCGGCCAGATCCAACACAATGATTTTGCCCTGACGAACATCATTGACGCCCTCAAACCCCAATGACCCAAGCGCCGATTTCACAGCATCGCCTTGTGGGTCCAAAACACCCGTTTTCAACATCACGGTTACGATTGCTTTCATCTTTTTGGCCTCATTCAAAATAGGATCGGGGGGGTGTTAATTCACCAATTTCGGGCTGGATATCACGTTGGATTGCGCGGGCAACACCCCAAGGCGTTTGGCAACCTCGGTATAGGCATCGGCCAAATTGCCCAAATCACGGCGGAATACATCTTTATCCAACTTTTGACCGGTTTCAATATCCCACAACCGGCATGAATCGGGGCTGATTTCATCGGCCACGACAAGGCGCATGAAATCGCCATCCCACAGCCGGCCAATTTCGATTTTGAAATCCACCAATTTGATACCAACCCCCAACATCAGCCCGGACATGAAATCATTGACCCGCAAACCAAGGCTGACCATTTCATCCAGATCATGTTGATTGGCCCATTCAAAGGCAATGATATGATCTTCGGTCACCAAAGGGTCACCAAGGGCATCGTCTTTGTAATAAAATTCAACGATGGGGCGGGGCAAAACGGTGCCTTCGTCAAGACCCAAACGTTTGGCGATGGATCCGGCGGCAATGTTGCGCACCACGACCTCAAGCGGGATAACCTCAACCGCGCGCACCAATTGTTCGCGCATATTGATTCGGCGAATGAAATGCGTCGGCACCCCGATTGAGGCCAAACCGGCCATGAAAAATTCGCTTAGCCGGTTGTTCAAAACGCCTTTGCCTTCGATCGTTGCCTTTTTTTCGGCATTAAACGCGGTGGCATCATCTTTGAAATACTGCACCAAAGTACCCGGTTCGGGCCCTTCATACAGAATTTTCGCCTTGCCTTCATACACCTTTTTGCGTCTTGCCATGATGCCCCCCAAAGGCGAAAAATCAATTTTATATATAGCGTGGCGTATAAGACAACGCGCGCCATGTCGCAAGGCAGATCGCGCCTGTTGATCTTGCACATTGGGGGCATAAATGCACCCAGACCTCATGCAAAGGAATACCGCCAATGACAAGTTTTGATGATCGCGAAGCCGCATTTGAAAACAAATTCGCCCATGACCAGGAAATTCAATTCAAGGTCGAGGCCCGGCGCAACAAACTTTTCGGTCTGTGGGTGGCTGAACATCTAGGCAAATCTGGCGATGATGCCGCCGCTTATGCGGTTGAGGTTGTGAAATCCGATTTCGAAGAAGCCGGCCACGAAGACGTGATGCGCAAAGTTATGGCCGATATCGGCACCCGCCTGCCCGAGGCCGATCTGCGGGCAAAATATGATGATCTGTTGGGGATTGCCAAATCGCAAATCATGGACGAAGTCTAAACCCCATGCCAATGGCGCAGGGCAACCTGCGCTTGATGCCATTTTATATATTGGACAAATGCCATGACAAATGCCTTGGAAATTTTGCTTGAAACCCGTGATTGGCTTTTGGCCGATGGCGCGACGGGCACAACCTTGTTCAATATGGGGCTGCAATCGGGGGATGCGCCCGAATTGTGGAATGACGACCACCCCGATCGCATCACCGCCCTTTACAAAGGCCCGGTCGATGCGGGGTCTGATCTGTTTTTGACCAATTCCTTTGGGGGCACACGGGCGCGCCTGAAACTGCACAATGCCCAAGATCGCGCCTATGAGTTGAACAAAAAAGCCGCCGAAATCGGGCGCGAGGTCGCCGATCAGGCCGGGCGGCGCGTGGTTGTGGCCGGGTCTATGGGGCCAACAGGCGAAATCATGCAGCCCATGGGCGCATTGACCCATGCAGATGCCGTTGAAATGTTCCATGAACAGGCCGAAGGTCTGCGCGATGGGGGGGCGGATGTGTTATGGGTGGAAACCATTTCCGCCGCCGAAGAATACGCCGCCGCCGCCGAGGCCGCGATGCGCGCCAATATGCCTTGGTGTGGCACCATGAGCTTTGACACCGCAGGGCGCACCATGATGGGGCTGA
>CAZPSB010000005.1:13744-14461 GCA_964589025.1 uncultured Jannaschia sp. | reverse complement strand
CAAACCCATGGCCTATGGGGCCAATTGCGGTGTTGGGTCATCTGATTTGTTACGCACGGTTTTGGGGTTTCGGGCCGCGGGCGGCACGCGCCCGATCATTGCCAAAGGCAATGCAGGCATTCCCAAATATGTCGATGGCCGCATCCATTATGACGGCACGCCCGATTTGATGGCCAATTATGCCGTTCTGGCCCGCGATTTAGGTGTAAAAATCATCGGGGGATGTTGTGGCACAACGCCCGAACATCTGGCGCATATGCGGCGCGCCTTGGAAGAAACCGCACCCGGCACACCACCCACGCTGGATGAAATCACAACGGCCTTGGGTGGGTTTTCTTCGCCATCTGATGGCACCGATGATGCCGGCCCCAAACGCGAACGCCGGGGCCGCCGCCGGGATTAGGCATATCACGACGCGCCCGGCGCAAGCTATGGGGCGCATCGCATTACCCCAAGGGGGCGGCTATGATCTATCGCACAATCGCCTTTTGTGAGCCCATGTCATGCGCTGAAAAGGTTAAAGACCAACCCGGCTTTGCCTTTCTTGACAGTGCAGGCCCCGATTTGGACCGGGGGCGATATGCCTTTATTGGTTTTGATCCATTCGGTGAATTTGTCATCCGCGATGGCCATGCCTATTGGAATAACGCCCGGCTTGATGGCCCCCCTTTGCAATGCCTGCAAAACAAGTTGGCGCAATATGCCCTGCGCGCCACA
>CAZPSB010000005.1:4978-13734 GCA_964589025.1 uncultured Jannaschia sp. | reverse complement strand
GGGTGGGTGCATCGGCCATATCGCCTATGAATTTGTCCAATCACTTGAAACACTTGACCCGCCACAAAAGGCCATACCATCTTGTTGCGATATGCGATTTGGGTTTTATGATCTGATCATCGGCTTTGATCGCCAAAATCGGCAGGCATGGATTGTTTCAACCGGATTTCCGGCCTGCGATGACGCGGCGCGCAACACCCGCGCCCAAGGCCGGATTGAAACTGCGCTTGGCTATCTTGCCCGCCCTGCGCCTGCGCGCCAGAATGCACAGCCCGTGACAGGATGGGCATCAAATTTCACGCGTGATGGTTTCGTTTCCGCCGTACACAAGACGCGCGATTATATTGCCCAAGGTGATATTTATCAGGCCAATCTAACTCAAAGATTTACCGCCCCCCTGCCCCCGCATTTTGACCCTTGGGCATTTTATCGCAATCTGCGCGCCACCAACCCGGCACCGTTTTCGGCCTATCTGCAGGATGGCGATACGGTATTCGCATCCAGTTCACCCGAACGATTTATTCAATTGCAAAATGGCACGCTTGAGGCCCGACCTATCAAAGGCACCACCGCACGCGGCCCCACAAACGCCGAAGATCAAGCGCGGGCCAAGGCCTTGGTTGCATCCGAAAAAGACCGGGCGGAAAATGTCATGATCGTGGATTTGCTGCGCAATGATATGTCACGCGTGTGCCAACCCGGCAGCGTTCATGTGCCCACTCTTTGCGGGTTAGAAAGCTATGCATCGGTGCATCATCTGACATCGGTGGTCCAGGGGCAGATCCAAACCGGGCTTGGGCCGGTTGATGTGATCAAGGCCTGTTTTCCCGGCGGGTCGATCACCGGCGCACCCAAAATTCGCGCGATGGATATCATCACGGAACTTGAACAGGTGGCGCGGGGCGTCTATTGCGGCGCCATCGGGTATATAGGATTTGACGGCAATATGGATCTGAATATCGCAATCAGAACTGCCATTATCGGCGCAGGCCATGCCGTTGTGCAGGCGGGTGGGGGCATTACTTTGTTATCTGATCCACAGGCCGAATATGACGAAACCCTGACAAAGGCCGATCGGTTATTTGCGGCTTTTGCGGCCTCATCGTGATGCATGTCTTATGTTGGTGATGATCGACAATTACGATTCATTTGTCTTTAATGTGACGCGGTATTTCACCGAATTGGGGCAAACGATACGCGTGTTTCGCAATGATGCGATTACGCTGAATGCGCTTGAAACGCTATGCCCGCAGGCCATTATTCTATCGCCGGGCCCTGCATCGCCCGATCAGGCGGGGATATGTCTGGATATTGTCACACGGTTTTCTGGACATATCCCGATATTGGGCGTGTGTCTTGGCCATCAATGCATTGGCGCGGGGTTTGGCGGGCAAATCACCCGCGCCGCCGAACCGATGCATGGGCGCAGCAGCGCAATATCACATGCAAAAACCGGGCTATTCCAAAACCTGCCCGACCCGTTGACCGTGGGGCGGTATCATTCGCTTGTGGTGCGCGAAACGCCTGAATTACATGCCCAGATTAACATCACCGCCCGCACCAAAACCGGCGAGATCATGGCGCTTGCGCATCGCCAGCACCCGACATGGGGTGTGCAGTTTCACCCCGAATCTGTATTATCTGACCATGGGCATCAGATATTTGCCAATTTCATAAAATTGACCCAAGATTGGCGCAATCATGCTATGGCTTAATGGGCATCAAATTCAAGGCCATATGGCCCCGTTTGACCTGCGGGATCGGGGCCTTTTATTGGGCGATGGGGTGTTTGACACCGCCATGATTTTGAATGGGGCGGTTGTTTATGGCGCAGATCATATTGACCGGCTGATGCGCACATGTGCGGCATTTGGTTTGGCGGTGGATGTTGCCACGCTAAACAAGGCCTATAGCACCGCCGCCAAGGGCGTTGCGCGCGGCATTATGCGGGCCACGATCACACGCGGGTGCGGCCAACGCGGCCTTGCCCCGCCGCCGGATGCCGTGCCCATGGTGATGATATCGACACAACCTTCGCCCTTGCCGACGCTGTGGCATCCGATCAAGGTTTTGACTTCGGATATTCGGCGCAATGACACCTCGCCCACGTCGCGGCATAAAACGCTCAATTATCTTGATGGGGTGATGGCGCTGCAATCGGCACAGACCCAAGGCGCGGATGAGGCTTTGTTCCACAACACAAAAAACCGCGCGGCCTGCTGTGCCACGGGGAATGTGTTTGTCCTGCATGGGACCACATTCAAAACCCCGCCCCTATCCGAGGGCGCTTTGAACGGCATCATCCGGGCGAAATGCCTGCAAATGGTGCCGCAAATGGGCGATGACATTGCCCAAACCCCATTGACCGCCACTGATTTCACAACCGCCGATGCCGTCTTTATGACCAACAGCCTGCGATTGATCGCACCGATCACACAAATAGATGCCCGGCCTGTCGCAATCAAAGGGTTAGAGCGCGTTTATCGTCTGGCACGGGCCATAGAACATGATATTCAACGTGAAACTGGCGCATTTGAAACCCTAGACAAAGGATATGCCGCATGGCCGATCCCCGCATAGAAAAACGCGATGCCTTTTTGGGCGCAATCGCCGCCTCGCCTGCGGTGATGGGGATTTTGAATGTAACGCCAGATTCATTTTCCGATGGGGGTCGGCATGATGCAACCCAAGATGCCTTGGCCCATGCCCGCCTGATGCAGGCCCAAGGTGCAGCGATTATTGATATCGGTGCCGAATCCACCCGCCCTGGCGCATCCCCCGTATCACAAGGCGATGAAAAGGCGCGGCTTGCCCCCATTCTTGCGCCGCTATGTTCAGACCTGAATGTTGCGGTATCCATCGACACATACAAAGCCGCCATTGCCGCCTATGCCGCCGATCAAGGCGTATCTGTCATCAATGACATCTGGGGCCTGCAGAAAGATCATGACATGGCGCATGTGGTGGCCGATACCGGATGCGCGATTGTGGCCATGCATAACCGCGATACGGCAGATGAAACCATCGACATCCTAGAAGATATAGACCGGTTTTTCGAAAAAACGATGCAAATTGCACAACAGGCGGGCATTCGGGAAGATCATATCATTCTAGACCCCGGGTTTGGCTTTGGCAAAACGACCCGACAAAATTACGCGATTTTGGCAGGCTTGGCACAGTTGCACCGATTTGGGCGTCCTTTATTATTGGGTCTGTCGCGCAAACGCATGATTGGCCATGCCCTGAATGCAGATACCGACCAACGCCTAATTGGCACGCTTGGCGCGAATATGTTGGGCCTGACCAAGGGCGCGCGTGTGCTGCGGGTGCATGATGTAGCCGAACATATGCAGACTATCACGATTTTCAACATGACAAAGGCATCATCATGACAGACCGCGTTGATGTGACAAACCTGTGCTTGCATGGCCATCATGGCGTTTTCCCCGAAGAAAAAACCCTGGGCCAGAAATTTTATGTGGATATTGAATGCCACATGGATGTGCGCCCCGCCGCCAAAGATGATGATTACGCCAAGGCCGTGTCTTATGCTGATCTGTGCGACATTGCCGTCGGCATTTCGGGGCAAGGCCCCTATAATTTGGTTGAAACCTTGGGCGATCGCATCGCGCAGGCGATTTTAGACCGGTTTCATCAGGTCACGAAAGTGGTCATTCGCCTGCGCAAACCCGCCGCGCCCATGGCGGTCCATTTTGATTCTGTAGGCGTGACGATTACACGCCAAAGGCGCTATCGCATCGGGCTATCGCTTGGGTCTAATTTGGGTGATAAACTGGCCAATCTGCGTAGGGCACTGGCATGGTTGAACACCGATAATGCGATTGAAATTGACCGGGTTTCAAAATTCTATCGCACGGCACCTTGGGGCAAAGAAGACCAAGATTGGTTTCTAAATGCCTGCGCAACCGGCTGGAGCACCCTTGACCCGGTCACAATCCTAAAGGTGTTGAAACGGGTTGAACTGCATCTAGGCCGCGTGCCGGGCGAAAGATGGGGGCCACGGGCGATTGATATTGATCTGCTATTTGTTGATGATATGCGCCTGAAATCGCCCCTTTTAACCCTGCCCCATCCCGAAATGTTTAACCGATCCTTTGTGTTGGTGCCTTTGGCCGAAATCGCCGCCGATTATCACTTGGCGGGCGCGCGCATTGGCGATGCGGCAAGCGCGCTTGATTATGATGCTGATGCAATCATGGCGATTGACGCATAGACCCAAAGAAATTTACACGCAGGGGTCGCAAGTTTTATATGATGTATATAGATATGCATCAGTTCTAACTGACAGGATCTTGACCGATGGCATTACGCATCAATGACGAAATCCCCAATCTGGCCGTTGAAACCGATCAAGGCAATTTTACGCTGCACGAATTTGTGGGCGATAATTGGGCCATTTTATTCAGCCACCCCAAAGACTTTACCCCCGTTTGCACCACTGAATTCGGCGCGGTTGCGCAATTGGCCGATGAATGGGCCAAACGCGGCACCAAGGTGATTGGTGTTTCCGTTGATGGTGTGGAAGATCACGCAAAATGGAAAGGTGATATTGAAACCGTTGGCGGGGCCAAGGCCGGTTTCCCCATCATTGCAGATACGGGGCTTGCGCTGTCTAAGGCGTTTGACATGCTACCGGCCGAGGCCTATTTACCCGATGGCCGCACCCCAAATGATACCGCAACCGTGCGGGCGGTTTTCATCATTGGTCCGGATAAAAAGTTAAAACTTTCTATGACATACCCCATGAATGTTGGCCGCAATTTCGCCGAAGTGCTGCGCGCCCTTGACGGGTTGCAAACCGCCGCGCGCGAAAACATTGCCACACCGGCCAATTGGGTGCCGGGCGATGATGTTGTCGTGCCTGTTGCCGTTTCTGATGGCGACGCCATCGCAAAATACGGCGCGATTGACAAAAAACTGCCTTATCTGCGCATGGCAAAACTGCCTCAATAAACGCAAATCTGCGGCCTGCCCCATAAAAGGCGGGCCGTTTTTCCGCCTGCGCCCCCTTTCCCACCGGGCCGAGGCGCAGTATAAGCGGCGCAGTTTTCTAACTTTTAGGATAGCCCCATGCGTCGCGCCCAGATTACCCGATCAACCGCCGAAACCAAAATCATGGTTGACATCAACCTTGATGGCACCGGCCAATCTGACAACCAGACCGGGGTTGGGTTTTTCGATCATATGCTGGATCAACTGGCGCGCCATTCGATGATTGACATCACCACCCGCTGCGAAGGCGATCTGCATATTGATGATCACCACAGTGTTGAGGATGTGGGCATTGCCTTGGGTCAGGCCCTGACGCAGGCCTTGGGCGACAAACGCGGGATTTACCGCTATGGCGATTGCCATTTGGCGATGGATGATGCGCTGGTGCGCGCGGTGTTGGATCTATCGGGGCGGCCCTATCTGGTATGGGATATTGACTTTGCAACCGGTAAAATCGGCACATTCGACACCGAATTGGTGCGCGAATTTTTTCAGGCCCTGGCCACGCATGGCGGCATCACCTTGAACATCGCCGCGCTATCTGGATTCAACAGCCACCACATCGCCGAGGCCGCGTTCAAATCGGTGGCGCGCGCATTGCGCAAGGCGGTGGAACCAGACCCACGCCGGGCCGGTGAAATCCCTTCGACAAAAGGGGCGCTTTAGGCTGTGACAACCGTTTTAATTGATTACGATAGCGGCAATTTACATTCAGCCGAAAAGGCATTCAAACGCATGGCCGATCAGGCCGGCGCGGGCGATGTCATTGTCACGCGTGACCCTGACACCGTGGCGCGCGCCGATCGTGTTGTATTACCGGGCGATGGCGCATTTCCTGCCTGCCGTCGGGGGCTGGGGTCGATTGATGGGCTGGAACAGGCCTTGGTTGAGGCCGTCGAAACACGCGGCCGGCCCTTTCTTGGGATCTGCGTGGGGATGCAGATGATGGCCAGTTGGGGGCGTGAATATGAAACCGTTGCAGGCTTTGGCTGGATCCCCGGTGAGGTGGTGAAAATCGCCCCCCAAGACCCGGCATTGAAAGTGCCGCATATGGGATGGAATGATCTGAACATCACTGGAACGCACCCGGTTTTGATGGGGATCACCCCCGGCGATCATGCCTATTTTGTGCATTCTTATCATATGCGTATGGATGCGCCTGAACACCGTTTGGCCTATGTGGATTATGGCGGGGATGTCACCGCAATTGTTGGGCGTGACACGATGATTGGCATGCAATTCCACCCCGAAAAAAGCCAAGCCCCCGGCCTACGCATGATTGCCAATTTCCTGACTTGGGCCCCATGATTCACCGCCTTTTCGAAAGCCATTGACTATGATTTTATACCCCGCAATTGATTTAAAAGACGGCCAGGCCGTGCGCCTGTTGCGCGGCGATATGGATGCCGCAACTGTGTTCAACACATCCCCCGCCGCACAGGCCAAGGCCTTTGAAAAGGCCGGGGCAAAATGGGTGCATCTTGTTGATCTGAACGGCGCATTTGCCGGTGAACCCGTCAATGGGGCCGCCGTCGAAGACATCTTGAAAACCCTCACCATCCCCGCGCAATTGGGCGGCGGTATTCGTGATATGGCCACGATTGAAACATGGCTGACCAAAGGCATCGCGCGCGTGATCCTTGGCACAGTTGCGGTTGAAAACCCCGATCTGGTGCGGCAGGCCGCGCGGGCCTTTCCCGGCCAAATCGCCGTGGGCCTTGATGCGCGCGCAGGCCGCGTGGCCACACGCGGTTGGGCCGAAACCACCGATATTGCGGTCACGGATCTGGCGCTTGCGTTTGAAGATGCCGGCGTGGCGGCCATTATCTATACCGATATTGATCGCGATGGCGCGATGCAGGGCCCCAATATCAAGGCGACTGAAACGCTCGCACGCGCCACATCCATGCCCGTGATTGCATCGGGGGGGGTGTCGTGCATGGATGACCTGATCGCGCTGCGTGACACGGGCGTGATTGCGGGCGCAATTTCGGGGCGCGCGCTATATGAAGGGGCGATTGATTTGCAGACCGCGCTGGCGGCATTGGGTGATGAATAAATGCTAAAAACCCGCATCATCCCCTGCCTTGATGTTGCCGATGGCCGTGTGGTCAAGGGCGTGAATTTCGTTGATCTGATTGATGCGGGCGACCCTGTTGAACAGGCCAAGGCCTATGATGGCGCGGGCGCGGATGAATTATGTTTTTTAGATATTCACGCCACGCATGAAAATCGGGGCACGATGTATGATCTGGCCACGCGCACGGCCGAACACTGTTTTATGCCGCTAACCATCGGCGGCGGTGTGCGCACAACCGCCGATGTGCGCGACCTGTTATTGGCAGGCGCCGATAAGGTAAGTTTCAATTCCGCCGCTGTGGCCGACCCTGATGTGGTGGCCCGCGCCGCCGATAAATTCGGATCACAATGCATTGTTGTGGCGATTGATGCCAAAACCACCGCCCCCGGCAAATGGGAAATTTTCACCCATGGCGGGCGCAAACCCACCGGGATTGACGCGGTGGAATTTGCAAAAACGGTGGTTGCCAAAGGGGCGGGTGAAATTTTGCTGACCTCGATGGATCGGGACGGAACCAAACAAGGCTTTAACTTAGGCCTGACGCGGGCGGTGTCTGATGCGGTGCCGGTGCCGGTGATTGCATCGGGTGGTGTGGGCACATTGGATCATCTGGTGGATGGCGTGACCCAAGGCGGGGCAAGCGCGGTTTTGGCGGCCTCAATCTTTCATTTCGGCACCTATTCCATTGCCCAGGCCAAGGCCCATATGCAGGCCGCAGGCATACCAATGAGGATGACATGACAACGCCCCTTGATCGTCTGGCCGCCACAATTTCGGCGCGAAAAACCGCAGATCCCGATGGGTCATGGACGGCCAAATTATTGGCCAAAGGCCCTGAAAAATGCGCCGAAAAATTTGGGGAAGAGGCCGTTGAAGCCATTATTGAGGCCATCAAAGGCAACAAAACCGCCCTGACGCATGAGGCAGCGGATGTGATCTATCACCTTTTGGTAATGCTGGCCGCCAGAGATATCACATTGGATGATGTCTATGCCGTTCTGGCCGCCCGTGACGGTCAATCAGGCATCGCAGAAAAGGCCAGCCGCCCCAGTTCCGCCTAAAAGAAAAAGACGCACCCACAATCACATGCAGGCGCGTCCAGTATGGAACGAGGGACAGTAAATGCAACGCGATGTTCCAAATCGCGGCCAATACTATATCTAGGGCAGATATGGCATTTGGGAATAGGCGCCCATCAAAAAACCTTTTGGCGGGCTACCCTAGAATACCGGGCCAATTGGCGTGTCCTGCCTCGATCACATCGGGCAATTCAGCCAACCATAATTGCCGCGCGCGCAAGGTAGCGTTCAGATATAGGCGATCTTCATAAACGGCCCAAGCTTCGGGAATTGTGGGCGCAAGATACCCACGCGATGCCGCAAAGGCGCAATAACCACCAAAAACCGGCGCGTAACCTTCGGGATCATTGGCAAATGCATCTTGATTGCGTGCCGTGGCAAAATGCCATTCTGCCCCATTCCATGACACCGAAAATGCCGCATTGCCGGCTATGGGGGCCGCATCGGTAAAATAGGCCACGGGGTCAAACCCGTTAATGGCCACAGGTGGGCTGGCCTGAAACACCATGGGTTCCCCCGCCCGCGCAGATCGCGGCAGCGACAGACCCAAAACCGGGGCGGCAATCAATGCGCCAATGGCATGA
>CAZPSB010000005.1:0-4968 GCA_964589025.1 uncultured Jannaschia sp. | reverse complement strand
TTATATCATCAATTTAAACTTAAAATAATTTGAAAAAGATTTTAAAGTATATCAAATACCTTTTCATCACAGTTATATCGTTGATTGGATATTACGCCTTGGATCAGGTCAATAAAACCCACCCAACAAAACCGTGATCAATTGTGATGTTGATGGGCAGGCCTAAACCGGCCAAATCAAGGGAATGCACAGGCAGACAATCACCCCAAGGCTTAGGTTTAGCGGTATGCCAATGCGCATGAAATCGGTGAATTTATACCCGCCAGGGCCATAAACCAACATATTTGTTTGATACCCGATTGGTGTTGCAAAACACGCCGAGGCCGCCACCATCACCGCCACCACCAAGGGCCGTGGATCCATCCCCACCGCTTGGCCCAAGGCAATTGCGATGGGCGCCATCAACACAGCAATGGCATTGTTTGACACAAGTTCCGTCAAGACCGAGGTCATGAAATACACCACCCAAATCAACAAAACCGGCGGTAAAACCGTTAACATGGGCGCGGCATACCCCACCACCATTTCAATTGCACCGGTATGATCCAACGCCGCGCCGATTGCCAACATCGCAAAGATCAGGGTTAGCAAACGACCATCGACAAAAGAAAATGCTTCATCCGCGTCGATGCAGCCGATCAATAACACAAAGGCCACCGCCACAATCGCCAGCAATAAAATCGGGGCCATGCCCAATGCGGCCAACACCACAATGCCAAGAATTGCCGCAATCGCAAACGGCGCCTTATCGCGGCGATAGGCGCGATCTGATGGTGCGCTGACATCGCCCAAATTCATATCAGCGGCCAAGCGTTGAATATCGGTTGGGTCGCCTTCCAACAACAAGGTATCGCCCACACGAATGACCAGATCATCCAATAATTGCCCAACATTCTGATTTCGCCGATGCACCGCCAACGGATAAACTCCATAACGGCGGCGCAGGCGCAACATACCCAAGCTGCGGCCAATGATGCGCGCGCCGGGGGCGATCAGAACCTCAACCGTTGTGGTTTCAACCGAACTTAGTTTATCGACCGTGCGAAATTCACGCGATTGTTGCAGGGCCAGGACCTCAGCCATATCGGTACGCAATACAACGCGATCACCGGCCTGCAACACCACCGCATCCATATTTCGCCTCAGCGAGGCATCGCCGCGCAACACATCAATCAGGCGCATCCCATCGCGTTTGAATATATCAACCTCGGTCGCATTTTGACCAATCAGGTCTGAACCCTCGGGCACGGCCAAATCGGTGAAAAACTTGGCCTTGGACCGCCCCGCGCCCAACATCGCCGCCATGGAATGGCGTTCAGGCAATATATGCCGCCCAATTATGGCCAGATAAATCATCCCCCATAAAACCACGATTATTCCGATTGGGGTAATTTCGAAAATGGTGAACGGGTCCAACCCCTGTTCGCGCGCCACACCATCAACCAACAGGTTGGTGGATGTCCCGATGAGGGTCAATGTGCCGCCCATGATCGCGCCATTTTGACGGCACAATGCCAATCGCACCGGCGACTTGCACAAAAATAGGGATCATGATCACCACAATCGGTGTGTTATTCATAAAGGCCGATCCCATCACCACCAGCCCCAATAAAATCATCACTGCAAAAATCGGGCGCGATTTGGCCTGCGTTTCGGCGTATCGGGTCAGAT
Organism: uncultured Jannaschia sp.; assembly: GCA_964589025.1. Classification (GTDB taxonomy): domain Bacteria; phylum Pseudomonadota; class Alphaproteobacteria; order Rhodobacterales; family Rhodobacteraceae; genus JANSYL01. Next base: position 3,297 of record CAZPSB010000005.1, on the reverse strand, counting down.
AATTCAGCGCCCCTGTGCGTACAAGGGCACCGGCCACGATGAACATGGCGGCAATCGTCCAGGGGGCGGGATTGGCAAAGACATCTATTGCGCGTTCAATCGGCAACAGGCCAAGGATCAACAACAACGATACACCGCCCAAGGCCACAACCTCGGTCGGCCAAATTTCGCGCAAAAACAACACGAAAATGCCAAGCAAGATACAAAGGGTCAAAGCCGCTTGAACCGGTTGTGACAGGGCAAGATCAATCATGGTTCACACGGTAGTTGTTCATAATGTTACGTTTGAACACGCATCGCACAAACTGCAAGCCCCGCGATTACGCAATATCAGGTACAGATTGTGACAACGCCCCCCCCATCCGCACTGGCGATATATCAACCGCCTTGCCGGTTTGGGCATCGGTTTTCACAAACACTCCGCTTAGCGTCGCAGGGCCAAGCGCCGGTGTAAAACGCCCCTTTGACATGCCGGTGACAAACCGGCGCATGGGTTCGTTTTTGTCCATTCCAATCACCGATTGGTAATCGCCACACATGCCGGCATCACTTTGATACGCGGTGCCATTGGGCATGATCATTGTATCACCGGTTGGCACATGGGTGTGGGTGCCCACCACCAAACTGGCGCGGCCATCGCAAAAATGGCCCATGGCCATTTTTTCAGACGTGGCCTCGGCGTGGAAATCCACCAATACCGCCTTGGCCTGCCCGCCCAAAGGATAGCGGCGCAACACGCCATCAATGGCGGAAAAAGGGTCATCATAGGGGCGGTTCATGAATACCTGACCCAAGGCTTGGGCCACCAAAATCGGCGCGCCATTGCGCGCCTTATAAAGCCGCGCACCCGCACCGGGTGCCGATTTGGCGTAATTTAAAGGGCGCAAAATACGCGGTTCGGTGTCGATATATTGCATCATATCGCGTTGATCAAAGGCATGATCGCCCAATGTCAAACAATCGGCCCCGGCCTCAATCAAGGCCTTGGCATGGGCGGTTGATAACCCATGGCCCGAACTGGTGTTTTCGGCATTCACCACGATAAAATCTAACCGCCAATCGGCACGCAAACGCGGCAGGGCCTGGGCCACTGCCTGACGCCCCGCGCGCCCCATCACATCACCTAGAAACAAAATACGCATCCCCCTGCCCTAAGGCGTTGGGCATGATGCCGCAAGACCAACCGCAACAGAGGTTTTCATTTGTGGCATGGATACCATGTGACCCATAACACCAAGACCCATATCTATAAACGCCAGCGTTTGACCAAGCACAGCGTGAAAAACCATGCGCAAAATTTCAAAAAACTGTCATATTTCGCAACTGGACATATCACCCGCATCGTCTATTCCTGCCATTATATTGATTCAGTCAGAATAGATCTATGCAAACTGACACCACCCCCAAACGGCAAGGCATGGCCGCTTATATCGCGGTTACGGCGTCATATTGGGCTTTTATGTTAACCGATGGCGCGCTGCGCATGTTGGTGTTGTTGCATTTCAACACGCTGGGCTTTTCGCCGGTGCAATTGGCGTATTTGTTCATCCTTTATGAAGTCGCAGGCATTGTGACCAATCTTGGCGCGGGCTGGATTGCGGCGCGATTTGGTTTGACCTCAACCCTTTATGCCGGGCTTGGGTTACAGATTGTGGCATTATTGGCGCTATCGCAGCTGGATACCAATTGGACAGTGGCGGTGTCTGTCATGTTTGTGATGCTGGTACAGGGCCTATCGGGAATTGCCAAAGACTTAACCAAAATGTCGTCAAAATCAGCGGTCAAGCTGTTGGCCCCCAAAGGCGATGGCACCTTGTTTCGCTGGGTCGCGATTTTAACCGGGTCGAAAAACGCGGTTAAGGGATTTGGGTTTTTGATCGGCGCTGGCGCGCTGGCCTTGTTTGGATTCGCGCCATCGGTTTTGGGCATGGCGGCGGTTTTGGCGATGATTTTGGCGGCAGTGGCGCTGCGTATGCCGCCGGGCCTGCCTGCCGGGCGCAAAGATACAAAATTCACCGAAATTTTTTCCAAAAATGCCAATATCAATTGGCTAAGTGCGGCGCGGGTGTTTTTGTTTGGCGCCCGCGATGTGTGGTTTGTGGTGGGCATCCCGATCTATTTCTATGCGATCTTGTCAGATGGCACACCAGACAGCAAACGCATCGCCTTTTTCATTATAGGCATTTTTATGGCGGTTTGGGTTATTCTTTATGGCGCGGTGCAGGCCAGTGCGCCCAAAATTTTGCGCGCCAGCACCCGCAGTGAAGGCGATCTGATCCACGCCGCGCGTGGTTGGGCGGGGTGGCTGGCGCTGGTGCCTGCGATATTGGCTGTGATAATTTACAGTGTGGGTGACCCCGACCTATGGGTCACAATCAGTGTGGTGATCGGCCTGTTGGTGTTTGGCGCAGCCTTTGCGGTGAATTCCGCGCTGCATTCCTATTTGATCCTGACCTTCACACAAAACGAACGCGTCACCATGGATGTCGGGTTTTATTATATGGCCAATGCGGGCGGGCGGTTGGTTGGTACGCTTTTGTCAGGTGTGGCATATCAAATCGGCGGTGTATCGCTTTGTTTGGCCACAGCAGCGGTGTTCTTGGGTTTGGCGGCATGGCTGGCCACAAAGTTGAAACCACAATCGCAAGCGGCCTGATCTAGATCACACCCAATACCCACAAGATCGCAATCGCCGCGCCTGCCCCCAAACCCGCCATTACCCCACATTCGCGCAAACGCCCACTTTGGGCGGGCGGTTTGGCATTGGCCTGCGCCAAAAGCGCATCTTCGGCCAATTGTGGCAGGCGCGGGCCAAAGCGCGATAAAACCTGCACCATACGCGCCAAATCACGCATCGCCGCCATGGGGCCGATATTTTTCTTGATGTAATCTTCGACCACCGGGCGGGCGACGCGCCAGATATTGATTTCAGGATCCAAAGACCGCGCCACGCCTTCGACAACCACCATGGTGCGTTGTAACAAAATCAATTCGGTCCGGGTTTGCATCCCGAACCGTTCGGTGACCTCAAACAGATGTGACAAAAGACGCGCCATAGAAATGCCAGTGGCATCCATGCCAAAAATCGGTTCACCCACGGCGCGCAGGGCTTGGGCGAATTCGTCAATATCATAGGTGGCGGGCACATATCCGGCCTCAAAATGCACTTCGGCAACACGGCGGTAATCGCGTTTAAAAAAAGCATAAAGATTTTCAGCAAGATAGCGTTTATCTTCATCATTCAAACTGGCGGTTGTCGCAATTCTGAAATTATCATTCAATCTACCACTCAGTTCT
>CAZPSB010000004.1:24352-31033 GCA_964589025.1 uncultured Jannaschia sp. | reverse complement strand
CGCAAATACAGGGCCAGACCCTGCAAGAATATATACACCATGCGCGCGCGCCAATTCCGCCATCAGATCATCGGCGCGGTCCGTATAGGCATGGGCGGCGTGCAGGCTGCGTTCTAAATTGGCCGCCGCCCCCGGTTCAAGCGCGGCCAGTTCCATCCGCCCATATTCGGGAAACACCAACAGATCGGCCCCCTGCCCTGCGGCTTGGGCAACCCAATCTTGTTGTTTGGCCGCATAGGCCGCCCAATTGGCAACACAATCAAGCGGATAGGCCGCCGCCGCCAGTTTCATAACGCGCGCCGCCAAAACAAAAGCCGTTTGGCCGTTTCATCCGCCGCGCCAATATCGCGCCATGACATCGTGGCATAAACCCCATCACAAGGCGCATAGCCCAATCTGCGCCACAGATCTGATAAATGGCGGCCTTTTGGGATGGGGCGCAACGGGTGATGATCCGGGCGGTCCACCGCGCAAAACGCAGACTGCATCAACCCAAGGCCTTTGGCATGATCGTGGCGCGCGGCAAAAAATGCAGCCCCCGCACCCTGCCCGCGATAATCTGGCAATAGCACCGATTCGGCACAATAAAATGTGGCGGGAATATCGAAATCTGTGCCATCAAACACGCCGGTAAAATCCGCCATTCGATCCTGCAAAGGCATCCCGGTTGATGCGCCAACAAGGCGGGTGCCGTCAAACGCGCCCACCATAATCGCATCGCCTTGTGCGTAATCACGCAGATATTGGGCTTCATAGGCGACATCACCTTGGTAAAGATACGGCCAATCGCGAAATATGGTGATGCGCAGATGCGCCAAGTCATCAATGAAGGGCGCAAGATCAGCCCCCACAAAGCGGCGATAGGTCAATGGGGCCGTCATGGCGATACCTGCCGCACCCAATCGGCCAGATTGTAATAGGTGACAATGCGAGTGATTTGGCAGGTGGTTTGCCCATCTGCGACGCTGAAAAACCCACCTGCAGGCAGGCAATAGGTTTGCCCCTGCGCCTTTGGCAGGCCTTGATCCGTGGCCAAATAGACCCCGTGCACGGTAAATTCTGCCGCCGCGCGGGTGCCATTGTCATTGACCATGACAACGATATCTTCCAAAGTTTCGCGATAACAGCGTGCCATATATGCGCTAAATTCGGCAAAGGCGGGTTTGCCGTGGCGAATGCGCCCCTCGTTCACGTGATGGGCCACATCATCCGACAAACATTCCAACATGGTTGATATATCGCCCGCGTTAAAGGCCGCATAATAGCGGGTGATCAAATCTTTGGTCGTTTTGGCAGGGGAAAATGACACGACCTTTATCCCAAACGCGGTGCCAAACCACCTAGATCAAACCCCGCCCCACGGGCCTTGGCCAAAATCGTTGCAACAGGTTGAATATGACGTTGCGACAACGCCCATAACGCAGTGGATCGCATCCCACTGCGGCAATAGGCCAAAACGGGGCCGGGCAAATCGACAAGCGCCGCCCTCATGGCATCACCGGCCTGATCCGTCAGGGTTGGCGCGGTCACAGGCAAATGAAATGCCTTTAGGCCAACATCCCTAGCCGCGTTTTCGATATCGGCAAAACTTGGCTGGCCGGGGTCTTCGTGATCGGGGCGGTTGCATATGATCGCGCCAAACCCCGCTTGGGCCAAGGCCGGCAGGTCATCAAGGGTGATTTGTGGTGCAACGCTGATTGTGTCGTCGATTTTATAAATATCCATTTTGGTCTTTGTATCCTATACCCAAGGCAAAAGGGCTAAAGCCCGTTTATCGGAACCTTCATCACTTGATTGCCGTCTTGATCGGTAGGCACATGGCCTGCGCGCATATTCACCTGAAGCGACGGGATAATCAGCCGTGGCATCGCCAGTTGCGCATCGCGTTCTGTGCGGAATTTCACGAAATCTTCTTTTGTGGCCTGCCCGCCCACATGAATGTTTGCGGCCTTTTGTTCGGCCACGGTGCTTTGCCATGCAATCGCGCGGCCATTTGGGCCGTAATCATGGCATATAAACAAACGCATCGCATCCGGCAATGCCAGAACTTTTTGTATGGAATCATATAATTGCCCCGCATCCCCGCCGGGAAAATCGGCCCGCGCCGACCCGCCATCGGGCATAAATAATGTATCCCCCACAAAGGCCGCATTTCCAATGACATGCACCATACAGGCCGGTGTGTGCCCCGGCGTATGCATGGCAAAACCAGACATCGTGCCGATTTGATACACATCGCCATCTTCGAACAAGGCGTCAAACTGGCTGCCATCACGTTGAAATTCGGTGCCTTCGTTGAACACTTTGCCAAATGTATCTTGCACCAATGTGATATTGCGGCCAATACCAATCTTGCCGCCTAGTTTTTGTTGAAGATATGGTGCCGCCGATAGGTGATCGGCATGGACATGGGTTTCGATGATCCATTCCAGTGAAAGCCCCTGCCGCGTGATGACATCAATCAAATGATCGGCATGATCATAGGTGATGCGCCCGGCGGCATAATCAATATCCATCACGCTATCTATAATCGCGCAGGCCTTGGAATTTGGATCTTTCACCAAATAGGTGATCGTGTTGGTGGCTTCATCAAAAAAGCCCGATACCTCAGGCTGGGTTTGCATATCAACAGGGTAATCCATGATGATCCGTGCCTCCTGTTCTTAAAGGTGTTGGTCTAGTATTTGACCAGATCACCGATAGGTCAAACATTATTGTCACCGACACCGATTTTCACACCCCGCAAGCGCAGCGCATTCGCAATCACCGATACCGATGATAGGCTCATGGCGGTGGCGGCAATCATGGGCGATAACAAAATACCAAAGATGGGAAATAAAACACCCGCCGCAATTGGCACGCCCGCTGCATTATAGACAAAGGCAAAAAACAGGTTTTGCCGAATGTTGCGCATTGTTTTTACCGATAAATACCGCGCATGTGCAATGGCGGCCACGTCACTGTTTAACACCGTGATACCGGCGCTTTGCACCGCGACATCCGCCCCGCCGCCCATGGCAATGCCAATATCAGCCAAGGCCAAGGCCGGGGCATCATTGACGCCATCCCCGGCCATCGCCACCTTGTGGCCCGCCGATTGCAAATCTTGCACCAGCGCGGCCTTGTCTTGTGGCAACAACCCGGCATGGACCTGATCAATGCCAAGACGATGCGCAACCGCATGGGCCGCGATATCATGATCGCCTGTGGCCATCACCACCGAAAGGCCGGATGCGCGCAACCCATCCAAGGTGGATTTGGCCTGTGGCCTGATATCATCGGATATCGCAAACACCGCCGCCAAGACCCCATCCACCGCCAATAGGGCAAAGGTTTCGCCCTTGGCCACATGGGTGGCGATCATGGCATTGGCGGGATGTATATCCACACCCAAATCACTTATAAAGGCGGCATTACCAATGGCAACAGGATGGCCGTTTACCTTGCCCGACACCCCGCGCCCGGCGGTGGATTGGAAATCATCCAACGCCCAATCGGGTTGGGGCGCATCACCAGCAGCAGCCACAATCGCGGCGGCCAAAGGATGTTCTGACCCACGTTCTAAAATACCTGCATAAGACAGGGCCTGTTGCTGGGTGAAATCATGAAATGTGGTCGTTGATCTGACACTGGGGCGGCCTTGGGTCAGGGTGCCGGTTTTATCAATGACCAAAATATCGCATTTTGCAAAGCGTTCCAATGCCTCGGCTTCGCGGATCAAAACACCGTTTTGCGCCCCGCGCCCCGTGGCCACCATAATCGACATAGGCGTGGCCAAACCCAACGCACAGGGGCAGGCAATAATCAACACCGATACCGCCGCCACAATCGCATAAGCCAAGGCCGGATCCGGCCCAAACCAAAGCCATAACCCAAAGGCCAAAACCGAAACGCCAAGAACAATTGGTACAAAATACCCCGCCACGCGATCGGCCATGGCCTGTATCGGTGCGCGAGATCTTTGGGCCTGTGCAACCATGGCCACAATCTGGTTTAAAACTGTGTGTTCACCAACGGCGCGTGCCTGCATAACAAAGCCGCCCGCCCCGTTCACCGTGCCCCCAATCACGGATGCCCCAATGGTTTTTTCCACAGGGATGGGTTCACCGGTGACCATGCTTTCATCGACCGAAGAATGACCTTGGGTCACGACCCCATCAACGGGAATGGCATCACCGGGGCGAAGGCGCAGCATGTCACCGGGGTTCAGGGCCTCAACCGGGGTGTCGATTTCGGTGCCATCTTCATGGATCACACGCGCCGTTTTGGGCGATAAATCCAACAAGGCCCGAATGGCATCACCGGTTTTATCGCGGGCGGATAATTCCATCACCTGCCCCAAAAGAACAAGAACCAAAATCACGGCGGCGGCTTCGAAATACAAGGGCGGGCCATGCGCCCCTTGGAATGAAGCCGGCAAAACCCCCGGCATCAGCAAAGACACCACGCTAAACCCATAGGCCGCCCCGGTGCCAATGGCGATCAATGTCCACATATTCAAATTGCCCGTTTTCACCGACGCCCATCCGCGTTTGAAAAACGGCTGCGCGATCCAGATCACAACCGGGCTGGCCAATATAAATTGTGCCCAGCGCGCGCCATCATGGCCCAACCACATATCCCATGGCAGGCCCAACATCGCGCCCATTTCCAACGCCAACACCGCCAAGGCCAAAGGCGCGCCAAACATCAAGCGTCGCCGAAAATCCACCAATTCGGGGTTTGGCCCATCATTGACACTGGGCAGCATCGGTTCCAATGCCATGCCGCAAATCGGGCAATCATCTGGCCCATCGCGGATGATTTCAGGATCCATCGGGCATGTATATTTCACCCCCGCAGGCGCAGGCGCAGGCAAATCGTCATCGGATATATAGGCATCGGGCGTTTTATCGAACCGGGCCTGATTGGCGGCCAAGGCAAAATAAAACCGCGCGCCTTTGTGTTTTGACATAAACGCGGCGCTGGCACGATCCACCACAGACCCATCCACAGGGTCAATCGCCGTTAGATACGCATCAGGATCGGCAGAAAATTTATCGCGGCACCCGCTTGCGCAAAAATAAAACACGCGGTCTTGGTGTGATACGTGTAAATCCGCTTTATCAGGGTCAACATGCATCCCGCAAACGGGATCACGATGCGGGGACGATATGGAAGACATGCGATATTCCTGATTGCAATTTTGGTTGGATATGTCTTTTTGCATAAACAGTTTGATGCGAAAACACCACAGCACGAAATAACCTGTAGCTTTGCGAAATCTTTGCGCAAGATCAGGTTTGATGCTTGCACTCCCCCAAAATAATGCGCTATGCGACACCCAAGGAGAGGTGGCCGAGTGGTCGAAGGCGCACGCCTGGAAAGTGTGTAGGCGGGGAACCGTCTCCAGGGTTCGAATCCCTGTCTCTCCGCCATAAATTTCTGTACTTTTTGTTTTTCTGTAAAAATAAAACACGGGTAGGGCTGGGTAAGTTTCCAACAATAATAAGACAGGGTGTTTGATGTTGAAATTTAAAGCTTTGGCTGGTGATTTTAGAAAAGATGGCAATCATCAGTTTCTCGCTGCAAAAAATTCGTTCTACTTACAGAAAGATGGGTGGTGGCCACGTTTCGAAAGTGTCGAATTATCGGAGCTTGAAGAAATAGTGCTCGCAAGCGAAGAAAACGTCAAGAAGCTATGGGGCAGTGCCGCAATGGGTATAGCTGGTGCGGCCCTTCTTGGGCCGATTGGGCTATTGGCTGGTGTCTTGGCGGGCGGAAACAAAAAGGAAGTTGTGTTCATCTGCAAGTTCAAAGATGGACGCAAACTGATGGCCAAATCCAAAAGCAAGACGTTTCAGGCGATACAACAAGCCCTGTTTTAGGCGTCACCCGCCATTGTTCCACCCGACCGGTCTTGCCGCCTGTTGCAGGTCGTTTTGTTGCACGCAAGGAAATCATACCCGGCCCCGCAAAACCATCACCACCGCCGCATCGCCGCACCGCCACACCGCCGCGCGCGCATGACCGCCGATCATGGCGCCGAACCCTGTTCGTTTCACAACGCGGGAACAAAGTGCGGCACCGTCTTCGGCATCTGCACAAGTCTTCGGCATCTGCACAATACGCCAAAGCTTGGCCATTTCACGACAAACGGCATGCGCAGTTGGCTGTTATGGGCGCGTTTGCGGGGGGCTTAGCTGCGAAATGTCATTATTGGGTCGCGGCGCTGCCCAAACCCCTATCTTTTACAATGCTGGCAATTGTATGATTGACAAGCGCGTTCTGGCGAACAACCATCATCGCTATCTTGGGCATGCATCCCGCAAAGGTTGCGGCCTGTGGTGAAACCTGTTTTGGTTACTGCATCAATTCATAAAAAACCTTTCGGGAGGTATTTGAAAATGACCCTATTCCGCAAATCCGCGACAAGCCTACTGGCCCTTGGCTTAATGGCGGGCCCTGCACTGGCCGATGATCATGGCGATTGTTCGATGGTGCGCTTTTCAGATGTCGGTTGGACCGATATCACCGCCACAACCGCCGCAACAACTGTTGTACTAGAGGCGCTTGGCTATGAAACCGACACGCTGGTTCTGTCTGTGCCGGTGACCTATACATCCTTGGCCAGTGGGGATGTCGATATTTTCCTTGGCAACTGGATGCCAACGATGGAGGCCGATATCGCCCCCTACCGCG
>CAZPSB010000004.1:20039-24342 GCA_964589025.1 uncultured Jannaschia sp. | reverse complement strand
CGTTGACACCGTGCGCGCCAATCTTGAAGGGGCGAAATACACGCTGGCCACAAACGCGGCCGGTGCGGCGCTTGGCATCACCGATTTCGCCGATATCGCCGCCAATGCCGAAGCGTTGGATGACGAAATTTATGGGATCGAACCCGGCAATGACGGCAACCGCCTGATTATGGATATGATCGCCGCCAATGCGTTTGGGCTTGATGGGTTTGACGTTGTGGAATCGTCGGAACAAGGCATGTTGGCGCAGGTCGCGCGCGCATCTGACCGCGATGAACCGATCATTTTCCTTGGCTGGGAACCGCATCCGATGAATGCCAATTTTGATCTGACTTACCTGACCGGTGGCGATGATTGGTTTGGCCCCAATTTGGGTGGTGCAACCGTTTATACCAACACCCGCGCAGGCTATACCCAAGCCTGCCCGAATGTTGGCGCGCTTTTGAATAATCTGGAATTCAGCCTGGCAATGGAAAACGAAATCATGGGCGCGATTTTGGATGATGGCCAAGATCCCCAAGATGCCGCGCGCGCATGGATGGCCGCCAATACCGATGCCGTGATGGCCTGGTTGGATGGCGTGACCACCCTTGACGGGGGCGATGCCGCCGCCGCAGTCCAAGCCGCCCTGCAATAATTTTTATAACATCCAAAGGGGTGCGGCCCGATCGCACCCCTTTGGGCACCGCATAACCCGACCCTTTTACAAAGGGCCAAGGCCGCATGAATAAGGGAAACGCATAATGCTTGACTGGCTGACCGATCACAAAATTCCTGTGGGCGACGCCGCCGAGGCCGTCTTTGATTGGCTGCAATCAAACGGCGCATGGCTTTTTGATGGGCTGGCCATTGTCTTGGAATGGATGATCGAAGCCATTTTGGCCATTTTGCAGGAACCCCCCAATACCGGATGGTTCCAAGACCTAAGGCGCGGCGAAGAAACATATCTTTACAACCCCGACCTGCACCCATTGTTGATTATTGCGCTGTTCATGGCCTTTACATGGGGGCTCCAGCGCGGTTGGAAACTGCCCGTTCTGGTCGGTGCCGGGTTTTTGTTTATCGTCAATCAGGGCTATTGGGAAGAAACCACCGAAAGCCTGACATTGGTGTTGTCGGCCTGCGTGGTCTGCATGGGGGTTGGTGTGCCCATCGGCATTGCCGCCGCACACAGGCCCAGGCTTTATGCGGCCATGCGGCCTGTGCTTGACCTGATGCAGACGCTTCCGACTTTTGTCTATTTGATCCCGGCGATTGTGTTTTTCGGCATCGGCATGGTGCCGGGCCTGATTGCAACGGTGATCTTTGTGTTGCCCGCGCCGATCCGGTTAACGCAGCTTGGCATTGCGTCAACCCCGCAATCCCTGCTAGAGGCCGCAACCGCCTTTGGCGCCACACCCCGGCAGGTTTTGTGGAAGGTTGAACTGCCCTATGCCCTGCCGCAAATCATGACCGGCCTGAACCAGACCATCATGTTATCCCTATCAATGGTGGTGATTGCAGCGCTGGTGGGGGCAGATGGGCTTGGCGTGCCGGTGGTTCGGGCACTCAATCAGGTCAATACCGGCCTTGGATTCGAAAGCGGGTTCATCATCGTGGTCGTGGCCATCATGCTTGACCGAATGTTGCGGGTGACCCAAAAATGAACGCGCCTGCACATATTGTAAAAACTGACCGTCATCGACAGGCCAAGGCCTGCGTGGCATCTATACTGGCCGATGTGATGAAATACGAACGGAGTATTCCCAATGACAGATAGCCCGCCTGCCGTGCGTTTCGACAATGTCTGCATCATGTTTGGCAATACACCCGATATGGCGCTGCCGCTGGCCGATGCGGGCAAGGATCGCGGCGAAATCCAAGCGCAAACCGGCAATATCCTTGGGGTACATAATTGCAGCCTTGATGTTGAAAAAGGTGAAATCCTTGTTTTGATGGGCCTGTCGGGATCAGGTAAATCCACATTGCTGCGCGCGGTGAATGGGTTGAACCCGGTGATCCGGGGCAATGTCACCGTCCATAACAACGATTGGACCTGCGAAATTGGCACCGCCCCGGCCGCGCAATTGCGCCATTTGCGGCAAGAAGTCGTATCAATGGTGTTTCAACAATTCGGCCTGCTGCCATGGCGCACTGTGCGTGAAAATGTCGGCTTTGGCCTTGAATTGGCAGGAAAATCTGCAGCCAAACGTGACGCGGCGATTGACCGCCAATTGTCATTAGTAGGCCTAAGCGATTGGGCCGACCGCAAGGTGGGGGAACTTTCGGGCGGAATGCAACAGCGCGTGGGCCTTGCGCGCGCCTTTGCAACGGATGCACCTATTTTGTTGATGGATGAACCTTTTTCGGCGCTTGATCCGTTGATCCGAACAAAACTGCAAGATGAACTTTTGGATCTTCAAGCCGCGTTGAACCGCACCATCATTTTCGTCAGCCATGATCTGGACGAGGCATTCAAGATCGGCAATCGCATCGCCATTATGGAGGGCGGGCGTATCGTGCAAATCGGCACTCCGCGTCAGATTTTTTCAAATCCCGCATCGGAATATGTGGCCGAATTTGTCGCCAATATGAACCCACTGGGCGTTTTGACCGCGCGCGATGTGATGCAAAATACCCCGATAGATGGCCCGCGCATTGCGGCGGAAACCCCGGTGCGTGACATTCTCAAACGGTTTGCAACACATCCCACACCACTAGCGGTGGAAGATCATGACCAAGTTATTGGTCATGTCACAACCGAAACCGTCGCGGCCCGTTTGGGCCAATAGGCGGGGTTGGCCATAAATATGGCCTTGGCGCGGGTGTGATCTTGGGGTGATATTTGCGACCCCATGCCACACGGTGACAAAAGCCATTCTTGCGGTGGTCTGCGCATATACTATGTCAGGGCGATGATATCGTCGTAAGCGTGGCCGTTATCGCAAGAATGGCACCGATCAAGGCGGTTTCGACTTGGATAGACCGGCGCAATCGCATGTTTGCCCCCGGCATAGCGGCCACAAGCGCAGGCGTCAAAGACAGTTTATTCAACGCCGCCAAACACATGACCCCGGCAAACAGGATCAATTTGATCGCAAAAAATTGCCCATAGGGGGTGGATAAAGCGTCGGGTGTGACCGCGCCTAAAATCATCAATCCGCCCCCACCGGCCAGAACCAACACCCCCACAACCCAAAGCGCCTTTTGGCCAAATTCATGCGCAATCGCCCCGGCATGTGCGGGCGGGTCCAATCGCGCCGAACGGGCCAAAGGCACAAACGCGCCCACCCAAAATGCAAGACACAGGATATGGATTGTAATCAACACGCCCAAAATCATTTGCCCATCGCCAAGCGCATGGCCGCGCAGCGCAAAAGACACCGCCGCAAGGCCCGCCCCCGCAAGGGCAAGGCCTTGGCCAATCCGCGCGGGCCAGATCACGCAAAGAATACAAGCCAACCCCACCAGACGCACCGCAACACTGGTGCCAAGCGGGCTATCGGCGACCATGCCTAGGATCATGGGGTCAAATGCACCCTGCCACGTTCCCCCCATAAGAAAACTGGCACGAACCGGCAGGCGCAGCAGCGTCAAAATTGCGGCCCCAATCGCCGATATAACCGCCATGCGGCGCATCCATACGCGCCCGTTTTCGCCAAGACCCTGCAAAGTTGCGACAATCAACACGGCGCCAATTGCGTTTAATGTTGCGCCATAGGCGAATGTCTTGATGATAATTGAAACCCACGTGACGCCTTCCACTTGGCCAAGCGCGGCAAACATCGCCTTTAATCAACCAATTCAAAAGAAAAACGGCCCTGCATGGCATGGCCATCCGATGATAATCCGCGCCATTCAACCGTGTAACGCCCTGGCATCAAAGGGCCAGGTTCGGCATAGAATTCCAGAACAGGGTCCAGGCCAGTATTACGATCCAACGCCATTTCAACGCCATTTTCATTGGTCAACCGCATCATGGTGATCCGCATTGGGTCATCAAAGACCATATGAATCATCTCAGGCGTTTGGGCAATCTGCGCCCCATCCGCCGGGGTGGTCGATTGGTTTTGGGAATGCGCGAACACAGACCCGGCCAGAAACGTTGCAAAGATTGCAATACAAAGACGTAATGTCATGGATATACCTTTAGTTAATCCCATTGGCCCGTTGAAGGGCACGGATATAAGCCGTGATTTGCACGACATCTTGGTCTGTTACCGTTTCAATTGCAGGCATATTACCAAATTGCCAGTGATGCGCCCGCACGCCTTGGCGGGCGGCCAAAAGAAACGCTATATCGCCATGGTGGATTGGTTCATAT
>CAZPSB010000004.1:11184-19866 GCA_964589025.1 uncultured Jannaschia sp. | reverse complement strand
CGGCCATAATTTTATCATATATCAACACCCGCTTGATGAGCATGGTCATTTATTACCTTATAGCCTAATATAGATGATTGAATGCAGCAAGGCGCCGAAAAATTTTAATATATCGGATTACGACATCCATCAACAAATTGATTTCACAAGACAAATAGCCCGCTCTGTGCGGCTTTTAGACAAACGAAAGGAAATACAAATGAAGGGATCAGTTCTTGATTTTAACATACAACAAAATTCAGGCGTAATATCCCACGAAAGTGGTGAAAGATACAGCTTTAATGGGGCGGATTGGAAATCTGAAACAGCACCGAAAAAAGGCATGATCGTCGATTTTGTTGAGGGCGAAAATTCCAATGCAACCGAGATATATCTTTTGGGGAATTCCGGGGTTGGGTTGGATAATATTTCACCCCCAATGACAAAAGCCGGCATTGCGATGGCCTGCGCGATTGCGGGATTTTTCATCCCGTTTATTGGTCTTCTTTTTGCCATAGCAGGCCTGATTGTCGGACGCCAAGCCCGCAAGGCGGCACAAGAGGCCGGTGATGATAATGCGGCACTGGTCGGGTTGGTTGCAGTGATTACAAGCATCATTGTAATCGTATTCGCCGTAATTGGAATGTTTACATTATTATTTGTTGGCTCGACTATGATGGGCCTTGGTGCCTTTAGCCTTGGCAGTGCCTTTTAATGAATAAAATTTGAAAACCACCTGCGCCACATAATGCGGGCGCAGGGTATGGGCCACATCCCTATGCATTTGACCCAAACACCACCTACGCTAAAGCCCACGCGCCATTGCGGCAACGCCGGTTCGTGCCAATGACACCGCGCCCAAAGGTTGCATCAAATCGCAAAATGCATCAATTTTATCGGGCGTGCCTGTCATTTCGAACACAAAGCTTTGCAAGGTGGAATCAACCACATTCGCGCGGAAAATTTCTGCGATGCGCAGGGCCTCAACCCTTGCATCGCCTGTGCCATGAACCTTGATCAATGCCAATTCGCGGCTGACAAAGGCGCCTTCGACGGTCAGGTCTGACACGTCATGCACCGGCACCATGCGATCCAGTTGCAGTTTGATTTGTTGAATAACCTGCGGTGTGCCTGATGTCACAATCGTAATGCGGGATCGGTGGCCGGTATGGTCAACCTCGGCGACGGTCAGGCTTTCGATATTATATCCCCGCCCCGAAAACAGGCCAATCACACGCGCCAAAACCCCCGGTTCATTTTCAACCAAAACTGCCAATGTATGGGTTTCAATCACATCAGACATATGGCTGCGCAGATCATAGGCGGAATGGCTGCTGGCGCCTTTTTCGATGTTAAGTGCAGACATTTAGATTACCTTTTTATTTAGGATAGCAACGCATCACACCCATCGGGCAATTCCACGGCCGGAAAATCACGTTTCAATTCCTCGATTGATAAATACGGGAAACTTGGCAAAACAAAGGGCACCTGCCCGGTTTCAAGATTATACGGATCCCCATCACGAATGGCGCGTTCGGGCACGTCGCGCACCAAGGCGGCCGAATTGAAACATATCGGGTCACCATCATAAATGCCAAATGCGCCGTCCACCTCGTCTAGGGGATAGGTGAAACAGGTTTGCGCATCATCCAAACCCTGCGGTGTGATCTGCCATGTGCCGATAATCGCATCGGGCATATCGGGATACCACAAATAAGCCGTGCCATCAGGCGCGGTATATTCGATTTGATTGCCAATGCCGGGCGTGTGGTAATGAACGGTCCGCCCACATATCAGATCACGAATGGTGGCCGCACTTTGCGCCGATGCCGCCACGGGCACGCATAACGCGGCGGCGCAGGCAACAGATTGTGCAAACCGCCGCCAGGTACAAGATGATATCACATTCATACCAAAACACCGCCTTCTGCGCCAATCACCCCTTGGGTTTGCGCCGCACCCAATAACATTTCATTATGCGCCTTACCCGATGGGATCATCGGGAAACAGTTTTCATGTTTTTCGACCAAACAATCAAAAATCACCGGGCCATCGTGATTGATCATTTCCATGATCGCATCATCCAGATCGGCGGGATCACTGCAAATAATGCCTTTGGCGCCAAAGGCTTCGGCGAGTTTGACAAAATCAGGCAAAGCCTCGGACCAGCTATGGGAATAGCGTTCGCCATGCAGTAATTCCTGCCATTGGCGCACCATGCCAAGGCGTTCCTGCATATTCATCAACCATGATGCTTCGCCTGCGACATTGATGACCAAAGCATCGGGATGGGCCACCTGCACCCCGACCGAGGCCGGAACACCATAGCCCATCGTGCCCAATCCGCCGCTGGTCATCCACCGGTTGGGATCATCAAAACCCAAAAATTGCGCCGCCCACATTTGGTGTTGGCCGACCTCGGTTGTGATGTAACGATCATGACCTTTTGTCAGCGCCTCTAGCCGTTCAAGCGCATATTGCGGTTTGATCGTGGTGTTCGAATTGGTGTATGTTAGGCATTTGACATCGCGCCATTTTTCGATCTGCGCCCACCAATCCTGCAGGGCGGGCGCGTTTGTTTTATGGCCGCGCGCGGCCCAGATATCCAACATTTGTTCCAACACATCGCCCACATCCCCGATGATGGGAAAATCGGCATGCACCACCTTGTTAATTGACGATGGGTCAATATCAATATGCGCTTTGCGGCTATTGGGGCTGAAATCGGCAATACGGCCTGTGATACGGTCATCAAAGCGCGCGCCGACGCAAATCATCAAATCGCATCCATGCATCGCCAAGTTTGCCTCATAGGTGCCATGCATGCCCAACATGCCCAACCATTTATCGCCCGATGCCGGATAGGCGCCCAACCCCATCAGGGTTGAGGTCACCGCAAACCCGGTGCCTTCGACCAAACGCCGCAAGGCCGCACTGGCCTTTGGGCCGGAATTGATGACCCCGCCACCGGTATAAAACAAGGGGCGTTCGGCCTGTTCCATCGCCACAACCAAGGCGGTAATTATATCGGTATCGCCTTTGGTTTTGGGTTGGTAATGGCTTATTTTGGCATCGGTTTTTTCTGTGTAACGGCCCGATGCAAATTGCACATCTTTGGGAATATCCACCAAAACCGGGCCGGGGCGGCCTTGGGTGGCGATATGAAAGGCCTGATGGATCGTATCGGCCAGAATGTCGGTATCTTTGACCAACCAATTCATCTTGGTGCAGGGCCGTGTGATGCCGACGGTATCGGCCTCTTGAAAGGCATCTGTTCCAATCATGAATGTTGGCACTTGGCCGCTTAGAACCACAATCGGGATCGAATCAAGCAGCGCATCGGTCAGGCCGGTCACGGCATTTGTGGCCCCCGGCCCCGATGTCACAAGAACCACACCCGGTTTTCCCGTAGATCTGGCATAGCCTTCGGCGGCGTGAACGGCCCCTTGTTCGTGGCGTACAAGAATATGACGAATCGCATTTTGTTGAAAAATTTCATCATAAATCGGAAGAACAGCCCCGCCAGGATACCCAAAAACAGTATCGACACCTTGATCTTTCAAGGCTTCGACAACCATTTGTGCTCCGGTCATTTGGCGTGTCATGTCAGGTTTCCTTCTTTATTTGCGCCGGGATGTTTGGCTTGTCATGGGTAAAAAAAACCCCCGGTTTCAACCAGGGGCGCATGGGAAAAATCTGGGGTGATTGATCACCATCCCATGCGCATATCCACCACAATCACGACAAGTCTACACACCTAAAGCCACCTTTATACAATAATATCGCGACGATACGCAGACCACATAACCACGTCAATCATCAATTTCACACCGGAATTTCACACCGGCCAAATCGCGGGTGATCAAAAAAACGGCACTGCATATATTATATGCGGAAATCAGGCGATTTATCAACCTGGATAAAAAAACAGACCAATTTCATGATCTGGATCATAGAAACATCACGAATGGGCTTCCAAGGTGGATTTTGCTTCGCTAGGGTAGCGCTACGTCGTTTATGAATTTCTGTATTTGAGGGAATACAGAAACATCCAAACTGGGAGGATATCGTATGGATCGTCGATCGTTTCTGAAAACATCAGCTATCGGTGGTGCCGCCGCCGCATCCACAACATTGGCCGCCCCCGCCTATGCGCAGGGCAACCGCACATTGACAATGGTGACATCTGTTCCTGACGGGTTCGCCATTTTCGATGATGCCGCGCAATTGGCCGTCAACTATATCACCGAAATGACCGATGGCGCATTGACCATCAACAAAATGCCCGCCGGCAGCCTGGTTGGCGCGTTTGAGGTATTCGACGCCGTGTCATCGGGTCAGGCAGACATGTATCATTCTGCCGAATATTATTTCTTGAACCAACATCCTGCATTCGCGTTTTTCACCGCCGTGCCTTTCGGCATGACGGCGCAGGAATTGGCCAATTGGTATTATCACCGGGGCGGCATGGAACAACACCATGAACTGGCCGGTTTGTTTAACCTGAAATCCTTTTTGTGCGGTCAAACGGCGATGCAGCCGGGCGGTTGGTTCAATACTGAAATCAATTCCGCCGATGATCTGCAGGGTCTGCGGTTCCGTATGCCGGGCCAAGGCGGCCAGGTTCTGGGCCGTTTGGGCGCATCGGTGCAAAACATCCCCGGCGGTGAAATCTATCAGGCGCTGTCATCGGGTCAAATTGACGGGGCCGAATGGATCGGGCCATATGCCGATGAACGCATGGGTTTCCAAGAGGTCACGTCAACCTATTATTCATCTGGCTTCCATGAACCGGGTTCGGCCCTGTCATTGTCAATGAACCTAGATGTATGGGATTCCCTATCGCCCGCACATCAACGCATTGTCGAAGTCGCCGCCAAGGCGGTTTACAGCGACAACCTATCACTGTCATTGGCCGAAAACGGGGCGGCATTGGCGCGTCTGCGCGCCGCAGGTGTGCAAACCCGCGAATTCCCCGAAGACGTATGGGATGCCTTTGGCCGTGCGGCCGCCGAAGTGCGCGAAGAAAACATGGGCGATCCAATCTATGCTGAAATCGCCAATAGCTATTTCGCATCTTTGGCAGAATCCGCCAGCTGGTTCGAAGTGGGTGATGGCGAATATATGCGCCAACGCAACCGCGTGAATGCGGGCTAATCCTTTCGGGTTTTATGATCATCCCGCCCGGGCATGGCCCTGGGCGGGGCGTTCACTATTTTACTTTATGCAAACAGGTCGCTGCATCTAAGGGGATCGCATGTTTGAATTTCTTGGTTGGGTTGCCCAAAATATCGGCTTGGCCCCGTATCATTTGTATATGGCACTTGCCAATCCCGCCGATTGGTTGAATTGGGCCGATCGCGAAGCCTTGGTGCGTTTCATTTATTACGGCGCATCGGTCGAATTTTTCTTTGTGGTCTTTACGGCATTCTTAGTGATCACCACCCTTGGTATGGCGTGGAACCGCAATATCCTATGGGCCTGTGTGCGGGGCCTTGAAACCTTTGCCAATGCAATCGGGCGGTTTTTCGCCTGGGCCGGGTTTCTTATGGTTTTGCAACAAGTGATGATCGTTTTTTTACAACGCATTTTCCGCGTTGCCGAAATTCAATTAGGGCCATTTGGGTTTGGGTTTTCCCAAGACCTAAGCTGGTGGGCCGAAGAACTTAAACTCTATAACGCCATGATCGTATGCCTATGCGTTACATATACCTTTGTACAAGGCGGCCATGTGCGGGTTGATTTGGTCTATTCGGCGGTCAAATTTCGCACCAAAAAAGCAATCGACATGTTTGGCGCGCTGTTTTTTATGATGCCCGCAATCATCATCACCTATCTTTACGCATGGTTTTTCATGTGGCGCCATCTGGTGGTGCCCAACCCATCGGCGTCATCTGATTTGGATCGCATGTTGATGCAATCGCGCATTTTGCGTTGGAATGTGGAAACCATCGGCTTTAGCCCCAATGGGTTTAACGCATATTTCCTATTCAAAATTTTGCTGGTTGCCTTTTGCATCTTGGTCTTTTTGCACGCGATGGCGTTTTTCTGGCGGTCTTATCTTGAATGGGTTGAGGGCGAAGAGGCCGAAGATAAATTTATTGATAAAGACGTGATGGGCGATGAGGCCGAAGATATGGCCCATGCCGCACATTCGGGGTCCACCTGAACAAGACAATAGGCAGCGCGCGCTGCCGACCTTAGGGGAAAGTAGATATCATGCTATTTGGATTGGATGGTGTAGAAATAGGCCTGATCATCGTGTTTCTAACGCTATTTGCGGGGATCATGACGGGCTTTCCAGTGGCCTTTGCGATTGGTGGTGCGGGCGTTATTTCATTTGCAATTATCGCCGCACTTGATTCATCGGGCCTGTTGATTCATCAGGCGATTGACACATCATCCGCCGAATATGCCGCCCTTTTGGCCGAAGGCACCGCGCGCGAGGCGATATCGGTTTTCCGATACCCAGACTTGCCCCGAATTGAGGAACATCTTTTCCCCGGTGGGTGGGAAATGGCCATGGATCGCAATATATCATTCATCGTCAACCGCATGAATGAACGTGTGATCGCGGGCCAATCCATTGAAACCCTTTTGGCGGTTTTGATGTTTGTGATGATGGGCATCACCTTGGAACGGTCAAAAATTGCCGAAGATTTGCTAACAACCATGGCGCGCGTCTTTGGCCCCCTGCCCGGCGGTTTGGCGGTATCCATTGTGATTGTTGGCGCGTTTTTGGCGGCCTCAACCGGGATTGTGGGCGCCACCGTTGTGACCATGGGCCTATTGGCCCTGCCCACGATGTTGCGCAATAATTATTCGCCGGAATTGGCCACAGGCGTGATTGCGGCATCGGGCACATTGGGGCAGATTATCCCGCCTTCAATCGTGATTGTGTTATTGGGCACTTTGGTGGGTGATCTTTACGCCACAGGCCAAGAAACCCGCGCACAATTGGCCGGTTGCACCGATGCGTTGACCTATCTGGGCGAACCGGCGGTGTTGTCGGTTGGCACTTTGTTTCAGGCCGCGCTTTTGCCGGGGATTTTTCTGGCGGGTCTTTATGGGCTTTATGCCTTTGGGTTTGCCTTATTTAACCCGGCCAAGGCCCCGCCCGTTATCTTGGCAAATGGTGCAATGGCGGGTGAACCTGTGACCCGCAACGAAGCCCTGACATGGTATTTGGGCGTGCCTGCGGCTATTTTGATTGCCGTGGGTCTGGCCGGGGCAACCGGGTTGATTGGCACCCAAACCATCGCCATATCTGATTACGCCGAACAAGAAGCCGGCCCCGCCCTGCGCACAAATGTGCCCGAACAATGCCAAGCCGCGATGATTGATCTGCACGGTCAAGAGGCATGGGATCAGGCCGTGGCCGACCGCGCGGCGCAACAAAATGCAGGCAATGATGGTGGTGCGGTTGAATTAACCGACGAAGAACTGGCCCAAGCCCGCCAAACCGCCCTAGACACGGCGGCCCCGATTGGCACAGGTGTGGCCATTATATTTACCCTGTTTGCATTGGTATTGACGGTTGCGCGCGGGGTATCGCCCACATCTGACCCGCTGCCTTTGATGATTGGCGCGGGCGGGGTTGTGTTGGGTTTATTGGCAGATACCCTGTTTATCACCCCGCTTAGCACGCCAGGCACGACCTTTGTGATTTTGGCCATTCCTATGGCAATCACATTATATGGCGCCAATGCCGCCATGCGACGGTTGGCCAAAAATGAATTGTTGCGCGTGGTTTTCCCGCCGCTGATTTTGATCGTGGCGGTTTTGGGGTCAATCTTGGGGGGTATTACCAACCCAACCCCCGCCGCCGCCCTTGGGGCCGCGGGCGCGATGATGTTGGCCGCGCATCGCAAATTGGCCGAAGAAG
This sequence comes from uncultured Jannaschia sp., assembly GCA_964589025.1. Lineage (GTDB taxonomy): Bacteria > Pseudomonadota > Alphaproteobacteria > Rhodobacterales > Rhodobacteraceae > JANSYL01. The sequence goes on along the minus strand of CAZPSB010000004.1, from coordinate 12,002 downwards.
AACACAAATCCAAAATGGTGATCTGGGCGTCTTTTGCACTGGTGATCATGATTTTGATCGGCGTGAATTTCGACCTTCGGATCACGCGCGAAAACGTACCATTCGAAGATTGGGTGGCGTTTATCATTGCGCAAGGCGCCTATCACTTTGCGTTTTTTGGCCTTTTGTTTTCATGCTGGGTTTTGTTCCGCCGCAATATCTTGCCGCCGGTGGTGCGTGAAACAGCCAAGGTCACATCAATGGTGTTTACCATTCTGATCGGGTCACAATTGTTGAATCTTGTTCTGATCTCATTTGGAGGGGAACATTATATTCAACAATATCTACGGTCATTTGATAATGAGATTATCGTCTTTATCGTGGTGATGATCATCCTGTTTATCTTGGGGTTTGTGCTTGATTTTCTTGAAATCATTTACATCGTTATCCCGATTGTAGGCCCGGTGATTTATGGTGGTACGCTTGACCCGAAATGGGTGACGATCATGATTGCGGTGAATTTGCAAACCTCGTTCCTGACACCGCCTTTTGGATTTGCGCTGTTTTATCTGCGCGGTGTCGCCGGGGATGCGGTGACAACGGTTCAGATTTATCGCGGCGTCCTGCCTTTTGTTTTGATTCAGGTGATCGGTCTGGTGTTATTGGGTCTATTCCCTGGAATCGTAACAATTATTCCCGATTTACTGCCGAATTAAGGCAACCTCACACAGCACCAAAAGGGCCGGGGGAATACACCACCCGGCCCTTTTCATTCACTCACTCATGCCCGTCAGCACGAAGCGCTGCACGCGGCGGCCGGTGCTGACTTCGGTCGTATA
>CAZPSB010000004.1:0-11174 GCA_964589025.1 uncultured Jannaschia sp. | reverse complement strand
CTGCCATATGCGGCCTGCGTAAACCTCAACCCCTGCGAAATTGGCCTTATAGGCCATTTTGGGGCTGCCCGGCACCCAATAGCCCAAATAGACATAGGGCAAGGCCGCGCCTTGGGCGGCGGTGATATGATCCAAAATCATATATATCCCCAAGGAATCCGTCCGCAAATCCGGGTCGTAAAACGAATACACAAGGCTGATACCGTCATCCAGAATATCAACCAGACACACCGCCACCAATTGCATGCGCCCGGCATGATCGGGCAATGGCACACGATATTCAACCACACGCGTGGTGATTGGTGTTGCTTCCAGCATGGCTGCGAATTCATAGATATCCATATCGGCCATGCCACCACCGGGATGGCGCGCATTCAGATATTTGCGAAACAGATCATATTGTTCTTCGGTCGCCCATGGGGCGTGATCGCTGCGTTCAAGATGCGCATTACGTTTGACAATACGCTTTTGCCCACGGGTTGGGGTGAAATGCCCCACATCAATGCGCGCCGATAGGCAGGCCGAACATTCGCTGCAGGATTGGCGATAGACCACATTTTGCGACCGGCGAAACCCCTGTTTCGACAAGGCATTGTTTAATGTTTCGGCCTGATCACCCTTTAGGGTTGTAAACAACTTACGTTCAACCCGGCCATCCAGATAAGGGCAGGGTTGTGGGGCGGTGACATAAAATTGCGGCGCAAGGGCAAGGGAATGGCGCATAACCGCGACGGCCTTTGGATATGGATATATGCCTACCAATTTGCACCGCGCGCCCGATCTGGGCAAGCCAGATTTCACCCTCCAGACCGCAAAAAGGCCGCATGGTGCGGCCTTTCAATCGGAACCGGTTATGACGAACCCGATGGCGTCTGTGTGCCCGTATTTGCCTTTGCTGCCCGATCTGACATGAATTGATCAAATTCGGCCTGATCTTTGGCATCGCGCAGGCGGCGCAAAAAATCGTGAAAGGCGGTTTGTTCATCTTCAAGCCGTTTCAACGTATCTGCCTTATAGGCATCAAAGGCGGTGTTGCCTGAACTGCGGAACCGGCCTTGTTTTGCGGTATTGCGGGGGGATGTCCAATGACGTGCGCACATGGGTTTTCTCCAGATTATGTAGAACAAAAGGGCCAGGCCAAGCGGCCAAAACACGATGAATGCAACCGTTATGGCCGCCAGCCATGCAAAACGGCCTTTGCGATCCAACCATGTTTCGGCCTGCGACGCCCAAGACATTACGGTTTGGCCAACTGGGGGCGAATGGGAATAGGATGTCATGTTTCCTCTCACTTTATGTAAATGTAAATTACATTAACAATGTGGGAACACAAACCCCGCCCGTCAAGACCCCGGATATAGATTTTTCACATTCTATACGGCACAGCCCACCCATGCCCCATTGCAACACCATGGGGCCGATATATTATACGCAAAAATTGGCAGGGTTTTAATGACGAATATTTTAGTAACCGGCGGTGCAGGATATGTTGGGTCACATGCATGTAAATTATTGTCACAGGCAGGGTATACCCCGGTAAGTTTTGACAATCTTTCAACCGGTTGGGCGCAGGCGGTGAAATTTGGCCCCTTTATCAAAGGTGATCTTTTGGACCCCACGGCCCTTGATACGGCAATGGCCGCCTATCGCCCTGCCGCCGTGATGCATTTCGCCGCCCTAAGCAATGTCGGGCAGGCCACACACGACCCCGCCCTTTATTGGCGCAATAATGTTTTGGGAACGCTGAACCTGATTTTGGCCATGACCCGCGCGGACTGTAAAACCATTGTTTTTTCATCCACTTGCGCGATTTACGGCAATCAAAACGGGGTGCCATTGAACGAATCCACCATCCAAGACCCGCTGAATGCTTATTGGGCCTCAAAACAGGCGGTTGAAAATATGTTGCGCGATTTCCGCATCAGCCATGGCCTGCAATCCGTGATCTTTCGCTATTTCAATGTGGCCGGGGCCGATCCAGATGGCGAAATTGGCGAATGCCACCGCCCCGAAACACATCTAATCCCACGGGTTTTACAAGGCCTAAGCCAAACCAACCCAACGATTCAGATTTTCGGCACAGATTACCCCACCCCTGATGGCACATGCCTGCGCGATTATGTTCACGTAACCGATATTGCAAAGGCCCATATGCAAGGCCTAGACTGGATGCGCAATCATGATCAAAGCGCCACATTCAACCTAGGCAGTGGCCGGGGCTTTTCCGTGGCCGAGGTCATTTCACACTGCCAGCGCATCACCGCCATCCCGGCAAATGTTGAAATCGCGCCCCGCCGCACAGGCGATGCCGCCGCCTTGGTGGCCGATACGACATATGCAGCGCATGAATTAAACTGGCACCCGCATCAATCAGACCTGAACACCATGATCACAGATGCTTGGAATTGGCATAAAACAGGCGGCTATACCCATTAGAATACAGGGATTATTGGCATGACATGGTCAGTGCGCCTGCATCCAACGTGAAATTGATGGATTGATTACACGCATTTGCCAAATCATATAACGCGAAAAATTGTATATCGCGTGCATGTAATTCTGCGTCATCGCAGATGACACCATGGCGCAAAACGGACCATAGACTTTCTTCATGGCGCACACGCGGGGCTGTGGCCTCAAGCGTCCAATGCATATGATCGCGCGCGCTAAGGCGCAACTGCCCACCCATGGGCAGGGCCGATTCTGCGCATAGCATCATCAAAAAACCCAATTTCAGGCTTTGACGATCAAAATCGCCATTGGCCGATAAATATGGGGTAATGCGGCTATTTTTATACATATCCGCCAAAATATCTTGGGCCATTTTCACGCGGATCACTTGCCCGCCATCGGTTTCGCCAAAGGCAATACGGTAATATTTCAACCGCGCCTGCATATCAAATACCGCATCACGAATAAGATCCAATTCGGGCCGCGCGGGCATATCTGTTAATTCAAGCAATTCAACCCCATTGCCGATCGCGCCCAATGGGTTAACTAAATCATGGCACAAACGCGACCCAACAAGGCCCGCCATCAGGCCCGGCTGTATCGTTGGCGATTTATTCATAAACAAAGGCCTTTCATGCAAGACAACATCAATTCCATTCTGGAACCTGGATCAATTATACGCCATCCTGACAAGCCCGAATGGGGCCTTGGCCAGGTTCAATCGAACATTGACGGCAAAATTACAGTTAATTTTGAACATATGGGCAAAGTCGTAATTGATGGGCATAATATTGCACTTATCATGGAAAATCTTGAATGAATTTGTATTAGGTTTTCTGAGGCTGTCCGAAAAAGGTTAACAGGCCATTAAAGGTTTCAATGTAATGTTGCATCCAATCGCTTGATCTTGTCAAAGATGGGATTTGAAAGCGGGCTTTTATAGCTGTGCGGCACATAATCTATGGGGCAAATGCAAATGCAATTAGACGCGGCGCGATTTCAGGTTGGTCTGGCAAAAACCCAAAATGACGTGCAGGCCGCCCAACATCTGCGTTATCAGGTCTTTGTGCAGGAACTAAAGGCCGCAGGGCCGCAGGTTGACCATGACCGCGCACTTGAAATGGATAGGTTCGATGCCTGTGCTGATCACCTGATTGTGCGCGACACGCACCACGATAACGCACCTGTTGTTGGGGTCTATCGGTTGATGCGCGCCGATCATGCCAACCGCGCCGGGCAATTTTATTGTGCCGATGAATATGACCTGTCGCCCTTGATACGCACGGGCAAGACCCTATTGGAAATGGGGCGATCTTGTATTCATCCCGCCTATCGGGGCGGGCCTGTCATTATGCATTTATGGGCCGGGCTTGAGGCATATATCACCACCCATGCCATTGATCTGGTATTTGGCGTAGCCAGTTTCCACGGCACAGACCCAATGCATATTGCCCATCAATTATCGTTGCTGCATGCGCGGCATTTGGCCGATGCATCCATCCGCCCCAAGGCGCACGCGCATGGGTATCATAAAATGGATATCATCGCGCCGGGCGATATTGACCGCCTAGTCGCGATGCGTGGGATGCCTACGATTTTGAAATCATATCTGCGTCTCAATAGTGTGATTGGCGATGGGGCCTTTATCGACCATGCGTTTAACTGCATTGATGTATGTGTCATCATGCAAACCACAAATATCCGCGACACACAGCGCGCGGCGTATAGAAAGGCCGGGCTTGTATGAATGATGTAACTTGGCAAGGCCCGCCAATCCCGCCAACCCCAAAACTGGATGTTTGGGCTTGGCTGCGCATTGCGTGGCGTGGTGGTCTGATATTGGGGGCTTTGGCGGTGTGTTTGCCGATTGCGCTGATTTTGCGCGTGCCGGAAATTATCTTTTTCCGCCCATATCGCCCCATAACCCCATGGATTACCAAAATATTGTGCCGATTATGGTGTTGGATCTTGGGCCTGGGCCGCGATATGCAAGGCCGGGCATCCAACCAACCCGGTGCATTTGTCGCCAATCATGTAAGCTGGTTGGATATCATTGTTTTGAACGCCTGCAGCTGTCTTTATTTCGTTGCCAAAGCCGATATCCGCCACTGGCCCGGCATTGGTCTTTTGGCGGCGATAACCGGCACGGTGTTTATCTCACGCAATCGCCAAAAGGCGGGCCATGATGCGCGGTTCATTCAAACGCGCCTGCAATCGGGGCATAAATTGTTGTTTTTCCCCGAAGGCACATCAACTGATGGCAAACGCATTCTGCCCTTTCGCAGCGCGTTGTTTTCGGCATTTTATGCCAAGGGCCAAGCAGATCGTGATTATACCATTCAACCCATCACGCTGGCCTATCACGCCCCCAAAGGCGCCGAGGCGCGTTTTTACGGATGGTGGGGCGATATGGAATTTGGGCCAAACCTGTTACAAATCTTGTCTGCGCCGCGTCACGGGCGGGTGCAGGTGATGTTTCACACCCCCCTGCCCTGCAAAGATTTACCAGATCGCAAATCCATGGCCCATGCCGCAGAAACCACCATTCGCGCAGGCCTGCAAACCGCGCTGCGCGATTAGGCCCTTAGGGGTGCGGTTAAATCACCCAAGGCCGCCACGGGATGATCATGACGCCAAATTTCGGCCCCAATGGCAAAGAAATCAGTCACCGGGGCCAGATGCGCAATGATATCTGGTGTCAAGCCACCCTCGGCCACCACGGGCAATTCAATCATTTGTGACCACCAGGCGAACAGATCATGTTCGGCGCGCATATCCCCGCCAAGCCCGGTTTCGCCCACCGGACCAAAGGCGATGTAATCGGCCCCGGCCTCACCTGCCGACATGCCATCATGGCTTGAGGCTTCGCAATAGGTGCCAATAATGGCATCTGCGCCCAAATCTGCGCGCGCTTTGCGTATATTGCGCGCGCCATCGGGCAGATGCACACCGTCAAGGCCAAGACGTTCGACCAAACCCACATGTTTAGAAATCACAATCGGCACATCGCGGGCATGGGCAATATCACGCAATTGATCGGCCGCACGGGTTACATCCGTTTCTTCCTCGGATGCCAAGGCAAGGCGGATGCAGGCAATATCATGGGCATCCAACACCGCCGCCAAACGGGGCGCAAATATATCAGGGTCAAAGGCCGTGGGGCTAACCAGATAAAGCTGGGGTGTGTCCTGATCATGCATGGTATGCTCCGGTTTGTTTTGGCGGTGATACCGTGTTGCAAGGGGCACGGCAAGTATCGGGTCTTGCCCCAAAGGGCCGGGCAGGGTATGCGCAGGCCATGCCTGATAAAACATCCCACACCATGCACCCCACATCACACCGCCCACCCGTTTTTGTTTTAGTGCGCCCGCAAATGGGCGAAAACATCGGGGCGGCCGCGCGGGCAATGTGGAATTTTGGGCTGGATCATATGCGCGTTGTGGCCCCCCGCGATGGGTGGCCCAATGAACGCGCGGTGGCCCTTGCATCGGGTGCCGGGCGATTGTTGGATCAGGCCGGCCTTGTGCCAGACGTGCCCAGCGCAACCCAAGATTGCACCTATGTGTTTGCCACAACCGCCCGGCCCCGCGGCATGACAACCCGCATCGTCACCCCCGAACGTGCCCTAGCCGAGGCCGCAGCCATTGGTCAGACCGGGGGCAAAGCCGCCATTTTGTTTGGGCCAGAACGCGCAGGCCTTGAAAATGACGATATCGCACGCGCCGATGCGATTATTTCGGTGCCAACAAACCCTAATTTTCCATCCCTGAACCTGGCGCAATGTGTGTTGTTATGCGCCTATGAATGGCGCCGCGCGCAGGGCAATCTGCCCCCTGAAATCATGGAAATGGCCCGCACAAAATTTGCCACAGGCGCCGAAATTACCGCATTGGGCGATCACATAGAGGCGCGCCTTGATGAGGCCGGGTTTTTCTTCCCTGTCGAAAAATCCGACGGCATGCGCCGCAATTTGCGCCAAATCTGGTCGCGCCTGCCCTTGACCCAAGCCGATGTTCAAACATTGCACGGCATGTTTCGTCAAATGGTGCGATGGGCGCAGAAAAAACCATAATGCCAAACATCCATATTTGGAATGCGCCACATGACGCCTCGCCCTTAGTATGCGCTTGTTCCAAAATCTTCTGCATCATCTGAAATCGCCTCAGGCGTGACATCACCAGCGGCGGGTTTTTCATGTTTGATTTTTGGTGCGGGTTTTTTCCATGCCGACAAAAACCCCCCAATATCGCGATAGAAATCGGGCACTGATGTTTCAAGATCCGCTATAAAATTGGTTTGTTGCGCAAAACGCGCGCCTAACGATATGGATGAAAACAAATGAAAACTATGCGGTGCGATGTGATCTTTGCCTTCGCCTGCGATATCGACATTGGCGCGCAATTCATTGATCGGGTGCTGTGTGGGTTCATTTTTACCAGGCCACATAAGGCGCAAATAAAGATGATCTGTATGATCGGCCTTCACCTGCCGCAAAAGCCAATTTACACGCGCTTTTGTTGATATTTTATCCTCTGGGGCGCGCAGGGTCATGCCAACATCAATGGCCCGGCGCGTCATATCTGCGACCACCTCTAGCGGGGCGGCGGCATCGGGGATTTCGATACAAGCGGTCAGGCATTTTGTCGCTCGTAGCAATTCAATTTCATCTTTTTTGCGGGCCTCTGCATCATTAAGATGTTTTCGGCTTAACCGCTGCGACACATTGGTTTCGGTCAACCGACTTAGGATCAGCGTCAGATCGCGTGTTTCTTGATGCCACGCCCCAACAACCGCCTGTGCCGCCTGTGATTTTGCAGCGATCACACCACCGGTTGAAACCAACCTGTTCAATTCCCCCCATTCCTTTGGCATACGGTCAAAACCTTTAACGCCTGCACTGTCATGCGTTAGAAAACGCCGCAATTCATTCAAAAGCATCTTTTGATCCAGATCAGACACACCACCCTGATTCAAAAGCAAATCCACCGTGGTCATCACATACATCCATGACCAATGATAAACTTTTATCTTTGAACGGCTTGTCGTCACCTCGGGGACTGGATGCGCGGTGGGCGTTGTGGCAAATTGATTGGAAATTGTGATGACGCAATCAATGCCATTATCTTTGGCCAATTGCCGATATGTTTCAATTTGTTTGGCATCCAAATTATTGGTTTTGATTTTTGTTTCCACAAGGGCGCGCCATTCACGGCTGCCGGTTCGCAATATGATCAACCCATCGGGGCGGTCTTTTTTATCTTTCGGTCGGGTTTTGAACACAATTTCAGTATAGGTTTCAATCTTGGTGCGCGCGCCAATATTTTGCCCCACACTTTTCAAAAGCATCGCGCCAAGCGCATCAATCATGCCAAAACAGGCCAAGACGATAGATGTCGCCTGCCCTTCTTTCGATGAACTGGACAACACCGGGAAAAGCCGCGCCTGTTCGCCCTGTTCAAGATAGTCTGGCAAAGAATGAAACATAACACCTCTTGTATATTATACGCATCACAGATCTGTTTAAGACAAACATTTGCGGCAATATGTTAAGATTTCATTTATATTGCGCCGAAATGCCTTGGGCAAAAAATGCTTTGACGGCGCGCAGAATCACGGTATGAAACCGGCCATGCGCCAAAATGTTCTTGTTTTGTTCAAACGTGATTTACGTGTTGCCGATAACCCCGCCCTGAATATGGCGGCAGGTTTGGCCGCCGATCGCAATGCGCGGCTATTGCCGTTATATATCGTGGAACCCGACCTATGGGCGCAAGCGGATGCATCCGCGCGGCAATGGCGATTTGTGGCCGAAAGCCTGATCCAGTTTCGCGATGATCTGGCCGCGTTGGGGGCGCCCTTGATCATTCGTATGGGCGATAGTGTGACCATATTAGATGATCTATGCCGCGCCCATGACATTGCCACCCTAATCAGCCATGAAGAAACCGGCAACGGGTGGAGCTTTGGGCGCGACAAACGCATCGCCGCATGGGCCGGTGCAAATGGTGTGGATTGGCACGAGGTGCCGCAAACCGGCATTACCCGCCGCCTGGCATCACGCGACAAATGGGCCGCCACCCGCCAAAGGCACATGCGCAAAGGCCCGCTCGTCCCACCCAAGGCGATCAAAGGCTTTGCCCTTGATCCCGGCCCTATCCCCGATGCGCGCGACCTGCATCTGCAATTTGACCCCTGCCCCGAACGGCAAAAGGGCGGGCGCAAGGCCGGGCTGGCGTTGATTGATAGCTTTTTGTCGGAACGCGGGCAGACCTATCAACGCGATATGTCATCGCCTATTGAGGGCGCGCAGGCCTGTTCGCGGTTATCGCCGCATCTGGCCTGGGGCAGTTTATCAATGCGTGAGGTTGAAACAACCCTGGCCGCGCACAAAGCCGCGCTTGACCCACACCAAAAGGATTGGGCCAAAAGCCTGCGGTCCTTTCAATCCCGCCTCGCATGGCGCGATCACTTTATGCAAAAGCTTGAAGATGAACCCGCCCTAGAATATAAATGCCTGCATTCGGCCTATGAACATCTGCGCCCCAAAACCCCTGATGCCACACGTTTGGCCGCGTGGGAAAAAGGCGAAACCGGCGTGCCCTTTGTCGATGCCTGCATGCGGTCGCTTGTGGCAACAGGGTGGTTGAATTTTCGAATGCGGGCGATGTTGGTGTCTTTTGCATCCTATCATTTATGGCTGGATTGGCGCGCCACCGGCCCGCATCTGGCGCGCGCCTTTACCGATTTTGAACCGGGCATTCACTGGCCGCAAATGCAAATGCAATCGGGCACAACGGGGATGAATCAAATCCGGATCTATAACCCCGTAAAACAAGGGTTTGATCAAGACCCCACCGGCGCATTCACCCGTAAATGGTGCCCCGAATTGCGCCATATTCCCGATGCGTTTTTACATAGCCCTTGGATCTGGCCGCGCGCGCGCAAGGTATTGGGCAAATCCTACCCCATGCCGGTGGTTGACCTAACCAACAGCCTGCGCGATGCGCGTATCAAGGTCTTTGGTGTGCGCCAAACGACCCGATTTCATGCCGAGGCTGCCACCCTTATCCAAAAACACGCCAGCCGCAAAACCAAAGGTGCAGGGCGCCATTTCGTGAATGACCGTGCCACATTGCGGCGCAACCATGCCAAACCCCCACAGTTAAGCTTTGATTTATAATATGGGGCAGGATGTGCATTTCATGCTCGCACGGGGGGCAAGGGCGCGATAAGGTTTAATTTATGCCAAATGACACCATAATTACCTTTTCCGATGATCAGGCCCAAGCCTATGACAGCATCGCCGCAATGCTGGAACACGCAGGTATTGATTTGGGCGATGAAACCACCACACCGCCCGATGATACGGCCCGCATTATGGCCGTGACAGGCAAGGCGGGGTCGGGCAAAACGCGGCTATTGGCCGAATTGATCCATGCGTTGCAAAATGTGGGTGTTGATATCGTATCTGGCGATTGGGAAGGCAAACGCAAGGCCAACACCCGCACCGTGGCCATTTTGGCCCCCACCAACAAGGCGGCCTCGGTTTTGCGGGCGCGGGGTGTGCCTGCCACCACCATCCACCGCATTTTATATACGCCGGTCTATGATCCGGAATTTGAAAAAGTCGCCGAATGGCTGGCCGGTCAAGGCGAAAAACCCGCGATTGAGGCCCTGACGGATGAAGCCCTAGCCCGTGCTAAGGCGGTGTATGATCAACATAAATCCGTTCCTGCGGCCCTGGCTGCGGCAGGGGTGCGGGGGTCAGATTTCATCACCGGATGGAAACGGCGCGATGACCCGTTGGATATTGGCCTGGTCGATGAAAGTTCGATGTTAGATGCAAGGCAACTTGATGACCTGAAAGAGATTTTTCCAACCCTCATTCTATTTGGGGATCCCGCGCAATTGGCCCCGGTGGGGCAATCGGGTGATATGGTATTTGATAAAATCACCGGCCCAAATCGCCTGTCTTTATCGCGCATTCACCGCCAAGATGCCGATAACCCAATTCTTGATCTGGCCCATGCCCTGGCCGACCCTGATCTTGGGTTTGATCAATTTGAACACATGATCGAAAATGCCGCCACCCGTGATGACCGCGTGCAAATCGCGCCCCGCGCCAATAGTGATCTTATGGCGCGCAGCCCGGTTTTGGTGTGGCGCAATGCCACGCGTATTCGCCTGATTACCGCCTTTCGTATGGTGATGTCCGCGCCCGATGACGCGCTTTTGCCCGGTGAACCTTTGATTTGCGACGGCATCGAATTGCCGTTGAAACACCGCAAAAAACGTATTGATCTTGAGGCCCGAGGCCTAATCAAAGGCGCACCCGTTATCTATCTTGGGCCGGGATCCAAACCGGGGTTTTCGCGCCTGCATGTGATTGGCGCCGATAGCCCGCGTTTATCGGCGGCCTCGATTGTGAAAATCGAAAAACCGGATGAAGATGAACCTTTTATCCCCTATGCCGCGCGTATGGGTGCCACGTTTTTGCATGGCGCGGCGGTGACAATACACAAGGCGCAAGGGTCGCAATGGCCATCTGTACAAGTATTTGCCCCCGATCTATACGCCGCCGCCCGCGCAGGCCGAACAGAGGCCGGGCAAGCATTGTGGAAACGTCTGGCCTATGTGGCGATCACACGGGCCGAACACCGTTTGATCTGGGTCACACGGTATCGTTTATCCAAACCCGAACATCCGCTTGGCAGTGATGATTT
>CAZPSB010000003.1:22707-32298 GCA_964589025.1 uncultured Jannaschia sp. | reverse complement strand
CACATCAAACCCCGCATTGCGCAGCAATGTTTTGGGGTGGGTTTTGATTTGCTGGCCATGCTGCAACGAACACGCGGCGTGATAGGCAACCTTTATGGCCTTGTTATCGCCTTGCGGCATGTCCAGTTTCATCAAGACCTCGGACACATCCATCGCGATGTCTGATACCGCGCGGGCTTTTTCGGCCATATCGGGATCATTGCGGAACATATGACCGTAATCCTTGATTGTGGTGCCGCAGCCGCTGGTGTTGATCACAATGGCATCAAGGCCCGCATTGGCCATTTCTTTGGACCATGCATTGATATTGGCCGCCGCCTTGGCGTGGCTATCGTTCAATTTGCCCATGTGATGGGTCAACGCCCCGCAACACCCCGCGCCTTTGGCGATCACAACCTCGCACCCTAAACGCGTTAACAACCGGATCGTCGCATCATTGATATCCGTGTTCAGCGCCTTTTGCGCACAGCCAGTCATCAACGCCACACGCATTTTACGCGCCCCCTTGGGGGCAAAGACCTGCGGATCATCATTTCGCGATACCGGCGGAATATGGCGCGGTGCCATGTCCAACATCGCCCTAAGGCGCGCATCCGGCATCAAAAAGGCAAAAGGCCGCCCCAATTTGGCCACAAATAACGCCAGACGAAACCGCATCGGATAAGGCAGGATTTGCGCCAAAACCCACCGCAAAATGCGATCAAATAGCGGGCGTTTATAGGTGTTTTCAATATAGGCGCGGGCGTGATCGACCAAATGCATATAATGCACGCCCGACGGGCAGGTCGTCATACAGGCCAGACAGCTAAGGCAGCGGTCAATATGTTGTACGGTTTTCGCATCCGCAGGGCGGTTGTTTTCCAACATATCCTTGATCAGGTAAATCCGGCCCCGCGGGCTGTCTAATTCATCGCCCAAAATCTGATAAGTCGGGCAAGTGGCGGTGCAAAATCCGCAATGCACACAACTGCGCAAGATCTCATTTGATCTTTTAATGGCGGGATCTTTCAATTGATCAGGCGTGAATGTTGTTTGCATCTGTTGTCCCTACCCCATCAGGCCGGGATTTAGGATACCCCGTGGATCAAATTGATGTTTCAGTTTCACCGATAGCGCCGCAATCGGGGGCGGATCAGGCTGTAACATTGGGCTGTCTGGTGTGTTTTTACCCCGCACACGCGTGGCATGACCGGCAAAATGACCCAAATCCGCACGCAAATCATGGCCTTTGGCCACCAAGGCCCAAATCAGGCCACCCGCCCAATCAAAATAGACCTCGCCTTTGATGTTTTCGCCAAGGCGCGCGCCGTCGCCTGGTTTGACCGAAACACGCCACACATCGCCGTCACGCCCATGAAATGGGGCGACATCGCGAATGTCACGCCATAGGCTTTGCACCTGCGCGTGGTCATCTATGACATCCACCGCGCCAAAATCGCCAAGGTGTTTTTGCAACTGCCCCGCGCGATAGGCAACAGTTTGGGCAAACCCTTCTAGGCGCAACAGGGTTTGCGCCACGCCCTGCCCCGCCGCGCCTTTGGGCAAATGGGCAGCCCCTGTGATTTCATAGGGCGTGCCCATAGCCATGGCCATGGCCTGCACGGCCTGCGCATTGGTCAGGCCAGATATCACCAAACATGCGCTGGTTTCGACATCGGGCAAGAGTTTGAACGAAACCTCGGTCAACACGCCCAATGTGCCCCATGACCCGGCCATCAGTTTCACCAGATCATAGCCGGTGACGTTTTTCATCACCCGTCCGCCATTTTTGACAATCGCGCCTGTGCCATCCACAAACCGCACCCCGATCAGGCTATCGCGGCAAGCGCCTGCCTGAATACGGCGTGACCCGGATATATTACCGCCCACAACGCCCCCAATTGTCGGCGTGCCTTGGGTGCCCAATAGCGCGCGGTGATCCATCGGTTCAAAGGGCAGGCGTTGGTTTTCGGCGGCCAGCATGCGTTCAATTTCGGCCAAGGGTGTTGCGGCCTTAGCGACAATCGTCAACGCGCCGGGTTCATATAATGTGATCCCCGACAAAGCGGCGGTTGATAGGGTCACATCCCCGCCGCCCGGCACACCGCGCGTGCCCCCGCCCATCACAGTGAACGGGTCTTTGGCCAAACTTATAATATCGCTAAGTTCCAGTTCACTTTCCGGCTGCACCATTGCGCGCCCCTTTCCCCTATTCACGCCAATTGACCGGTTTCACGACGGGCTTGGGATGCCGCAAGCGGAAACACCTTGGCCGGGTTCAACAACCATTTGGCATCAAACACATCCTTGATACGCATCTGCGCCTCAAGATCATTGGGGGCGAATTGTGTGGCCATCAAATCGCGTTTTTCGATGCCAACGCCATGTTCGCCGGTCAAACATCCGCCGACCTCGACGCATAGTTTCAAGATATCGGCACCGAAGGCTTCGCATAATTCCAGATCCCCCGGTTTATTGGCGTCAAACAAGATCAACGGGTGCATATTGCCATCACCGGCATGAAACACATTGGCCACATTCAGCCCATATTGTTTCGACATTTCCCCAATGCGGCGCAAAACCATCGGCAGGGCCGAAACCGGAATCGTGCCATCCAGGCACATGTAATCATTGATTTGCCCCATCGCGCCAAAGGCCGATTTGCGACCCAACCAGATGCGCCTTGCCTGATCTTCATCTTGGGCCTCGCGCAGTTCAACCGGGTTGTGGCGTTTGGCAATATCCAGGATCTTGGCCAGTTGATCCTCAATTTCGGCGTCTGATCCTTCGACCTCGACAATCAATAGGGCCTCACACATGGGATAGCCCGCCTTGGCAAAGGCTTCGGTTGCCTCAATGCAGGGGCGATCCATGAATTCGATGGCCACCGGCAAAACGCCCGCTTTGATGATATCGGATACACATTCGCCCGCGACCTCATTCGCGTCAAAGCCCATCAAAACAGGCCGCGCACCTTCGGGTTTGGGCAAAATGCGCAAAGTGGCCTCGGTCACGATGCCCAACTGCCCCTCGGACCCGCAAATCAGGCCCAGTAAATCATACCGCCCCGCATCCAAATGCGCACCGCCAATATCAAGAATATCCCCCGCCATCGTACCCCAAGCAGATTATTGGTGGTCACGCCATATTTCAAACAATGCGCACCGCCCGAATTCATCGCGATATTGCCCGCAATCGCGCAGGCCAATTGCGACGAGGGATCAGGCGCATAGAAAAACCCATCTTGTTCAACAGCACCCGTCACACTTAGATTTGTGCGCCCGGTTTGCACGCGGATAAACCGATTGTCATAATCGGTTTCCAATACCGCATTCATGCGCGCCACGCCCAAAACCACACTATCAGCCGTGGGCAAAGCCCCGCCCGCCAAAGACGTGCCCGCCCCACGTGGGACAACCGGCACGTTTTCTTCATGGCATATTTTCAACGCAATCGCAGTTTCCTGGGTGGTCGAGGGCAACACAACCGCCAAAGGCGGGCATTTATACGCCGTCAACGCATCGCATTCATAGGCGCGCGTTTCAGCCACATCATAAATCACGGCGGCCTTGGGCAAGGCCTGTTTCAACCGCGCGACGATTTTGTCTTTCTTTGACAACACATCTGCGTTTGGCAATGGCATATCCATGACATGACCCCTTTTCAATTGGTAAAAAAATATAACCAATTTTCAAAAAAGCAACGCATTTCTGGCCCGCATCCCAATAGATGCACAAGGCCGCCTGCGCATAGACAGGCGGCCTTTATCATAACCGGCATCGCAACTGCCGCTGAATTTAACGATATAACAGGGATACACCATTGGAAAACAAGTGAAATTTTTCTTTGGGGGCGGTTAATTTAGGTTCCCCGCCCCGCAAATCGCGGTGAATGCCGGGCAATTTGGCAATGACAGGGTTTTCCTGACCTTGGTCTTTTGCGAAATACAACAATGTGACCTCGCCCAAGGCTTCGGTGATTTCAACACGGCCCGTATAGGCATAATCATCGCCATCGGTTTGCACCATATCTTCGGGGCGAATACCAACATTGACGCGCAGGCCCTTGTCGGATTCTTTGGTGGGAATGGCGGCCTCAAGAACGCCGCCGCCCTGATCAATCTTGACTTTGGTGATGTCACCGGTTTCAACGACCTCACCGGGCAAGAGGTTCATTTGCGGCGATCCAATAAATTGGGCCACAAATTCATTTTCCGGCGTTTCATAAAGTTCAAGCGGGCTGCCAACCTGTGCGATGCCTTTATTGGCCAATACCACAATGCGCGAAGCCAGCGTCATCGCCTCAACCTGATCATGGGTGACATAGATCATGGTGCTTTCGGGCATTTGTTCTTTAAGTTGTGCAATTTCAATTCGGGTGGCCACACGCAGGGCGGCATCCAAATTTGATAACGGTTCATCAAATAAATACACTTTTGGGTCGCGCACAATCGACCGGCCAATCGCCACCCGTTGCCGTTGGCCGCCCGATAACGCCTTGGGCAGGCGATCCAGATAATCGGTCAATTGCAATTTTTCCGCTGCGCGTTCAATCGCCGCGTCAATTTCTTGGGGGGGTTTCTTGGCGATCTTCAGCGCAAAAGCCATATTTTCACGCACCGTCATATGCGGATATAATGCATAACTTTGGAACACCATGGCAATGCCCCGTTGCGATGGCGGCACATCATTGACGACCTGACCATCAATTTCCAATGTCCCATCGGTGATTTTCTCAAGCCCCGCAATCATCCGCAACAAGGTGGATTTGCCGCATCCAGAAGGGCCGACAAACACGATTAATTCACCGGTTTCGATATCCAAATTGATGTTTTCCAACACGCTAAGCGTGCCGCCATAGGCTTTTTTCACATCTGTCAGTTTTAGATTGGCCATGACGCCCTCCCCTTATGCGCTTAGGTTTGTTTTTCTGCGATACAGGCCTGCCAGCCTTGTAATGTGATCGTACCATTTGGCCCGATTTCGGCGGCACCGATATCGGCGCCGATCCCGGCCCATGATCCCGCAGGTGCCGATAATGTCACCTCAGTATCGCCAAGATTAAAGGCGCAGAATACCTCTTGCCCGTTATGGCGGCGGGTAAAGGTCAACACATCACCATTGGCCACCATTCCGCCTTGATCGCCAATGCGCAACGCATCAAATCTGTGGCGCAATTTCAACGCCCGGCGGTAATGATGGATCAAGGCATTTTCATTGGCTTCTTGTACCTCGACCGCGTGTTCCAGATGGTTGGCCGGCACCGGCAACCATGATGTCTGCGCCGTCGAAAACCCAGCATGATGGTTGGATCTTTCCCATACCATCGGGGTACGGCATCCATCACGGCCTTTATATTCAGGCCAAAATTCAATGCCATATGGGTCTTGCAGCAAATCAAACGGCACATCGGCCTCGGGCAGGCCCAATTCTTCGCCCTGATAAAGACAAAGCGACCCGCGCAAACACACCATCAATGTATGAAACAGTTTCTGCGCCTCATGCGATAAATCCCACCGCGTGGCATGACGTTTCACATCATGGTTGGAATAGGCCCAACACGCCCACCCATCAGGGGCGGCGGCATCCAACCGGCCAAATGTTTCAGCGATAAATTGCGCCGTAGGCCGCGCACCCGACAGCAATTCAAACGCGTAACACATATGCACCCGATGATCGCCATCGGTATATTCACCCAAAATTTCCAAACCCCGTTGGGCATCGCCAACCTCACCCACGCAGGTCGTGCCGGGGTATTGATCGAGCACCGCGCGAAAGCGTTCCAAAAATTCCAAATTTTCAGGCTGGTTTTTGGAATAGACGTGATCTTGGTGATTATATGGGTTGACCGAAGGTGCGATGGTTGCATTGCGTTTATCTTTGGGCAATGGCGGGTTATCGCGCAGGTCTTTATCGGCATAGTAAAAATTGATTGTATCCAGGCGAAACCCATCCACCCCGCGATCCAACCAAAACCGCACGACATCCAACAACGCATCCTGCACATCCACATTATGGAAATTCAAATCAGGCTGCGAAATCAAGAAATTATGCAAATAATATTGTTCGCGCCGCGCATCCCATTGCCACGCTGACCCACCAAAAATCGACAACCAATTATTGGGCGGGGTTCCGTCATCCTTGGGATCGGCCCAAACAAACCAATCGGCCTTGGGGTTGGTGCGGTCTTGGCGGCTTTGCACAAACCACGGATGCATGTCGGATGTGTGCGACAACACAAGGTCAATCATCACGCGCAGGCCAAGGTGATGGGCCTGTTTGATCAATGTATCAAAATCGGCCAGCGTGCCAAAGATGGGATCAACATCGCAATAATCGCTGACATCATAGCCGAAATCCTTCATCGGGCTGGTGAAAAACGGCGAAATCCAAATGGCATCCACACCCAATGACGCGATATAGGGCAAGCGTTGTACAATGCCCAACAGATCACCCACACCATCCCCGTTCGAATCCTGATAAGATCGGGGGTAGATTTGGTAAATCGCGGCCCCGCGCCACCAATCAAGATCCGGGCCGTTTGCACCGGCCTGAAGTTGCGAAAGCTGTTTCATAAATCATCCTTACTTGACAGACCCGGCCAAAAGACCGCGCACAAGATAGCGTTGAAGCGAAAAGAACACGACCAGCGGCACCAGAATGCTAACAAAGGCAGCCGTGGCCAAAATTTCCCAATTGCCCCCGCGTGTGCCCAATAATTCGACAATTGCATTGGTCATTACCGTGGTTTGGCCGGTGGAATCGATCAAAAACACCCGCGCAACCAACAGGTCATTCCATGTCCATAAGAATTGGAAAATCGCAAATGAGGCCAGCGCCGGAAACGAAAGCGGCAAAACAATACGGGTGAAAATCTGAAAATCGGTTGCCCCGTCTACCCGCGCATTTTCGATGATATCACGCGGCAAACCCGCCATATAATTGCGCAACAGATAGATTGCCAAAGGCATCCCAAACCCCATATGCGCCAACCACACGCCGATATATCCCTTTCCAATGCCAACCGCCAAATGCAGTTTCAACAAAGGGATCAAGGCCAATTGCAATGGCACCACCAAAAGTGCCACAACAAAGGCCACCAACAAAGCCCGACCCGGAAATTCCATCCAGGCCAATGCATAGGCCGCAAAGGCCGCCACCAAAACCGGAATGATGGTGGATGGAATCGTCACCGTTAATGTGTTGAAAAACGCGCCTGCCATGCTTTCGTTTGAATCGGGATCAAACAGCATATAATCGTAATTGTCCAAGGTGAATTCAGGCGGGCTGATGGCGGTGGTAAACACACGCGGCAAACGTTGGCCTTCTTGGGTTTGGGTGGCGGTAAAGCGAAACGCGCCATCGGCCTCAACCATCAAGCTACGACCTTGCGATAATTCAGCCACATCACCGGGCGCAAAGGCATTTGGCGCGCGCGAAGATGACCCCCAAGCCGTGACTTGGGTCGCGGCATTTTCAAACAAGCGTCCTTCGATCACGAACAAATCACCATCTTGGACTTCGGTGCCGGAAATACGAATAGCAGGGTTTTGGATTTCCTGTGTCGATAAGGCAGACCACCACCCCGATGACACGATTTGATCGGATGTTCGAAACGATGACACGAAAAGGCCAACCGTTGGGAATAACCACAACAAAACCAACGCCAAAACCGATATATGCATCGCCCATGTCAGGCGTGTTTTTTGGCCCGCGATACCATCATGATCGACTTTGGTCGCAAATAGGCGCTTAAAGAACCCGCCCGGTTGATCTGTAGAACGTGCAACCGTCATTATCGTGTCTCCTTGCGGACTTGAATTACATTCCAAACCAAGATGGGTGTGACCATCACCATAATGATAATCGCCGCCGCCGACCCCACGCCCCAATCATTGGCGCGGAACAATTTGTCGAACATATAATTGGCCAAAACCTGCGTTTCCCATTGGCCATTGGTCATGGCAAACACAATGTCAAAGACCTTAAGCGTTGCAATGGTAATGGTTGTCCAAACCACAACGATGGTTGGCATGATCTGGGGGACCTTGATCTTGAAAAAGATTTGAAACGGGCCTGCGCCATCCACAATGGCGGCCTCGACCGTTTCTTCGGGGATGCCGCGCAATGCCGCAGATAGAATAACCATGGCAAACCCGGTTTGAATCCAGATCAGGATCACCATCAAAAAGAAATTATTCCAAAATGGAATCGTCAACCATGTGGTTGGTTCGGTTCCGCCAAAAAACATATATACCGCGTTTAGAACGCCAATCTGATCGGTGCCGGCAGGGCGGGCATCATAGACCAGTTTCCAGATGACCGAGGCCCCTACAAAGGAAATCGCCATCGGCATGAAAATCAACGATTTGGCGATATTGCCCCAAGACAACCGATCGGTCAGTTGCGCCACCGCCAAACCAAACATGGTTGATGCCGCAGGCACCACCAATAACCACATGATATTGTTTCGAACGGCCTCGCGGAATTTGGGTTCGGCAAACATGCGTTGGTAATTATCGGCGCCAATCCACCCGCCATCACCACGCGTATCAACAAAGGATAACCGCAATGTTTCAAATACCGGATAAGCCAGATATAGCGCCAATGCCGCAAAAGCCGGAAATAAAAACAACCAAGGCCGAATAATATTTGCCCGATTGATATTGCGCCCAGCATTCGGCCCTTTGGCGGGGCAAAGGATTTTATCCAAAACCCAGTTCGACCCATAAAAATAGCCGATACAGCCGATCACAGCGAAAACAATAGTCAACAGACCAAGCAAGGCAGGATGCATGGCATTTCCCCTTTTAGGCATTGATTGCGCAAGGCATGGCAGGCGCGCCTAAACACGCGCCTCCAATTTGCATCAGAAAAAGGCACACGACCCAAAGGCCGCATGCCCCTGTCATATCTTATTGCAATGCATCCCAGGATGATTGGATTTCCGCCGCAACCTCGGCCGCATCTGCGCCGCCGGCATAATCCACCATACCTGTCCAGAATGCGCCTGCGCCAATCGCGCCGGGCATCAGGTCAGACCCATCAAAGCGGAATGTTGTGGCATCCAAAAGAACCTGCCCCAAACCGCGTTGCGTATCGTTCAGATAGGCATCTAGGTTCACACCATTATGCGGTGTCAAGAACCCTGTTTGGGCCATCATCACCTCATGCGCGATGGGAAGGCGCAAAAATTCCATCAACGCATTTGTCGCATCGGATGGATCGGTGATCGCCATCAATGTGCCGCCGCCCAAAACCGGGTTGCCTAGGTCTTCGGCCTCATAAGATGGGAAATAGAAGAAATCTGTATCCACACCAAATTCGACACCTTCGGGGAAGAAGGCCGGAACGAAAGACGCCTGACGATGCATGTAGCATTGGGGCGGCGATGTGAACAAACCTTGTGGGCTATCGCGGAAATCGGTGGTCGCAACCGCACCGGCACCGCCAGATACATAATCATCATTGCGCGCAAACCAGCCAAATTCTTCGATCGCATTGATCACGCGCGGATCGTCAAACGCAATTTCATTGGCCACCCATTGGTCATAAACTTCGGGTGTTTGGGTGCGCAACATCATGTCTTCAACCCAATCGGTTGCAGGCCAAC
>CAZPSB010000003.1:10233-22595 GCA_964589025.1 uncultured Jannaschia sp. | reverse complement strand
GAAGTTTTCAGGCGAATACCATACCAGCGATTTCACATTCACATTGTAGAAAAAGCCATACATCTGATCATCGCCGTTTTCATCGGCATAGGTGCCAAGATCAACCCATGACTGGCCCGCGGCATAGTTTTCACGCACCCAATTGGCCGACCCATCCGGCAAAGGCGAAAGTTGACCATTGCCCGCCATAACCGCCGCAAGGCCGGGCTGTGGGAATACAGCGATATTGGGGGCCGAACCGGCCTCGGCGTCAATGACGATTTGTTGTTCAAAACTATCCGATCCGGTATAGATCGCCTCGGCGCCGGTGGCGTGGGTGAAATATTCCAACGCATTGCGGAAATAGCCATCTTCGGGGTCCAACCAAGGCCCGGCAATTGTGACGGTTTGCCCGCTTAGATCGGGGGCATTGGACACCCATTCATTATAGCTATCCCAGCTAAAAGGCCCTTCGCCGGGTGCAAAGATCATATGCCCATCTGCATGGGCCATGCCTGCGGTCAAGGCGGCAACCGCCGTGCAAGCGCGTAGTAAATTTTTCATGTCTAACCTCCCAAAATGCACCATATACAGGCGCGATAAAACCGACGGCGCAATCCTCCAAAGCGCTTTGGTTATGCGCAGCCTTGCCCAAATTCGCCCCCCTGTCAACGGGTATTATAGGGCGTATTTTAACAATCCACGACAGCCAAAGCGGTTTGACCTAATCGGGCAAACGCGCATAACATCAAGGTTTACACTGCATGGCCAAAGGTTTGCATTTATGAATCTAAAGGAATTATCGGCGCATCTGGGCCTGTCGCAAACCACCGTCAGTCGCGCGCTGAACGGATACCCCGATGTCAGCCAAGCCACACGCACCCGCGTGGCCGCCGCCGCCGCCCAGTATAATTATCGCCCTAATACCCGCGCCCAAAGCCTGGCCACAGGCCGCGCAATGGCCGTGGGGCATATCATGCCGATTTCCACCCGACATGAAATGACAAACCCGATCTTTGCCGATTTTTTATCAGGGGCGGGGGAAACCTATTCGGCGCATGGCTATGATATGATGCTATCTATGGTCGAAGATCACGACCAACCCCGCATTTATCGCGACCTCAAGGCCAAAGGCACCGTCGATGGATTGGTGATTCAGGCCCCACATGTCGATGATCAGCGAATCAAATTACTGCATGAATTGGGCCTGCCCTTTGTGGTGCATGGCCGCGCCAGCCACGAAACCACGCCCTATTCATGGATTGATGTCAATAACATGTCTGCCTTTCAACGGGCCACAGATGTTTTGCTGGATCTAGGCCATCGCCGCATTGCATTGTTGAATGGTATTGAAACAATGGATTTTGCCTTGCGCCGCCGCACCGGGTTTGAACGCGCAATGGCCGCCCGCAATCTAACGCCCGACCCATCTTTGATGCGATCAGGCGAAATGACCGAACCCTACGGGTTTGCCCATGCCAGGGATATGTTGCGCCACCCCGCCCCACCCACGGCGTTTTTGGTGTCATCCACCATTGTCGCCATCGGTGTCAGACGCGCCGTCGAAGACCTTGGCCTTGCGCTTGGGCGGGATGTATCGCTTATTACACATGACGATGATCTTAGCTATTTTCGCAATGATGGGGACCGTCCGGTTTTTACCGCCACACGATCTTCGGTACGCGATGCAGGGCGATTGGTGGCAAAAATGGTATTGGATCAAATCGCCAACCCCGCACGCCCGCCCGTCACAAAATTATTAGAGGCGCAGCTGGTCATGGGCCAATCGACCGCTGCGCATACAAAGGATGCATAACATGACCTTTACCCGCAAAGATTTCCCGCGTGATTTCCGATTTGGGGCCGCCACCGCCGCCTATCAGATCGAAGGCCACGCCCATGGCAATGCCGGACCCACCCATTGGGACACATGGGCCGCCGTCGAAGGCAATGTCACCCGCGCCGAAAATGGCGCCTATGCCTGCGATCATTATCACCGATATGGCGAAGATCTTGATCTGTTGCAAAATGCAGGGTTTGACGCCTATCGGTTTTCCACATCATGGGCGCGGGTAATGCCCGAAGGGCGCGGGGCTATAAACCAAGAAGGGCTAGATTTTTATGACCGTCTGGTTGATGCCATATTGGCACGCGGGCTTGACCCGCATTTAACGCTTTATCACTGGGATCTGCCCGCCGCCTTGGGGGATCTGGGCGGGTGGCGCAACCCCGATATTGCCCATTGGTTTGCTGATTTTGTTGAAATCATCGCAGCCCGCATCGGGGATCGCGTCACCAGCATTGCCACCTTGAACGAACCTTGGTGCATTGCCTGGCTTAGCCATTTTTTGGGGGGGCACGCGCCCGGCCTATCGGATATTCGCGCCGCCGCCCATGCGATGCATCATGTGATGAAAGCCCATGGTGCGGCGATGGCGCGCCTGCGTGAAATGGGGCATGAAAACCTTGGGATTGTGTTGAATTTCGAACATTCCGCCCCCGCCAGCCCCCGCGCCGAAGACGCCGCCGCCGCCGCGCGCCATGATGCGATCTATAACCGCTGGTTCATTCAGGCCCTGACCAAAGGCACCTATCCCGACCAAGCCCTTGCCGGGCTTGGCCCACATATGCCCAAAAATTGGCATGATGATATGGCCCAAATCGCCCAACCCATTGATTGGCTTGGCGTGAATTATTACACACGCAGCCTATATACCGATGCCCCCGATGCGCCTTGGCCGCATTTCAAAGCGTCGCGGGGGCTTTTGCCGCAAACCCAGATGGGATGGGAAATTTACCCCGAAGGATTGACCGGATTTTTGATCCGTCTGAAAACCGATTATGTCGGTGATTTGCCAATTATGGTGACAGAAAACGGCATGGCATGGGATGATAAGGTTGACCATGATGGCACCGTGCATGACCCCGAACGCCAGGCCTTTATCACCGCCCATCTGGACGCCTGCCAAACGGCCATTGCCGCAGGGGTCAACCTGACGGGGTTTTTCTATTGGTCTTTGTTGGATAATTACGAATGGGCCTTTGGATATGAAAAACGCTTTGGCATTGTGCATGTGGACTTTGAAACCCAGAAGCGCACGCTCAAGGATTCGGCCCGGTGGTACAGCGAAGTCATCGCGACCAACGGCGCATTTTCGGGCAGGGCTATATGTGTTGGCGCGGCCAAAAAAGTGAATGATCAAAATACCATAAGGTTCAAAATGAAAACACCCTCTTTAATTGCCACAATCACACTTGCCCTAACCACACAGGTCTATGCACAGGATTTTGACGGGCGTTATCACAGTCCCAACACGCCACTTGCGTGCGATGAAACCCAATTTCTGGGCCTTGGAACGGCTTTAGAGATCGACAATAACCGTGTCATCAACATCGAAACACAATGTGATTTGGCCAATCCCGTTTCGGCGGGCCGGGGCACGCGTTTCACCGCAACATGTTATTCCGAAGGCGAGACTTATAATAATGAGACTTATTTGATTATCCCAACCGAAACCGGCATCATGACAGTGGGAAACAATTGGTATGTCCATGAATGGGTGCGCTGCCCAACCCCCACTGCGCCCGCAGACATCAAGTAAGCCGCGCAAATGCGATTGACATGGCATCAAACCTTGTGGCCCGATCGTGGGGTTCATTGGCGAATATATGCCTATATTATGGGCCGGGGTTGATATCTGTTTATATTCTGCTGTCCAAGGCCTATAGTTTGAACCATCATAAACATATGAAAAATTCAACCCTATAAGGATATATATGATGAAACTGAAAACTGTCGCCACCGCGCTTGCCCTGGTTGTGGCAAGCCAAGCCCACGCACAAAGCACCGAGGGGCTTTTCCATCCGCCTGCCCTGCCATCGGCCTGTAACGACCGCATCGGGTCTTTGCTTATCAGCGAAGGACAAATGGAACAAGGCGAAGGGTCTTGTTCGCTTAGCAATCCGGTATCTGTTGGGCAAGGCACCCGCTACACCGCCACCTGTTCCGCCGAAGGATCATCAGAGGTTGAAGATATCACACTGACCCCAACCGCAACCGGCATCACAATGCAGCGCCGCGGGTTCACATTTGAATGGACGCGGTGTAACTGAACCGCACCAAACCCCTGCCCCTGCCCCCAAGGCAGGGGCAACACAGGTTGATCAGATCCGATAAGACAACCTGACCCGCCCCTTGATATCGCGCCCTTCAAAAGGGCTTTGTCAAAAGCCGCATTCGCAGCCTTTTATCTCATACCGTGTTTTGAATACTTGGGTGAAATGGTGCCCAGGAGAGGCAACCCTAAAAACCGTAAAAACATATAAATACCCTTATATTTTAGGGTGATTTGTGGTTTTTCTTGCCGCCGGGAAAACAGAACATAACAAAAACAAACATATCATTTTGACATGCCATTACGAACGAATTACGAATTTGTGTTATGGCAACATTCAAAAAACTTTCCTCAGGCAAGTGGCAGGCCCAAATTGCCAAAAATGGCATTCGCAAATCCGCAAGCTTTGCCACCAAGCGCGAGGCACAGGATTGGGCCGGACGACAGGAATACCTTGCCGCACATACCAATACATACGCCCCAAAATCAACGGTAACATTTGGTGATGCATTGCGCAGATATGCCCGCGAAGAATCGCCTAAAAAGCGCGGTCAACGGTGGGAAATTATTCGAATTGAACGCATGCTTAAAGATGACATTGCAGACAAGTTGATCACAAAATTAGAACCCGCAGATTTCGCGAATTGGCGGGACGCGCGGCTTAAGGATGTGTCGGCCGGAACTGTTAATCGTGAAATGACATTGCTATCGTCTGTTTTGACAATCGCACGCCGCGAATGGGGCCTGATTGCGCAAAACCCCTTATCGGATGTGCGCAAACCATCGCCCCCACCGCCACGTGACCGGCGCGTATCTGATGACGAAATAGAAAAATTAATGCAATCGGCTGGAACGGATTTAACAAAGGCCACGGCCCGTGCAATTCATGCCTTTCGCTTTGCCATTGAAACCGCAATGCGCGCTGGTGAAATCATAAGCTTGACCGATGATAGCGTAGACAAGGCCAAACGCGTGGCCACCCTGCCCCACACCAAAAATGGCACGGCGCGTCAGGTGCCGTTGTCAAAAGCGGCGGTCGGGCTTTTGAATGCACTTCCCGAAACCGATGGCCCGTTATTTGGGTTAACAAGCCAACAAATTGACGCCCTATTCAGAAAAGCACGGGATAATGCAGAAATTGAAAACCTTAAATTTCACGACAGCCGCCACGAGGCGATAACACGGCTGGCCAAAAAATTAGATGTCTTAAGTTTGGCCCGTATGGTTGGGCATAAAGATATTAAAATGCTCATGGTCTATTATAATGAAACCGCCGAGGAATTGGCTCAACGGCTTGATTGATCTAACACGCAGGCACGGCTGATAAGAATATTCTTACCCTCGCGCCGTGTATCAAAATGGCCCGCGCGCACCTTGCGCCGCACTGTATCAGGCGTCAGGCGCAAATAGGCCGCCGCTTCTTTCACAGTTAACCACTCTGGCATTTGATCCTGACGCTGCGCCTCAACGGCAAGGGTTAGCGTATCAACCTTAGATGAAAGGCCAAGCATGATTTTCTTGATCTCTTCAATTTCATCCGATGTGGCAATTTCAATTCCCATTATCCTATGCCTTTCTGAAAATCACGTATGCGGCCTATGATCCAACGCACCACTGGCACGGCCATTGAATTGCCCAAGGCTTTATATTGCTGGGCGTCTGTGGCCGGTTTGCCTTGGTGGGTGACGAAACAGTGATCATCGGGGAAGCCTTGCAGGCGCGCGCATTCGACGGGCGTTAGGCGGCGCACCGTTTTTGGATTCGTGGTTTTAGATACCGCCGGGTCAAGGTCGGCAATCATCGTTTCGGTCTCGTAGTCGATGCGCCCCATGCCACCCGCATTCAGACAATGGGCCACGTCACCTGTGCTGGATATCATTCTTGACCCGCCCCCGCCTTGAGTGCCTTTTCGAAGGCTTGCGGCAACATCTTGCCCCGTTTCTCGGCCCGGCGCAGGATGCCGGCGCAGGCCTTGGGGCTCAAATAATACTTTGGCGGGATCGACCGCGTTTCCAAAATCTGCGACAACGAAGACGCGACGGCGGCGTTGGGGCACCCCGAAATACTGAGCGTCGAAAACCCGCCATGCGCACCGTGCCCTTGGCCCGGCAACCATGCCTGCACTGGGCCAGCTTGCCCCGCCTGGCATATGCAGGGCATCATCTGCGCCGACAATCCCGCCCAAGAAACATCCAAAGGCGTTTGACCGGTCGCTAAGCACCCCGGGGACGTTTTCCCACAAGGCAATAAGGCGTCCATCAGGTCGAGCTGCGACAATGTCATGGCATATCTCCACAAATTTTAGGGTCAAGTTGCCGCGCGTATCGGCCAAACCTTTGCGCTGGCCCGCGACCGAAAAGGCCTGACAAGGCGTTCCGGCCACAATCAGATCAGGCAATGGAATGCCATGGCTGCGCCAAAGATCGGGCGTGATCGTGGCCATATCACCCCAAAGCAACGGGTCGCCTTGGTTGTGGTCGGCGGGTGTTTTATACCCAAACCGCGCCGCCAAAACCGCACACGGGAATGGTTCAATTTCCGAGGCAAACCGCCAATCCACCCAAGGCGCGGCAAATTCAGGGGCGCCAATGCCACTGCAAAACGTCGCGCCGATCATGGGGTGGTCGAAATAGTTGTGAAGATCATGGTGCCTTTCCTTTCAACGAACGATTGTGATTGTTTCGGCAGCGCGGGTGATGCCGGTGTAAAGCCAACGACGCCAATCAGACCGAAAGGCATGGCTTTCATCAAACAGAACCACATTACCCCATTGGCTGCCCTGCGCCTTATGAACGGTCAGCGCATAACCATAGTTGAATTGATCGGTGCCGCGCAGGTCTTTCCAGTCGATCTGTTCATGCCCACCGGCAAAGAATTCTTTGCGCACCTTTACCGTGATGGCGGCCTGGCCTGTAAAATCGGATGACAAGATGTCAAACCTGATGGTGTTATCTTGAATGGCGCCGGGAACCGGCTTGCGCAATTTTGCGACTTCGAACAGGCCGCCATTGAACAGCCCATTCGTGCGGTTGTTTTTCAGACATACAAGGCGGTCGCCGGGTTCGGGCATGTCGCTTTGTCGCCCAGCCAATTCGCGCATTCGTTTATTATACAAATGCCGGGTTTGATTTTTGCCAACCAGCACCTGATCGGCCTTCATGATTATATCCGCGTCCAGATCGGCGCGGGGCATGACGCGGCTTGTGCCATAGTGCCCAAATTCAAGATCACGGCCTTCGCGTACATCATTGGCAAGGCGTACAATCGGATTGTCGACCGCTTGACGGTGAATTTCGGTTAGCATTTGATCAGGGGCATGATCGGTGAAAAAACCACCGCCTTTGACTGGCGGCAACTGCGCCGGGTCGCCAAGCACAAGGATTGGCGTGTTAAATGACATCAGGTCACGCCCCAAATCGGCATCAACCATCGAACATTCATCCACCACAATCAACGCGGCATCGCGGGCCGCGCTATCACGATCAAGAACAAATTTAATCGCGCCTGTATCTTCGTCTTGTATGGCCGAATAAATCAGGCCGTGAATCGTGCTTGCGCCTGTGCATCCGTTTTTTCGCATCACCATTGCGGCCTTGCCGGTAAAGGCCGCATAAAGGGTTTCGCCTTCAATCTGTGATGCGAAATGGCGGGCAAGTGTGGTTTTGCCAGTGCCCGCATACCCAAACACGCGATAGATTTGCTGGTTCCCGGCTTTGTGCCAAGCCGATACACCATCAAGTGCCGTGCGTTGTTGTAGTGACCAATCCATTGCTATACCCCCAGCTTTAATACACCATGCAGCACCATGAATTGTTGACTTCGGTAGAGCGCGTTTAAGATTTCCCAATCGCTTGGCTGTTCGGTGTGGTGGGATCGTTCATCCAAAATGTCGTGGCACCGGTCGCACAGATAGAGGCCAAAGAAGTCATGCGGCTTTTGCGCCATGCCAAGCGCCCATTTGCCGCGCAGATGGGCCAAAACCGTGTATTGCGGATCGGCCCTGCAGCCGAACAGAGCCAAGATACAGGGGACATCATGGTGTTTGGGCAAATTGCGGATTGCAGGTGAAACAATAGCGGGCAGTTTGGGAAGGGTGCTCATGCCGTACCCCCCGCACGAAATTTCGCGATACCGGTGTTGATATTGGTGCCGCTTTCTGAAAACGACCCAACTGGCAAATCGCGCCATTTGTCATAGCCCCGTTTGTCCGGTTTCACATAACCATGATCCGTGACTGCCGTGACTGGTAGGATGGCATATAGCACCCCACCGGGTTTTAGGAATTTCAGCGCGTGTTCGACATGTTTTTGATAATGTTTGCCGTAGAATGGCGGGTTCATCAAAACCATGTCATAGCGGGGGTCGGGGGCGGTTTGCAGGAAGTTTGCGCACAGAACGGAATGGCCCTTTGCCTTTGCCGCCTCGGCCCGTCCGCGATGAACCTCAATACCGAACGCGCTCATGCCCACACCATATTTGCGGATCGCATCCAAGATCGCGCCATCGCCGCAAGATGGCTCCAAAATCTTCATGCCTTCGCGCGGGTTTGATTGATACACCAGCCACTCGGCTGCCGCCGCCGGCGTGCGATAAAATTGCAGGTCTTTCGCAATTTCGGTTGATGTCGCTTTGTGCTTTTCCTGCGCGGCTTCGGTGCAATCTGCCAGAACCTCGCCATAATATTCGGCCAAGGCCAAATTGACCGCCCTTAGGGTTTCTGGCGCAAAAAACAAATGCGCGTTTCCATTGGAAAACCGACGCAGCCTAAAACCTTCAATTTCCGCCACATCATTTTTCGCTGCTACCATGAAATCATTTATTTCGGGCCGCGTCATAAGGGGGAAACCATTGAATGCGCGCACAGCATTAAGAACATCAAGCAAGCGATCAGCGCCATTGCCTTGGTACGCAAAATCACTTTGGCATCCCGGCAAAATCACCCGCTTGGGCAAACCCCTGACACCAATTTTCATGCGATCATGTGATTTGAATGCCGGATCAAGCTTAACGAATTGTTCGGCCAGACCGCGCAATAAATGCGGGCGCGGGTTGTGGTATTTCCCAAACTCTTCCCAAAGGTTTTCAAGGGTAAAATCCGGGCAGTGGCCTTCGATCATTTGCGCAATGCGTGACCTGTCACCCGATGGTGCGATCCGATCAATCTGTAACATATCATAGGCCTGCCACCATGCCGATTGCAGTAATTGCTTTTGCGCATCCTTCAAAGACACGCTGAGGTCACGCCCAATCAATGCACCCACATAGCGTGTGCCAATTTGGCATTTTGCCTTTAGGTTGGCTTTTGCGGCCTCGAACGCGGCGATTTCGGCCGCGACACCCGCATATTCGGCGATCACATCTATGGTGCCATCCCGGTTTTCACGGGTGATTTGGCCGCCATGGGCCTTGGCCTGATATTCTTGCACCAATCCATCAAAGCGGGGCATTTCTGCTGGTAAAGCGTTCATTTCCGAAACTCCGCTATGATTTTATCCACTTGCAAAGCCCAGTCGCTGTCCATCAGATGTGGGCAAATCTCGGCCTCGATCACGCCGACCGCTTTGAACACAAATTCGCGGAATTGATCCTCGCTCATGCTGTCGAAACGGGTTGAGATATAGTCGATCTCATGGCTGCGCCCGGTCAGGCGTGCGATATGGGCGGGCATTTCGCGCACCTTGTAATAGCCCATATGAATCTTGATTTCCCGGTGCAGGTCGTCTTGGCTCCAATTCTCGCCTGAGGCCGCCAGTGCCTTGACCACATAGCCAAGCAGGCTGTGATAAAGCGCGTTGAATTTCTTGTTGCGCCCACGCGTGACCTTGACGGCGACCACCTCAAACTGGCTGAGCTTTTCCCACGCCTCGGCCACAGGTTGGCTATAGGGGCGCAGGCGACCATCGACATATTGGGCAAAATACGTTGGCATCACGCACCGCCTTTCTGCGCGATCCGCCGCGTGTGGGCGCGCACATGGGTGCGGCCCTGGGCGCGGGTGTGATGCACCATCTGATTTTGCTGCAACTTTCCGTAAAGGCGGGCGGCATCTTCGCACATGTGTTGCGCATCGATCTGAATCGTAATGGCAGACCGGCGCAAAGTCTCGGCCTCTTGCAATAGCGTTTCAGGATCAAATGGCAGGGGCACACCGCTTGCGCGCAATTGCGCCTCCATGGCATTGAAGGCCTCAAGGAATTTGATTTTCCATGCCAGCGCCCGCTTGCCCGTAAAGCCCATCACCAGAAGTGCGAAGCCGTCACGGGTCAGGGCATAATATTTATATTCGCGATTTTGACCCGCGCCGTGCGATACCTCACGGACCCGTTCCGCAAAATTACGGAGCCGGTATTCTTCTGGAATTTCGAATGCATCAATGCGCTTCAAAACATCATCATGTCGCTTGCCGAATTTCTCGGCAATGATCAGCGACGTGGTTTTCATATCTGGGGAAATCAAATCACTCATGACTTGCCCCCGCGCCGCGTGGCCAAATCCCGAATTTCGGCCGCCAAACCCGCCGCGCGTTTGCGGTTGATCCAACCCGCGTGCAACAACGCCTTGAAGCAACGCGCCCTTTTGTCGTCCGGGATATGTTGCAAGAACTCTTCTAATAGGTCGAGACAACCGTGAAGCCGGTCTATTGTGGTGTCGAGATCGTTGCAAAGTAGGTGAATATGCTTGGCGCGTTTGATTTGTTTTGGGCGCACCTGCCCATTTGCCGCCTGAGACATTGGCGATCCTCCTTGGTTCAGTTTCAAAACCTAACCGCAAGAGGACCAACTCTTGGCGGCCAGATGGCACAGGATTGGTCCTACCGCACCAAGGAGCGGCGCACCCAAGGGTGCTCCTGCGCATCTGACCATAGAAAAAGCCGCGACAATGGGCGCGGCTATCAGAGCGCCTTGGTACAGACAGGGGACCAACCCTGACGACAGTTTTTTGCTGCCGTGGGTTTACTCTAGCCCGATAAAACGATCCGCTCAAGCTCATTTTTGATAAGGGTGGTTCAAAATGCGGGGAACGGTTTTGCAGTACCTCGTCAAAAGCAAATCCAGCGGCACCGAGTATTTGATTGAGGTTTACCCCACCGACGATGGCCCAATTATCACCTGCACATGTCCTGCTGGTCAAAATGGGCAGTTTTGCAAACATCGTTTCGGACTGATTAAAGGCGAAGAGCACGAGCTTGTTCGATCTTCTCACCCTGTTTTTGACCTGCAAAACATGGTTTCTGGTCGTCGCTTGGAAGTGGCGATTAACGAAATGGTTAAACAGGAAAGAATCTTTCAACAAGCGCAATCCAGATTGCGCTCGGTCAAGAAATCGGTAGCGCGGATTATACTTGGACAAAGCTAAAGCAATAGCCGCCTCAATCTCGATACACGGTTTTTGCATGTGCATGAATAATGGGCAGAGCTGTATCGCAACTGTTAGAATTTCTGGTATTTTGTAAGCTTTTTGTTGACAAGTGTCATTGAAATGCTTACACGCAAAGCCATGATAAGAAGCTTTGCTAACAAACAACTCAAAGCCTTGTGGGAAGGCAAGCGCTCCAAGATTGATCAACGTTTGCACGACCGAATCCTGCGCCGCCTTGATCGTCTTGATGCGGCAAGCCAGCCTGAGGATATGAACCTGCCGGGTTTTGATTTTCACACCCTGCGGGGGGTCACACCGACGCGGTACACGGTGCATGTGAACGGCCCGTGGTGTGTCACCTTTGCGTTTGAAAATGGCGATGCTTATGTGATCGACTTTGAGCAATACCACTAGGAGGCCAACATGACCCGCGATCCAAACCGCTGCCCCACCCATCCCGGCGCATTGCTGCGCGAGGATGTGATCCCCGCAACCGGCAAACCCAAGGCTGAGATTGCCCGCCTGTTGGGCATTTCTCGTCAACAGCTTTACGACATCATGGCCGAGCACAAACCGGTTAGCGCTGCAACGGCGGTTCGTCTCGCCAAACTTTTTGGTGGTGCGCCTCTCTCGTGGTTGCGCATGCAAGCCGCCTATGACGAATGGCATGCCGTTCGGTCTGTCGATGTAAGCCACATCCAGACCTTGGAAGGGGCGGTGTAAAAGATCGCCAACCACTCTGGGCTTCTGGCATTGGCCCGCTGTGCTATGATCCATTACCCCAGACATCAAAACGGAATCTCATCGTCGATATCGGTGCTAAGGCGGTTGCCCGCGCTATGACCGCCCGCGCGATCATCTTGATAGCCGCCGCTGGTGCTTGCGTTGCCCTCAGGCTTGGCGTCCAAG
>CAZPSB010000003.1:9561-10223 GCA_964589025.1 uncultured Jannaschia sp. | reverse complement strand
ATCGATCTTGGCCGGATTGGTCCTGCCATTTGCGGGTTTCCAGTTTGCCTTCGATGTAAACCTTTGATCCTTTGCGCAGATATTGTTCGGCCAGTCGAACGATATGCTCGCTAAAGATGGCAACCGAATGCCATTCGGTGCGTTCGCGCCGTTCACCGGTGTTGCGATCTTTCCAGCTTTCCGATGTGGCAATGCGTAAATTGCAGACCTTGTTGCCGGTTTGAAATGACCGCACCTCGGGGTCACGACCCAGATGGCCGATCAAAATCACCTTATTGACAGAACTGGCCATTACGCGCCCTCCTCGGCCGGGGTGCTGGGGTTCAGCTTGCGTTTCCCCAGGCCGGTGATGCGGTATCGCATTTCACCGTGATCAAGCACCGCGCGGGCCAATTTATGTGCAGCCAGATCATCAAGGATGCTTTCGTCAACCCCGATCTCAGCGGCTGAACAAAACTGCTGGCTGAGTTTGCCTAGGGCGATTTTATGGCGTTTTGTAATTTTTAGCATGCGCTTACCCATAAAATTAGTAATTGGTACATCATTAGTAGTGGTATTGGTAAATACACTTTTTGCCGTTGGTGCTCATGTTCTGGTTGGACAATTCGACTTAACACTAGTTTGGTTTTTAAGTGCCGGTTCAATAATTGGTGCTGTAGCAG
>CAZPSB010000003.1:0-9551 GCA_964589025.1 uncultured Jannaschia sp. | reverse complement strand
CATCACGGCGGGTATCTGCGGCCTGCATGATCTGATCATGGAATGCGGTGCCTTCGGTTTGTTCGATCTGGGCGGCGTAAATTTCCATCACAGCCTCAACCGCGCCCTGATCATCGGCGGCGACCAATTCCTCGGTGATTTTTGTTACAAAGCCTGAGAAATCCGGGGCACTGTTTTGTTCATCATCCGGCGCTTTGGTTGGTGCTTTATCTTCAGGCGCAGGGGGGGCGGTGTTTTCGGCTGATGTGCTGTCTTGCCCCTCAGGTTTACCACCTTCGATGATCCCATCATCAGATGCCGGGCCGGGTGTCGGCATGCCCTCAGCGGGTTGCATCGCAAAGCCCGAAAAATCGGCCGCCTGCCCGTCCACCTCAAGCGCATCAACCACCTTTTCGATTGAGATCGGCAATTCGTTAAACAACGCCCGCACGGCGGTTTTGCGCGCCATCTGATGTTCATGCGCAATCCAAGGGTTATCTTTCTTGCCGTATTTGAGGGCCGTTTTATAGCCTTGTGATGCATCGCGCACCTTCAAAACCTCGGCATAGGGCAAAACGATAAAGGCCTCGCCATCGGTCAGTTTAGCATGGCAATAGGCATGTGTGGGGGTGTTACGCGCGCTGCCCGGAATGTGGCGCAGATGTTGGTTTGAGCCGTATTCATAGGAAAATTCATCATTATCATAAACAACATCAGCATGGATATTGACCACGTGACCCGACCGGCGGGCCAGATCAATCATGCCTTTATAGCCCAAGACCAACTGAATTTCGGTGATGCCTTTGCGCTTGTTATCAAACGGGATCAAATAGGCATGGCCAAGCACCGTGTTGGGTTCCAGACCAAGGCTGGCGCAGGTCATCATCGACCCCAGCAAGGTCAGCGGGTCACTTTGGGCCAATTTCGGCGTGGTGCGAATGGCATTGGCCATCAACCGCATCATGCGTTCGGGCTTCATATGCTTGGCCGCTACAAGTTGCAGCTGATCACGGGCCATATCGTTGACCAATAGCTCTTGCACGGTCTGGACTTGGCGCAAGGGTTTCGTGATGGCAGTTTGTTTGGTCATAGCTTGCGTTCCTCTTGGATATCAAAACCGGGGATAGTGATGGCCTTGCCCTTGGCGGCGCGCAATTCGGCATTGGCCAAGCGCAACAACAGATCGGTCATTTCGGGATGCGCCCGGTAATGCAGCATCGCCTGATTGACATTGGTGATTTCGGCATAGCGGCGGGTGCGCAGGGCCGTGCGTTTGCCGCCCCCCGTTGCGGAATCCAATTTTGTGCTTTGGGCTTTCTGCGCCTCGGCTTCGGCTTCACGGGCAGCGACGGCACGTTTTTCGGCCTCTTGCTGGCCTAATATGTCATTGCGGACTTCGGCCTGTTTGCGGGCCTGTTCGGCCTGTTCAGCCTCAGCTTGGGCTTGGCGTTTCTCCTCGGCGCGGCGGGCACGTTCTTTGGCCTCTTCGGCGCGTAAAAAGGCTTCAACCAATGGTTTGACAAGACCGGCTGCGCGTTCGACCGTTTCGCGCACCTCACCGAAAGCCGCATCAATGGCACGGCCCGCTTCATAAAAAGGCTTTTTTTCCAGCTTTCGGCGCTCTTCAATGTCTTTGAACAGTTTTCGGGCACCGCTTAAAAAATCATTAGCTTGCTGTGCCTGTTCGCGGGTGGTGATTTCGCCGGCATCTTTCCAAGAACCTGCGACATCAGCCATATTGCGCGCCTTATCGGCCAGTTCAGCCACAATATCAGGGTTAAAGGCCGGACCTTGGTTGTGGTCATTGGGCGCGGGCGTCATATCGTTCATGATGTGTTCCTTGTGTTATGGGCGCATAATGGTGGTGGTTAGGTCAAAGGGCACATGGGTGGCCGCCATATCCGGCAAGGCCGCGCGCAAGGCGATAAGATGTTCATATTCCGTCTTAGAGATTGGGTACTTACTTAACCAAATCCATTCGCGATCGGGGTCACGGCGTTCTCCATCAACCTCACACAGCAATCGTTCGTCATCGATTAGTTCACCGGTCTGTGGGCAAATATCGCGTTCAACCCAGATACGGGCGGGCACATAAGGCCCCTGACGCACCATGCGGGTTTTGAACCAACCCATTTGCGGCTCAGATTCATGGACCGGTGGGTTTTTTCCGGCTAATGCGGAACGGTGCCATTTTAACAAGTTTGCAATAGGTGTGGGTTGGCGCATCATACCGCATACCCCCCGGTTGCTTTGGCCGCTGTGCTGAACAAATCGGCCAGTTTTCGTAGGTCGGTTGGCGCAAGGTAGAAATCATCTAGATCAGCCGGTGATGTGCCCTGCATGACAGCGTAGTCGTGAAATTCCATGCGAATATCGCCGCGTATTGCGCAAACTAAGACTGTGACAGAAAACCCGGGATGATTCATCTTGCCTTCGAAATCGTGAAACTGCTTCATGAGAACACCAACCCAAACAGCAGCAGTATCCATGTCAGGACGACCAACGCTATTGTGCCCAAAAGGTCGCCCAAAAATTGCCACCAGCTATCCCATAAAAAGCCCCGGCGGGCGGGAGGAGTGCCCGCCGAGGAAGGTGGTGCGCGACGAGGGGCGCGCGCACTGGCAGAAAACATAGGGATCATTGGGCGCCTCCAATGCACAAAGCATTGCGCACAATGCGGATGGCGCGATTTATTGTGTTTAATTCTTTCTGCAGATATCCTAGCTTGAATCCGTGGTCGGTATGATTAGATTGAAGCGCCATTGCCTCTTCAACAAAAATCTGACCCGTTATCAGGGCCGATAAAAGCAATTCCAATTCGTTCCGTGTCATGCCGCCACCTTTAGGGGCTGCGACACGGGTGCGATGTCTTTTGCAGTAATAAAGCAGCTCCCGCTCCACGGTTGTACAAAAAAGGCATGATGCGCGGCACCAAGGGCGTGATCGGATGTGCAATTTTCAACAGGGTAAAAATAACGATCCCGCCGCCAGGCCTGCATCAGGTATTCGGCCCAGCGTTCTGCGGTTAACTCCCAGATTTCGCGCCCCTTAGGGGCAGAAAGATCAACCACAGCACCGTGTTTTGAGGCATCGGCAATTTGCAATGCCTCAACCTCAATCGCAAGGCGTTCTGCCTCATCATGATCCCCGGCGGCGGCGGCCGCACGGATGGCAAGGGCGCGCTCTATTATATAGGCCTGTGCGCTCCATCCTTCGGATATTTTGGCCAGTTCACACTGCAAAGCCTCGGGGGCGTTTTGTATTGTGCATGCGGTGTTAGACATCGTTTTATTCCCATATTACTTGCCGCGATCTAGGCCCGTTGGCTGTCTGCCGGTCGGCGCTGTCTTCGGCGGCTTATGGGAATATGTACGTTTATTTCGTACAAAATTGCAAGCGAAAAATTCGTACGTTAAAAATTAATGTACGGAAATTGCGTATTCGCTGTATGTCCAAAGAAAAACCCCGCCTGAATACAGGCGGGGGTTTTCTTTGATTTTTTATGTCAGATAATGACAGTTACCAGCTCGCAGTCTACCTACACACAACACCATCAACCGTGTCATACCGCAAATTCGGAAACGGGATTGCCTTCATTCGACGCTTAGAACCAAGTGAGAACAACTGCTGTTACTATATGTGCCAACGGCTGTGCCAATATTCATACCACCGAAGCCATTTCTTGCGCGGTATCGCATCACAACCTGATGCATCCCGTTTTCGTCAACAGGCGTGACGCGTGTGTCAATGTGTTCGAAACTATCGGGGTCGCGCATAAGATCACGCACTTCATTACGAAACGATCTATGCGATCCGTCCCAAGAGCTTAGGCAATGAAAACCGCGCCGTCTATTATCTGCCTCTTCGGCTTCCTCTGCAGCGCGTTCTGCTTCGGCTTGCGCAAGGCGTTCGGCTTCACGCTGCTGCTGTGTTTCTCGTTCAATCTCTGCCAGCCGTTCACGCTCAACACGCCAGACTTCGGGGTCAGTGATGCCAGCACGCTGCGCTTGAGAATAATCAGAATAGCTTTCAAAACCCGCTTCAATCGCTGCAGAATTATCGTGAGACATTCCAAACACCGCCACCGCGACAAAAGCACAAAATGATCCAGAAAAAATAAGGCCTCCTCTCTTCCTACGGCCTTGAAAAAAAATCAGCATGATCAAGCCAACCAAGGCAGAGACCATACTAACCAAAAGTAATAAACCGATAATGACATCGTTCATAATGAATCTCGCAATCTAGCTTCATGTTGTGAATTTCTAGGGTTGATAAGATTAACATATAGTAAAATTGGCGCACAACAGACGCAAAATAACGAAAATCATCTATACACCACAAAGAGCATATTTGAGATCAACCTAGCAAAGATTTTCACACGGCACGCCATCATTGTCGCGATCCAAAGCCCCGCCCCAAGAACAGTTTTGATGATACCATCGCGCCTCGGCGCAACTGCTAATGCTTCTTGAACAATAACGACGGGGAGAACAGCTATAGCCTTGGGATATTTGCAAAACTTGTTCCCTCAGCCCGCCAAACCCTTCAGGCGTATCATTTTCCTGTATAGGCGTTGCATGAACGGATACGGCAAGGGAAAACACCACACAAGCGACAATCAAAATCCTAATCTTCATACTTTGCCGCCCTTCCAAATCACCTTACCGACAACATCGACATCGCTTAAATGTATATCCTCAGCCGGGTATATGTCACGGTTGTCTGAAATGATCTTGATGTGATCACGCTTCGCCGATCTTGCAACGCGCTTGACGTGCAGTGTTTCGCCAAACCGCAAAACAAACAGGCCATCATAGTTCAAATCGCACTTGCTGAAATCCAACATGACGACATCATCGTCATGAAGAGTTGGCTCCATGCTATCTCCTTTGACACTGATGATCGCCAGATTTTTAAGATTAGAGTGCGTTAGATTCTTCAAGTAATCTTGCGGGAAGGCCAGCTTATATCCCACCATTTCCTCTGTTATGGCTAAGGCACCCCCACCAGCGCTCGCCGCAACATCATATACCGTTACAAGCTTTGTATCGTTGGCAACGGCTGCCTCTGCAGGACCGACAAGTGCTGCAGCAGACATATCTTTTGAAACAGATAACCCACTCACACCTGCCAGAGCTAATACATCATCCGCGAAGCCTTCTTTATCAAGAGCCTGCGCAAATGACTGCGCCAACTTTAGCGGCAAAAAGTCTGCTTTGAATTTTTCTGGGTTCTCATAATGCGCATAACTTGAGGCAGGTTTGCCCACGCGTTCCGCCATTGAACGCACGCTAACGCCCGCTTTTTCTCGCAGGGCTTTCAATCGAAGAGCTACAGGAATCATAGTCATACCCTGTTTTCGCACATTAAAGCCAAAACGTACGTGCGAAAATATCGTTGACATATGTACGATTTATGCGCACATATCGTACATGACCTATGTTGACACCATCATTGCACAGTTTGGCGGAATACGACCCCTTGCTCAGCTTATTGAAAGACCGCCATCAACGGTCAGCAGCTGGCGAACAAGCGGCACGATACCGGACAAACACAAAGTCGAAATTCTAAAAGCAGCCCGCAAACAAGGCATAGACCTGCGGCCTGAGCATTTCTTCCCCGGCTACGACACCCCGAAGGCGAGCTGATGTTTGGTTTGGCTTCATATCTATCACTCCATTCACGGCTGAACAGTGCACAGGATGACCTGTCGGCGGCCGCTTTCCAAGGAAATGAGGTTTCCCGATGATCAATCGCGATGCAATTCGCGCCATAATGGCCAGTATGATTGAACGTATCGGCTGTGGCGATGCGGCGGCGGCCACCATCAACGCACGTTGGAAATTTGGCGCCAGCAAGGGCACAGTTTCCAAAAAGGTGAATGGCCAGCTTGCTTTTACGATTGAAGACCTTTTGGCCATTGAAGACGCTCTAAAAGATTACCCCATGACGCGGCTATTGGCGCTGCGCTTGCGCGAGGCCGATGGTGGCGTGGCCGATTGCCTGATCCAGCAAAGCGGGTTGATCGCCAAAGAGGCAGGCGAAGCCGTGGCTGCGGTTATTCAGGCAGGCAACTCTGCCTCAGCCCAAGACAAAGCCCAGGCCATTGTTGAGATTGACCAAGCGATTGATGCGCTTAAGGCCGCCCGCGCGCGATTGGCCAGTGGCAACACGTAACTCCCCACCCTGACAAGAAAGGACACACCATGCCAGACGGTACAACATATCCCCAAAACAGCCTTGATTTCAGCGTCGATTTGGACAGGCTTTTGAAAGAACTGACCGAGATTGACGGCAAGAAAGACGAGGTTTCCAGCGCCACAGGCGATCTGCGTTCAACCATCAAAACCATTTTGGACGACAGCGGCTATCACAAATCCGCGCTGGCCATGATCCGGCAAATCAACGACATGCCCGACACCAAAAAGGCCGATTGTCTGCGCACATTCAAACCCATGTTTGATGCGCTCTATCCCGTTTGGGAGCGCGCGATTCAAGACATGTTGGACAAGGCCGATGAAGAGGCCTCGGACATGGAACGCGATTTCGGCTAATGATCATCGCGGGGCTTGATATCGCAACAAAAACGGGTGTGTGTGTCGGAAAACCCGGCCACGCCCCCGTATTCTGGACGGAGAACCTTGGTGAGCGTCTGCCGCATGAGCAGAGGTTTTCCAATGCGCTTCGCCTGGCGCACCGTTTGGTGACCCAACACGGCATCACCTTTATCGGAATTGAGGCCCCCATTATCGTGCCCAAGCGCGACAATAAGGCAATGAATGAACTCTTGATGGGGTTGGTGGCCTGTGTGCGCGGTTGGGCGGCGATGAAGGGCATCGCCTGCCAACGGTTTGAAGTGGCCACAATAGACAAACATTTCATCGGCCAACGCGTCAAAGGCCGGGCCGCGCGCAAAGCGGCCAATCTTGCGCGGTGTCATCAACTTGGATGGGCACCCAAAACCGAAGACGAATCCGATGCCGGCGCCGTATTCGATCTGGCATGCGCCCTACAAAACCGCGCCCATGCGGTGCAGACCGCGCCCTTAATCGCGGC
The DNA here is from genome assembly GCA_964589025.1 of uncultured Jannaschia sp. Lineage (GTDB taxonomy): Bacteria > Pseudomonadota > Alphaproteobacteria > Rhodobacterales > Rhodobacteraceae > JANSYL01. Next base: position 2,516 of record CAZPSB010000003.1, on the reverse strand, counting down.
GGGATTACGGGGGTGGCAATAATGGTACAAAATACATCCCCCGCTGTGATGCAAAACCGCCAAGAACCGCGCAACAGCCTTGATGACTTTCCTACCCCACCATGGGCCACACGCGCACTATGTGAATGGTTAAAGCGCCATCATGGGCCGCTTGGCGCACTGACATGCCGTGAACCGGCGGCCAATCGCGGGCATATGGTCACGCCACTATCGGAATATTTTGGCCCGGCTGAGGCCTCAGATGTGCATGATTATGGCGCGGGGTATCCGGTTCGGGATTATCTGTTTGGGCCTGCACCAGCATCAGTGGATTGGACAATCACAAACCCGCCATTCCGGTTGGCCGAACAGTTTATCACACGCGCAATCAAAACCAGCCGCCTTGGCACCGCAATGATCCTGCGCAGTACATTTTTGGAAAGTGTGGGGCGGTTTGAACGCCTATTTGCCCCAACACCACCCTCACATGTTCTGCAATTTAGCGAACGCGTGGTGATGCATAAAGGGCGCCTGTCGCCCAAAGGATCAACCGCAACGGCCTATGCCTGGTTGGTCTGGGATACGCGTCCGGGGCTTTGGTCGGGCAAAGGCGGCACCACGCTTTCGTGGATCCCACCCTGCCGAAAGGCATTGGAACAACCAACAGATTACGCGCGAGATCACAATGCAGCGTGACAGACACCCACCTACACATACGCCGATATGGCGCAGGATCAGGAAGGATCAGACATGAGTAACATCGTGGCGGCCATATGCCAAAAACGTATCTTCGGTTCAGGGCCGAAGAAGGCTGTGATCATGTATATGGCAGACCGGGCCAGTGATGAAGGCGAAGGGGTATGGACCAGCAAGCGAACAATCGCAGACGATACCGAGCTTGCCAAACGCACAGTGCAAAATGCCATTCAGCATTTTCTTGACACAGGCCTAATCTCTCAGATCGGTCGGCGATCGTGCCAAAACGGGTTTACCTATGAATATCAAATCAACCTAAAAGCGGTCGAGCAGCTTCCACTAACCTCTGATCACGAGCGCAAAAGCACGGGTGCAACAGGTGCACCCCTGCCTGATTGGGGTGCAGGAGATTCACCTGACACATGCACCACATGCACCCGACAGGTGCAGGACATGCACCCGACACATGCACCACATGCACCCAAACCATCCATGAACCATCCTTTAACCATCCATGAACCATCCAACGCGCAGGCGCGCGATGACAGGGAACCAGTTATTTTCGATGATGGCCCACCTCCCCAAACGGTATGGAAGGGCGGCCTGCGGGAAGGCTGCGCTACCATCGAGGATGAATTCGAAAAAGTCTGGCCGCATTACCGGGCCATTCGAAACTGCCCGAAGAAACCAGCCATCAAAGCGTGGCGAGCCGCAAGGCGAAAGGCCTGTTTCGCCGAAATTGCCGCTCCGCTTGCGGCCTACATCAAGGGCCGCACAGGCAAAGATCAGCAATTCACCAAGCATTTGTCCTCTTGGCTAAATGCCGAATCCTGGACGGAGGAACCAGAGGCGCTGCTGTCGGGTAAAGAAACGGCCCAAGATCGAAAGGCCCGGCTTTTAGGGGGGCAAACCACCACAGCCCAAAAACGGCGCGATGTGCCTTTGTTATTGAACGGCGGGGCATGAGATGACTTACGAACAGCGCATCAAGGCCATTTTCGATTGGCTTTACAGATCAGATACTGCCGTTCTGGCTGGTTATGAAGAACCCAACCACCTAAGTGATGCGGCGCTGATTGCAGAGGTCAATATGTTGGTCGAAGAGATTAACGCTTTGATCCCTAAACAGGTGACTGTCGAAACTATGCCCACTGTCTTGGTTGAGGCGCGCACATGCTTGCGCCGGCGCCATGGTGCACGCACTTGGCCTACCTCCAAAGTCTTACAGGCTGCAATGACCGATGCAGTTCAAAACAAGGCCAAGTTGATCGCAGGCGAAATTAAGGCAGAAATTAATCTTAGCCAAGAAAACCTTGCCGCCAAACGGATTCGCGAGCGGCAACCCGTGGGAGAAAACTGGCTATATGGCCCCAAGGCCAACCGACTACTGGAGAAAGGGCTAATCACATTAGACGATTTGGAACTTTACCGCCAAGGGCATCGCCAAAACTTGATTGATCTTCATGGGGAAAGTGGCGCCACCACTAAAATCGCAAGACTGACAAAAGAGACTACACCCACAGCACCACAGCTTGAGGCGCAAACCAGCTTCCAACCCAAAAGTTTCGACGACGCCCCCCGCTATATTCAAACAGAGAAGAGTTGGTGATGGCAAAGTCTGATATATCCCAAACAGACCCGGCCCACCCCATCGCACCCGGTGAATTCGATGACACCCTCACCAGCCCGGCCGATTGCCGTGATCTGTGGGCGGCGAAACTGATGGCCTATATGCATGATGCCCTGCGCCCCGAAAAACTTGGCATTAACCTAAGACCGGATGTGGCGCAGGGATGGTTTGGAACCCGTGATTTTCGCCTAACTTGCGAATGCGCGGGCTT
>CAZPSB010000002.1:13249-32586 GCA_964589025.1 uncultured Jannaschia sp. | reverse complement strand
TGGGCATCGTTGAAATAGGCGGGCACGGTGATCACGGCCTGCGTCACGTCTTCGCCAAGATAGCTTTCGGCGGTTTCTTTCATTTTGGTCAGGATCTGCGCCGAAATTTGTGACGGGCTAAGTTTTTCGCCATTCACATCAATCCAGGCATCGCCATTGCCGCCATCGACGATTTTATAGGGCACAAGGTTTTTGTCTTTTTCGACCTCGGCATCGGTTAGGCGGCGGCCCACAAGGCGTTTCACGGCAAAAATTGTGTTTTCGGGGTTGGTGACTGCCTGGCGTTTCGCGGGCTGGCCGACAAGGCGTTCATCATCGCCATAGGCCACGATTGACGGCGTTGTGCGCGCGCCTTCGGCGTTTTCAATAACTTTTGGCTGGCTGCCATCCATGATTGCGACACATGAATTGGTTGTGCCCAAATCGATACCAATAACTTTACCCATGATTGTTTGGTTCCTTTTCTTCAAGCGACCGCGCAAATGTCAGATCCGCTTTGGCCCCTGACCTTACGCTTGTTATAACACGGATGAAGGTTCACCCTTATTGTTGCGCTATATAAGAAACCCTGAACCCACCTGCAAGAACCCCTTTCAAGAAAGGGTGGCGGCTTATGCGTTCCAACTTGCCGATGCTTTTCTGCGGGTTTGATATTCAATGATAATACCAACCATCACAAGGCTTAGCGTTAAATAAAGCGGATATTCCCATGTGGTGTGTTGGGGAAAATAGTGTTTGAAAATAAATCCGCGCGCCTGATCAACCGTATGAAATAACGGATGCCAGCTAAAAAAAGGTAATAAACTATCGGGCAAGACATTGGCCGTGAACATTTTGCCCGATGCAAACATGGAAATCCGCGTATAGCCCATGGTAAATGCTTTTGACAAAAGCGGCGACCACGGTTTGAGAGAATAAAAAACAATCCCCACAGCCACCCCTGACCCCCATGTCAAAAGCACCATGAAAAACGCGCTTTTCCAATCCGGGAAATTCAGCGGCACCACAAAGACGTTAATAATTGCAAGGGCAATCAGGATAGAAATAACCTGTGTATAAAGGGCCGAAAATGCGCTTGCGCCAAGGGCAACAAAGGTATTCATCGGGCCAAGTTGCATCACATTTGATGTGGGGGGTGCGCTGTTGGATACCGCAGCAACGGTTCTGACATGCATGAAAAACAGGGCAATGCCGGTAAAAAAATACAAGATGAAATTGCCCCGCAAATGCGCGGTGCGTTCACCGATGATACCAAATACAATAATGAATAACACCACCAAAGCCACCATCAACGCAAGGCTTGATAAAATCGCTATGAAGGCGTTTTTATGGGTTTTTCGGATGGAATGAACAGTTGCGTGATAGGTCACTTCGCCAAAGTTCAAAATCCCGCGAAATGTTGTATGAGGCTTGGAAGAAACAAACATAAGTACCTGCGCCGTATTCTGGTCTGCCGTAAACGCCCCGATTTATTTTTGTTATATGCCGGGGCTGCATAAAACAAATTTACCATGATATGATGATAAAAGATACAGCCAATTTTTTTGTTAGGTTTCACAATGATAGACATTCAACATGTGATGAAAACATTCCGAATCGCGGCAATGCAAGCCGGTGACGTGATTATGGATATATACAATAGCGGCGATTTCGGTCTTGAGGTCAAACCCGATGACAGCCCCGTCACCCGCGCCGATAAGGCCGCAGATGCGGTGATTTCGCGTCGCATATCGGCGGGCTTGCCCGATATTGCGCTTGTTACCGAAGAACAGGCCGATACCCATGATCTTGTATCCGATACATTCATTTTGGTTGATCCGCTTGATGGCACAAAGGAATTTTTGCACAAGCGGGGGGATTTCACCGTGAATTTGGCCCTGATCCGGGGGGGTGTACCTGTTTTGGGTCTTGTTTACGCGCCGGCTAGGGGGCGGTTATTTTACACCATCGACCAAGATGTCAGCGTCGAAGAAAAAGGCCCGTTTTCAATTGAACACATCGGTGATCTGGTGGCGATGGCCACCCGCAAACCCGATAATGCGGCCTTGGATGTCGTGGCGTCAAAATCGCACCGCGATCAGGCCACCGATGATTACATATCCAAATACCGGGTGAATGACGCAAAAAGCGCGGGGTCATCGTTGAAATTCTGCCTTGTCGCCAGCGGCGAGGCCGACTTGTACCCGCGCCTTGGCCCCACAATGGAATGGGATACCGCCGCAGGCGATGCGGTGCTGCGCGGTGCGGGGGGGGGCGTGGTTGATTTTGACCAAAAGCTTGCCTTTACCTATGGAAAACCGGGCTTTCGCAACGGGCCTTTTATTGCCTATGGGGCAGGGGTTGACCTGAAATAGAATAGGCCCGCGCCCCAATTTGGCATATCGGCATCGTGGTGAATTGTGACCAGACAGGGTTTACGATTGGTTGCTATTATGAAAGCGTCCCATCATAATGGGATCGGGGGCATCATTGCGCGCCCCGCGCCATGACTTACCCGCGCCAGCCAAGGTTGACCTATGAAAAAACGTATCACCAAAGCCATCTTTCCCGTTGCGGGTTTGGGCACACGGTTCTTGCCGGCCACCAAATCCGTGCCTAAGGAAATTATGACATTGGTGGATCGCCCCTTGATTCAATATGCCATTGATGAGGCCCGCGAAGCCGGGATCAAGGAATTCATCTTTGTGACCTCTAAGGGCAAAAGCGCGCTGGAAGATTATTTTGATCACGCGCCCGAACTTGAAACCGCCCTACGCAAACGCAACAAACCCGATCTTTTGGCGCAGCTTAAGGCCACAAATATGCCATCGGGTGCAATTGCCTATATCCGCCAACACAAGGCATTGGGCCTGGGTCATGCGGTATGGTGCGCGCGCAATCTTTTGTTGGATGAACCTTTCGCGGTGATTTTGCCGGATGATGTGATTGCCGCCGAAACGCCCTGTTTGAAACAGATGGTTGATGCACATGCCGAAACCGGCGGTAATATGGTCGCCGCGATGGAAGTGCCGATCCAACAGGCCTCTTGTTACGGGATGGTGGATATCGGCGATGATAAGGGTGCGATTGCATCCATGGCGGGTATGGTTGAAAAACCAGACCCCGCGGTTTCGCCGTCAAACCTTGCGGTGATCGGGCGTTATATCTTAACCCCTTCGATCATGACTCATTTGAATAAAATCAAAGCCGGATCCGGCGGCGAAGTTCAACTGACCGACGCCATCGCCCGCGAAATTGCACAGGGCGGCAATGTGTATGCCTATCGGTTTCAGGGCCAACGGTATGATTGCGGATCAAAAATTGGCTTTTTGCAGGCAACCGTTGCCTTTGGTCTGGCGCGCGATGATTTGAAAGATGAATTTTCGCATTATTTGTCGGGTCTGACCCTGCCAAACCATGCGCTGCCCAAATCGGCCCAATCCAAAGATACCGCCCCGTAAATATGCGCGCGATGAAACAATCGGCCCTGTATGACCTGACACTTGCCTATCGTATGCGGTGGAAACGGCGCAGGCTGTTATTTCGGTGTTGGCGCAAGCGGCGGCAACTTTGCCTTGTGCAAGACAACACCCACACCATCGCTAAAACTGACATCTTGGGGTTTATCTGCGTCCGAAACGAAGAATTGCGCCTGCCCTATACCTTGCAACATTATCGCGCCCTTGGGGTGCGGCATTTTTTCTGCGTCGTCAATAACAGCACCGACACCACCTTGCCTTATTTATTGGATCAACCCGATTGTTCGGTATGGGTTAGCGATCATTCGTATAAATTATCGCGCTTTGGCATGGATTGGCTTGGCTGGTTGCAGCTGCGTTATGCGCATGGGCATTGGGCGGTGACTTTTGATGCCGATGAATTATTGATTTACCCCCACTGGGATCAACGCCCATTGGGGCAATTGACGGCATGGTTGGACCGCCAGAACAAAAAGGCCCTTGGCGCGCCCTTGCTTGACCTATACCCCAAGGGGCGATTGGCAGATACAACATATCACCCCGGCCAAGACCCCACACAGGCATTGCCCTATTATGATGCCTATAACACAACGCATATTTTGCAAAACAAACATAAAAATCAATGGATCCAAGGCGGCCCAAGGGCGCGGGTGTTTTTCCACAAAAAACCTCGCCGCGCGCCGACATTGAATAAAATACCGCTGGTTAAATGGAACCGCAGCTATGTGTATGTGACATCTACCCATATTGCCCTACCGCGTTTTTTGAACGGGGTTTTTGACGCAACAGATGAATTGCCCCTGATTGGGTGTTTGCTGCATACAAAATTTCTGCCCGACATTCCCGCCCGCGCATCCGAAGAAATGTTGCGCAAACAACATTTTGAAAATTCTGATTTGTATAATAGCTATTACCAATCGCTTATTGATAATCCAGTTTTGTGGAATGATGAATCTGAAAAATATACAAACTGGCGTGATCTTGTGAAAACACATATCTTATGGAAATCGGAATGGGGATCGTGATGCCAATTAAACGTATATCCCAATTATATGGAAAGTATCGACATAAATTCCTAAGATATAAATATATATATTATGCGTTTCGTTCACGATACCAATTGCGATTGATTAAGAAAGCGGATGAAAATACCACGCCGAATAATTCCGTTATATGTTTTTGTGTTATTAAAAACGAACGCAGCAGGTTACCCTATTTTTTATCATATTACCGAAAAATGGGAATCACACATTTTGTTTTTATTGACAATAACAGCAATGATGGAGGGCAGGCATATTTAACCAAACAATCGGATTGTAGCATTTGGTTTACCAAACATAGTTATAAAAAATCACGATTTGGTATGGATTGGGTAAATTACCTTTTAGCCCATTATGGGCTAGACAAATGGTGCCTGGTTGTGGATGCAGATGAATTTCTGGTTTACCCGTTTCATGATGTTAGACCAATTCAAGCATTGACAAACTGGTTAGATGCAAGCCGAAAGCGAACATTTGGCACAACCATGTTAGATATGTATGCAAAAGGAAAAATCAAACATAATATATATTCTGATGGGGATGATCCATTGGAAAAATCCAATTGGTTTGATGCAGGGAATTACATTTATAGTATTAACCAAAGATATAAAAACCTATGGATTCAAGGCGGCCCAAGAATGCGCGTTTTTTTTAAGGGCAATCCAAAACTGGCACCTGCCCTTAATAAAATACCATTGGTTAAGTGGAAAAAAGGTTATATTTATGCTTCTTCAACGCATATGCTTTTGCCAAGAAAATTGAATATTACATATAATAAAATGGGTGGCGAAGAAATTTCTGGCGCATTATTGCATTTTAAATTTTCGAATGTTCTATTGCATAAAATAAAAGAAGAAAAATCATTAAAGCAACATTATTTAGATGGCGTTGAATATAAATCATATGACAAACACGATGCCGCAGATTTAAACCTTTGGACACCCTATTCAGAAAAATATACAGGATGGTATCAGTTAGAGGATCTGGGCCTGATTTCTAAAGGTGGTTGGGCATGAGAACGCTTGGCTTTGTATTAATTTGCCACAATAATTTGGATAAAGTGAAATTATTGGCTGAATATTGGGCCAATAAAAAATATCCAGTCGCCATACATATTGATTCCAAAGCCTCTAAAAAGGATATGCAATCAATACAAAAAGACTTATCACCGCATCCATTCATAAAATTCGCCACGCCATCCCAATGTGAATGGGGGATGTGGTCTTTGGTTGCGGCAACTAAATCAACGGCGGCCTTTTTGCTTGATGCATTTCCAAATGTTCAACATGTCTATTTGGCATCGGAATCATGCCTGCCACTTAGGCCGGTTGAAGCGCTTGAAAAATATTTAAGTCAAACACCAGATACAGATTATATTGAATCACTGCGTGTTGACTGTGTGAATTGGTCCGTCGGCGGCGGTGATATTGAACGTTTCAAATATCGCTATCCGTTTTCGTGGAAAAAAGATAGATATGCCTTTGAATTTTACAAGCGTATTCAAAAAAGATTAAATATACAAAGAAAACCACCAAAAGAATTAAATCTGCATATAGGCAGCCAATGGTGGTGTTTGACCCGAAAAACACTAGAACGTATATTATCAGATCAAAATCGATCGCGATATGTTAAATTTTTCAAACGGGTATGGATTCCGGATGAAAGTTATTTTCAAACATTATCCCGACTGTATTCCACAGATATAAAAAGCGTTTCTCTTACATTTTCGAAATTCGATTCATCAGGTAGGCCACATATATTTTATGACGACCATGAAGAATTGCTTAAAAAGTCGCGTTGTTTTATGGCCCGAAAAATTTGGCCACAATCAAAAAAACTATATAGTTTAATTGCCGAACTGAATACCCAAACCGCGGATATCGGCGAACCCTTGCTTGGGCATATTGATCGCCATTTTGGTTATGTGAATGCTAATCGAATATATGGCAGGCATGGGGTATATACAATTGGCCGCTATCCAAACCCAATTATCCACATGCCGAAAACACATTCACCTTATACTGTGTTTTATGGGTTGAATCGTGCATTTGTTGATTTTGAATTATGGCTGTCTAAAAAAACGACATCCACAATCCACGGAAATCTTTTTTCGAAAGACACCCCACCGTTCAAAGATGGCAGATGTTATGTCGGTAATATTCCTAATGATATCAAAATTCGTGATTATAATCCCGAACAATTTTTGATGAATTTAATATGGAATAGCACAGACGCCCACCAAACCTTTTTTCTATCAGCCTGTGATGATATACGGATATTTGATTTTATAAAATCTGATTCGAATGCAAATATCATTTTTGTTTCTGATAGCTGGCTTTTGGATTTGTTCTTGGCTGAAAACCAAAACAGTTTTGCATTCGCAAAAAATCTTTATGATGCTGAGCGTAAAATGTTAAAGTCATTGCGCGATTATAAATCTTGCGCAAAATATACGGTTTGGAATTTGAATGATATAATGGAAAAACCAAACTGTTATCTATCAACAGAATTAGGCAAAGTCTTTAATCTGAACAAAAGTATATGTCTGGAACCGCCTAAATTAATAGACGCAAAAAGGTTTGCTTTATTTTTGGGTGATCTCCAAAATAGCGGTATTGGCATATCTGGTGCGCGCTATTTGGCATCAAATCTTATCGACCGTTGATAAATGCCCTTGATATCTAGGCCGCCTTGACTTGTTTATTCGCAGTCAAGATCGCATGTAATATCATTGGATCTGAATTGGCCCGTAATTTTGCGCATATAGATGGATCGCGCAACAGGCGTGAAACCGCGGCAAGTGCCTTTAGGTGATCGGTGCCTGTCGCGTTATCGGCATATAGGGCAAATACCAAATCAACGGGTTTGCGGTCTATCGCGTCAAAAGCAACGGGTGTTTCCAATTTCAAAAACACACCTTGCACGGCATCCAACCCCTTTAGTGGCGCGTGGGGCAGGGCAACGCCATGTCCTACGCCCGTTGGGCCCAAGGTTTCGCGCGCTTGTAACGCTTTGAAAATCGTTGCGGCGTCAATTGCGATAATCGATTCTGAAAATTCAGCCAAAGATTGCAACAAACGTTTTTTGCTTGTCGCACCCGGCAACACCTTAACAGATGCCGGTTTTAATAAGCATGAAAGTTCCATCATGATTCACACCACAATTGTTATGATTTCAAAAAGGCCAAGCCCGTTGGTTTACGCATCGGGTTTTGGGTCAATCCATCCTATATGGCCGTCATCGCGGCGATACACAACATTTACGCCCTTTGCACCTTCGTTTTTGAACACAAGAACAGGTTGGCCGGATAATTCCATCTGCATAACAGCCTCACCAACTGTGAGCGATGGGATTTTCGTTTCCATTTCCGCAACAATAACAGGTTGCGTATCTTGTGTCGATTCTGTTTCGTCCTCTTCTTGGACAGACAGCACATACATCGGCGCCCCAAGAACATCAACCGGGTTTTGGCGCGAATTATGATGATCTTTCAGGCGGCGCTTATAGCGGCGCAACTGTTTTTCCATCTTTTCATTGGCGGCATCAAATGCGGCATAAATTTCATGGGCATGGCCTTTTGCGGCGGCGGTTAGCCCGGTTGAAAGGTGAACGGTGACTTCGCAAACCAATTCTGCACCGGATTTTGAAAAAATAACCGTGGCATTGGTGGGGCGTTCGGCATATTTTACAACGCCCGCGCCCAAATTTTCGCGCACATATTCCTGCAAAGCATCGCCAATATCGATTTGTTTTCCGGTAATTTTATACTGCATAAATCGCACCCTCCTGGTTTATTGTGTGTCGGTATCGGTTTCCGACAGGTTTATGATGTCACTTTTTGCGCGAATACCCAACCTGTTTCAGGTCATCTGGAAATCATTACCAAGGTAAACTTTCCGCACAATTTTATCGGCCACCACCTCATCAACTGTACCTGATTTGATAATCTTACCATCATGCAAGATATATGCCCGGTCAACGATTTGAAGGGTTTCGCGCACATTGTGATCGGTGATCAACACCCCAATGCCGCGCGTTTTCAAATCGCCCACAAGATTGCGGATTTCATCAACGGCAATTGGATCAACGCCTGCAAAAGGTTCATCCAATAACACATATTTGGGGTTTGATGCCAAACACCGCGCGATTTCCGCCCGCCTGCGTTCCCCCCCCGATAGCGCAAGCGAGGGCGATTTTCGCAAATGTTCGATTGAAAAATCATTCAAAAGATTATCCAATTTCTGGCGACGCATGGCCTTGTTGGGTTCAACGATTTCCAAAACCGACAGGATGTTTTTTTCAACCGATAGCCCGCGAAAGATTGACATATCTTGCGGCAAATACCCAATGCCTGCGCGGGCGCGGCGATACATTGGCAGACGCGTGACATTGGCATGATCAATCAAAACCGCGCCACTATCGGGGGTGACAAGGCCGGCAATGCAATAAAATGATGTTGTTTTGCCTGATCCATTTGGGCCAAGCAGGGCCACGACCTCGCCTTTTGCAAGGCGTAGGGATACATCCCGAATAACGACCCGGCCCTTATAGCTTTTTTGAATGTTTTCAACAACAAGCCCGTTTTGGTCTGGGGTGTTGTGATCTTGGGTTTGGTTTTGTGTCATTCTGCACTGCCTGTTCCCAAAACCGTACGCACGCGCCCCTGAATTTCGCCAATGCCGGTATTAAGGTCAATCACAAGGGCCTGCCCTTGGATAACGGCATCGGCCTGCGTGATCATCACATCGCCTTGGAATGTGAACATGCCGTTTGGCACGTCGTAAAGGGCCTGGTTGCCTTGGGCGGCATCATCGCCACGCGCCAATAAAACCTGGCCGGTCGCGCGAATTTCGGCAACCCCTGCCCCGGCATCCCCATCAACATAACGCATATATATTTCGCCCGCCGACAGGCGCAAATCGCCCTGTGCCAATAAGACATCGCCGGCAAAGATGACTTCGCCGCTATCTTGATCGATGCTTAGACGTTCTGCGGTCACTTCAACCGGTTGGGTGGCGTCATGGCCAACACCGCCAAACCCGAACGCGGTTTGGGCGGGGGCCTGGATGGGCGCGGCAATCCATGCCAGCGCGGCTGCAAAATATGCGATGCGATGATGCATATGTGTTTATCCCCCCGGATTATGTAGCAAATGCACACCATTGGTGAAATCAATTGTTGCATTTTGACTGTCTGATTGCAAAACCATGCCGCCTGCGCGAATGGTAAAACCCGGCCCCATTGCCGTAAGTGACCCGTTTGAGGTCAGGCGCAAATTGACGATATCCATCGCAATTTCTTCGCTGGCAATTTCCAACCCGGATTGTGATGATAAATGCACCGCCCCCGTCAGGGTGATGATATGTTGTGACACATCAATTTGCCCGGTATTGGCCAAAAACCGCACCATATCGCCTTGGCGTAGTTCGACATCGGCCTCGACCGTATCAATTGTGATGTGATCGGGGGTTGCAAAAGATTGCGACACCGCCGCAGCGGACACCATGATTTGCCGCCCGTCCAGCGATGTTGTCGAAAACCGTGGGGCTGAAATGCGTTGTTCATTGGCCAGTTGCGACATGTCGACCTCGACCAAAGGCAGGGCGGCGTTTGGGTCGGGATTGCGCGAAAACAAAAACAATGTTGACATCATGGCCAATGCGACAAGGGGTAAAAACACCTTGGTGAAAAGCACAACCGATGAATATTGAAACCGGCCAAACATAGGCGTTAATGCGCGAATATATCAATATCAGGCCAACCCGCCAAATCCAGATCGGCGCGGGTGGGCAAAAATTCAAACGCAGCTTTGGCCAAATGGGCGCGCCCTTCGCGGGCCAGACGCATATCAAGTTCGGCCTTTAGGCGGTGCAGATATAAAACATCGGATGCGGCATAGGTTTTCTGCGCCTCGGTTAAATCGATGGCCCCCCAATCGGAACTTTGTTGATGTTTGGAAATATCAGTGCCCAGCATTTCTTGGATCAGGTTTTTCAACCCATGCCGATCCGTATAGGTGCGCACCAGTTTTGAGGCAATCTTGGTGCAATAGACCGGCGTTGTCAGCACGCCAAATGTGTGGCGCAGAATGGCAATATCAAACCGGCCAAAATGAAACAGTTTTTCAACCTTTGGATTGGCCAACATGCGCGTTAGATTGGGGGCGGTGGTTTGACCTTGTTCGATTTGCACCAGATGCGCCTGCCCATCGCCTGATGACATTTGCACAAGGCACAGACGGTCGCGATGCGGGTTCAGGCCCATGGTTTCGCAATCAATCGCCACAGATGGCCCAAGATCCAACCCATCGGGCAGGTCGTTTTTGTATAAATGAATGCTCATGCTGGGTCTCTTTTGGCGATTGGGTTCTTCTTTGTTACGCCGCCCCTTGATCAGACGCAATGCGCCATATCGGGCAGGGGCGATTTGGGCGATCAATAGCTATAATCGCCATAGATTTTGGTTAAATCCCCGGCCCAATCGCCGTTGTAGCGTGCCAATAATTCATCTGCGGGGGTTTGGCCGGTTTCTATGCTATCGTGCAGCGCGTTCAGGAAATGCGTTTCATCGGGGATCAACCCATCTGCCCCTGGATACGCCCGTGATTTCAGGCCGTGATGCGCGATATCCAGAACCCGGCGTGCCAGATCATGCATGTTGATTTGACCAACCTGCGCCTGCAACCCGTCAACCGATGCGGCAATGCGCAAGGCGTCGCGTGTGTCGGCATCCCATGTTTTTACCATATCCCATGCCGCATTCAAGGCGGTGTCATCATAGGTCAACCCTACCCAAAACGCAGGCAGCGCGCATAACCGCCGCCATGGCCCGCCATCGGCACCGCGCATTTCGATGAATTTCTTGACGCGGGCCTCGGGGAAGATGGTGGTCAGGTGATCGGCCCAATCGCTAAGCGAGGGGATTTCACCCGGCAGGGCGGGCAATTTGCCCATCAAGAAATCCCGGAAACTTTGCCCGCGCGCATCAATATATTGCCCATCACGATAGACAAAATACATCGGCACATCCAATGCGTAATTGACCCAGGCCTCAAACCCGAACCCATCGTCAAACACAAAAGGCAACATGCCGGTGCGCGCGGCATCCAGATCGCGCCATACCCGGCTGCGCCAACTTTTATGGCCATTGGGCGCGCCGTCAAGAAAAGGCGAATTGGCAAAAAGCGCCGTTGCTACCGGTTGCAACGCAAGCGCCACGCGCAGTTTTTTAACCATGTCGGCCTCGGATGCGAAATCAAGGTTCACCTGAACCGTGCAGGTGCGATACATCATGGTTTTGCCCATGCTGCCCACGCGATCCATGTAATCGGTCATCAGACGATAGCGGCCTTTGGGCATCATCGGCATATCATCATGGCCCCAGATGGGCGCGGCACCAAGGCCGATAAAACCCACGCCGATATCATCGGCGACATTGCGCACCTGGCGCAGGTGTTCGTTTACCTCGTCACAGGTTTGGTGAATGGTATGCAAAGGCGCGCCGGATAATTCCAACTGCCCACCGGGTTCTAGGCTGATATTGGCGCCGTCTTTGACAAGGCCGATCAGGTTTCCGGCCTCGGTCACGGGGGCCCAACCGAACCGATCACGCAGGCCGGTTAAAACGGCCTCAATTGATTTGGGGCCTGCATAGGGCAAAGGTTTCAGGGTATCGCGGCAATAGCCAAATTTTTCATGTTCGGTTCCGATGCGCCAATCTGATTTGGGCTTGCATCCGGCCTCAAGATACGCGGCCAGATCTTCAAAGCGTTCAATGGGGCCACCTTCGGATTGGGGAATGGACATGGGCGATGCCTTATATTTGTATCTAGGGTTTCAGGGGTGGCGCGATGGGCGGCGCATGTCAAGCCTTATGCCCAATCGCCGCATGTCGATTGCCATAGGGCAAGGGCGGCCACTGCGGCGGTATCGGCCCGCAGAATTCTTGGCCCAAGGCTGATGGGGGTCACGAAAGGCAGGCCGCATAGGCGATCGCGTTCGGGTTGTGAAAACCCGCCCTCTGGCCCAATCAAGATGGCCCATTTTTCGGCTTTGGGGGTGTCCAATTGCGATGCTGCCCTGCCCGCCCGCATTTCATCGGCAAAGATCAAACGCCGATCTGTTGGCCAATCGCCCAAGATCTGCGACAATTTGATCAAGGCCGTGACTTGGGGCACATAGGTGCCACCGCATTGTTCAGCGGCCTCAATCGCGTGGGCCTGTAGCCGATCTTGGCGAATGCGGTCAGAATTGGTGAAATCGGTTTGTACCGGGCAAATGCGCGCCGCACCCATTTCGGCGGCTTTTTCAACGATGAAATCGGTGCGCGCCTTTTTGATGGGTGCAAAGCATAGCCATAAATCGGGCGGCATCTGCAAAGGCGCGGTTTGTGCGATGCATCGCATGTGACCGGATCGTTTGTTGCCGTCAAGAATTTCGGCCCGCCATTCGCCATCCGCCCCATTAAACAGCGCCACATGATCGCCCACCCGCAGGCGCATCACTGCAAATAGATATTGCGCATGATCGGGGGTTAGAGGAACTATTTGATCACTCCCCAAAGGATGATCTACATAAAGGCGGATTTTAGGACGTTCAGACATAGGTCATCTTTATGCATAACCATAACAAAACACCAGAGACCCCCGTGGCCGATGCCGTCAAGGGCAATTGGGTTGATGCCTATGCGCCTATATGGGCGCGGCCTTATCTGCGTCTGTCGCGGGCAGATCGGCCTGTGGGGACGTGGTTGTTATTGCTGCCCTGTTGGTGGGGTTTGGCGCTGGCGGCGATGCAAACGGGTGGGTTTCGACCCTTTGATATATGGATCGCGTCGGGATGCGCGATAGGCGCGTTTTTAATGCGCGGGGCGGGATGCACATGGAATGATATTGTCGATCGTGATTTTGACGCGGCGGTGGCCCGCACCAAAACCCGGCCCATTCCATCGGGTCAAGTTACCGTCAAACAGGCCATGATCTGGTTATGCCTACAGGCGGGTTTGGCGTTTTGTGTATTGGTGTCTTTCAACGAATTGGCCTTGTTGATGGGTTTGGCTGCCCTGATCCCGGTGGTGATCTATCCGTTTGCCAAACGTTTTACTTGGTGGCCGCAGGCGTTTTTGGGCGTGGCGTTTAATTGGGGCGTTTTGGTGGCTTGGGTGGCGCAATCCGGCGCGTTTCATATATCTATGTTTTTTCTATATGCATCGGGCATTGCATGGACCTTGTTCTATGACACCATCTATGCCCATCAAGACGCCGAAGATGACGCTTTGATCGGTGTGAAATCAACCGCGCGCCTATTCGGGGATGCGACATATCATTGGTTATTTGCTTTTGCGAGTATCGCCGCAATATGCCTGCATTTGGCCGTGTGGTTTGCCGCGCCATCGGGTGGGCAATGGGTGGCCATCGGGGCGGTGGGCGTATTGATAAGCCATTTGATGTGGCAGATCCATAAATTGGATATCAAAAATGCCGATATGTGCCTGCGTTTGTTTCGGTCAAACAAAACTGTGGGCCTGTGGGTTGCGCTATTTTTTGCGATTGCGGCATGGGTTTGATTGAACCTTGATATACAACCATGTATGCACGGGCAAAATTCACCGCAAATTGGGCGGCCTCAAGATATGAACAGGCTTTCGGTTTTTTATTTTATTATATTTTTGGCGGCTGTGGCGGCCAGTGCGATCGGGGCTGCGCGTTGGTTGACGCTTGAAATTGAACGCCGGTCGATTGCGGATGTGCAAACCCTTATGAATCTGGAAGGGTTCGATTGGGTTTTTGTATCTGCCGATGGGTTGCAGGTTATTCTGGAAGGCACCGCCCCAACCGAGGCCGATAATTTCCGCGCCTATAGTTTGGCAGGCCGGGTTGTGGATGCAAGGCGGGTTGTAAACGATATGGGCGTGGCCGCCGCCATTGCCCCTGTTGCCCCGCAGTTTTCGCTTGATGTGTTGCGCAATGATGATGGGCTGCAATTGATTGGCTTGATTCCTGCCGAAACGGGCCGGTCGCGTGTTCTAAGTACCGTCGAAGGCATCATGGGGGATTTGCCCGTCACGGAAATGGTGGAAACATCCGATTTTCCTGCCCCATCTACTTGGGATGCCGCCTTGCGGTTTGGCCTTCAGGCCATCAGGGATCTGCCCAGATCCAAGGTTACCATTTACGACAACCGGGTTGAAGTACAGGCCGCCGTCAATAGCGAAGAAGACCGCGCAAGATTATCGCGCATTTTGCAACGCCGCCAACCTTCAGGGGTTGAAATTGTGTTGGATATCACCGCGCCGCGCCCGGTGATCACGCCTTTTGCCGTTCGTTTTGTGATGGATGGGCCAGGTCATGCGCAGCTTGAAACCTGCGCGGCGGGAACCACCCAAGGGCGTGATCGCCTGATTGCTGCCGCCCGCGCGGCCGGTGCCCCCGATACGGCACAATGCGTTGTGGGGTTAGGGGTGCCGTCTTCGCAATGGGTGCAGGCGGTGGAATTGGCCATACAGGCGGTGCAAGATCTGGGCCAAGGCAGCGTGACATTCACCGATGCCGATGTGGTTCTTGTGGGCAATGAAACCTTGGCGCAATCTGATTTTGACCGGGTGATCGGTGAATTGGATGTGGCCTTGCCCGATGTGTTTTCTTTGCAAGGCGTTTTACCACGCCCGGAAAATGCGCAGGAAAACCCGCCGCAATTTTTCGCCACTTTGGCCGAAGATGGCACCGCCACATTGCGCGGGCGTATACCCGGGGGCGCGGTTGGGCGATCCATTTCTGTTTATGCACAGTCTGTTTTTGGGCATGACAACACCGATATTGCCACGCGATCGGTTGAAGATTTGCCTGTATCTTGGGCGGTACGCACGATGGTGGGGCTTCAGGCGTTATCGCGGTTGAATGACGGAAACCTAACGGTTGAAGGCGATACACTTGCCGTACGCGGGCGCACGGGCGATGCGGATGCAAGTTCAGAAATCACGCGCTTTTTGGCACAACAACTTGGCGCGCGCAGCGCATATGAGGTTGATGTCACATATGTCGAAGATCTTGATCCTGTGGCCTCTTTGCCAACCCCTGAGGAATGCGTGGCGCAAATTCAGGCCATTCAAGAAGACAACAAAATCACATTTGACCCCGGTTCGGTTCAAATCAACCAAGAGGCCGGCCTGATTTTGGATCGAATTGCCGAAATTCTACCCAATTGCCGGCATGTGCGCATGGAAATCAGCGGCCATACCGATTCACAAGGGCGTGAACAGATGAATCTTGGCCTCAGTCAATCACGCGCCGAGGCCGTTTTGAATGGCCTTTTGGCGCGGCGGGTTTTGGTGTCGAATTTGACGGCGCAAGGATATGGCGAAAGTGATCCGATTGCGTCAAATGAAACCGAAGAAGGCCGTGAACGCAACCGCCGCATTGAATTTCGCCTGTTATCCGAGGCCGCGCTGGCGCGTGAACTTTTATTGGAAGAAAACCGGTTAAACGCGCAATATATGTATTTGCTTGATTTTCGCCCCACCGCGCGCCCGGATGATTTGAACACCACATCCCAAACCGTGACCGAAGACGCAGATCCACCTGCGCCCGACCCAAATAGCGATCCCACCCAAGACGGCGATGCGCCATCACAAGACCCCGATCAAGAGGAATAACACCATAATGAACCGCTGGGAATTTATTGTAATTATTGCCGTCCTTTTATTTGTGGCGTTTGCCTTGGGGTGGATTGCGCATAGGATTGCATCCAAATTGTCGCAAGTCACCAAAGCCGACCTAAACGAGATGGAAGCCTTGGCCGCGGCCCTACATGATGCCGAAGAGGCGCGCGATCAGGCGGTGTCTTTTTTGCATCACCGTGAGGCCGAATTAAAAAGCCAAATCGCCCAGGTTCAGGCGGAATTGAAAACCGCAATGGAAGGGTTGCGTGACGCGCGCGATGCGGCCAATAATCTGCGCAATTCTTAACCATAATCGGTGTTCACACCGCTATGATTTGTGGTGTTTGTCTTAATCAGCAAGCCCCAAAACATCGGCCATCGAATAGGCGCCCGGCCCTTTGCCATATCCCCAAAGGGCGGCTTTGATTGCACCTTTGGCAAAAATGCTGCGGTCGGTGGCGACATGGCGCAAAATGATGCGTTCGCCTTTGGCGGCAAATAAAACATCATGTTCGCCTACAATATCGCCGCCCCGAATGGCGGCAAACCCGATATCGCCTTTTTTACGTGCCCCTGTGATTCCATCGCGCGCGCGATCTGCAATATCGTCCAAATCATGGCCCCGGCCTTTGGCGGCGGCCTGGCCCAACATCAACGCGGTGCCCGATGGTGCATCGACCTTTTGGTTGTGATGGGATTCGATGATTTCAATATCAAAATCTTCATCCAAGGCGGCGGCCACCTTTTGGGTCAGCAGGGTCAATAGATTGACGCCCAGGCTCATGTTTCCGGCCCGGATGATCGTGGCGTGATGGGCACATGTTTCAAGCTGCGCCAATTGGCCATCGTTAAAGCCTGTGGTGCCGATTACATGCACGGCGCGGGCCTGTGCGGTTAGGGTTGCATGGGCCAATGTGGCATCGGGTGAGGTGAAATCAATCACGGCTTGGGCTTTGACGATTGCATCAATGGGATCATCATAAACGCAGATACCATTGGCCGCGCCGCCCATAGCAAGGCCTAGATCGCGCCCCACCCAATCATGACCGGCCCGTTCGGTGACGGCGACAAGATGCACATCATCTGTGGCGGTGATTGTTTCGATCAACATCTGCCCCATCCGGCCAGATGCGCCCATAACGGCGATGCTTAGGCTCATTGTTTGCGTCCTCCTATGGTTTGGGTATCTTCCTATGGGAAAGCTGCGAAAACGAAAAGCCTTTGCTTGCAGGCCGCCGCCCCATCGCCTAACTGAAACACGAAAGAAGGAGCCATATCTTTGGGCAAGAATAAATTCCACGATGGGCCAGGCCCATCACAGCGCCAATTGCGGGTGGGCGAATTGATCCGCCGGACGTTATCATCCGTGTTGGCGCGCGGCGATGTGCATGACCCTGAATTGAATGCATTAACCATCACCGTGGGTGAGGTCCGCACATCCCCGGATTTGAAAATCGCAACCGTATTTGTGATGCCGCTGGGCGGGGGGGGGCGCAAGGAAACGATTGATGCGCTTAAACGCAACCGTGGTGAATTGCGCCGCGCTTTGATGAAAGACATGACATTGAAATATGCGCCTGATTTGCGGTTTTTGATTGATGAAACCTTTGATCAAATCGAAGATACCCGCCGCATGTTTGCCCAAGACAAAGTGCGCCAAGATCTGGATAAACCCCAAGATGAGGCCCCCGAATAAATGGGTTTGCGTTTTGTGATCGGTTTGTGCCTGTTTTGGGGCGGGTCGGCGGCAATGGCGTGTGAAACGCATCGCTTTGACGGGGCGGATTTCACCGTTTGTGCGGTTGATTTGCACCATGATGATCTACGGCTGTTTTTGAATGATGATACAGATACGCCTTTCGGGTCATTTGTTGCGGTTGAACGCAGCCTGATGCCCCATGGCCAAAGATTGGGCTTTGCGATGAATGCCGGCATGTATCACGAAGATCGGTCGCCGGTTGGGCTTTATATCCAAGATGGTATCGAATATCAGCGCATCATTACATCAGATGGGCCGGGCAATTTTGGCCTGCTGCCCAATGGGGTATTGTGTTGGACAGATCGCGCCGCCCATATCGTGGAAAGCCGTGCCTTTGCCGCCGCGCCCCCGGTTTGTGATTATGCCACGCAATCGGGCCCGATGTTGGTGATTGCAGGGGATTTGCACCCTAGGTTCTTGGAACATGGCACCAGTTTGCATATTCGCAATGGGGTGGGTATCGGCCCACAGGGGCGGCATTTATATTTTGTGATCTCAGAGAATCCAGTGAATTTTCATCATTTTGGCCGGTTTTTTCGCGATCACCTTAATCTTGATACCGCGCTTTATCTGGATGGGAGGGTATCGCGGCTTTATGCGCCTGATTTGGGGTGGTCGGGTTTTGGATGGTGGCGCCTTGGCCCTGTGATCGGCACAGTCACAGGCCCGGCGCTTGACGCGCCTGCCAGTGGCGGCTAGGGCCTGCACCCACAGGCAATTTGGGAAAATGATATGGGGCGCAGACGTAAAGGCCGTGACATTTCAGGCTGGGTGGTTGTGGATAAACCCGCAGGGGTGACATCAACCGCAGTTGTCAATAAAATCCGCTGGGCGTTTGGGGCGAAAAAGGCGGGCCATGCCGGCACGCTTGACCCCGATGCAACGGGCATTTTGCCGATTGCATTGGGCGAGGCCACCAAAACCATCCCCTATTTGGGTGATGCACTGAAAGCCTATGATTTCACTGTGGTTTTTGGTGCTTCGACCACCACCGATGATGCCCAAGGCACGGTTCTTGAAACCCGCCCATCGCGGCCAAGTGATGCCGATATCACCGCCGCCCTGCCGCAATTCATTGGCGATATTCAACAAACCCCACCGCAATTTTCCGCCGTAAAACTGGATGGGGCACGGGCCTATGATTTGGCGCGGGCGGGCCAAAAATTAGACCTCAAGGCGCGGGATTTATATGTCCAAGACCTTACCCTGACCGCGCGCCCTGATCCCGATCATGCCATGTTGCATTTTATTTGTGGATCAGGCGGGTATGTGCGGTCTATCGCGCGTGATCTGGGTGCGGTTTTGGGATGTTTGGGCCATACGCAATCTTTGCGCCGGGTTTGGGTTGGTCCGTTTGATCTGGAACAGGCGGTCACATTGAATACCATTGAGGCGCAGGCCCAAAGCCCCGAAATTGACGATCTT
>CAZPSB010000002.1:11417-13239 GCA_964589025.1 uncultured Jannaschia sp. | reverse complement strand
CCACATCGGCCGGGGCGGCGCGCATGAAAAATGGTGGGCCCGGTGATGTTTTCCCCGGTGAGGCCCAATATGGCGATATGGCTTGGGCCGAATATAATGATCAACCCATTGCCGTTGGCCGCTATATGGGCGGGCAATTGGCGCCTGAACGTGTGTTCAACCTATGATCACCCGTCATCACATCACCGATCACACGCGCAGCGTGGCAGAATATTCCGATTGTGAAACCTATCGCTATAGCCTGACGCGGGTTTGGGATGGCGGCGGGCGGCGGGCGGTGTTCATCATGCTAAACCCGTCGACTGCGACCGAGGTGCAAAATGACCCCACGGTTGAACGCTGCGAACGGCGTGCGCGTGCCTTGGGATTTGGGGCGTTTCGCGTATTGAATATCTTTGCCTATCGCGCCACCGATCCGCGCGATATGCGCGCCGCCCTTGATCCGGTTGGCCCCGATAATGATGCGGCAATTACCCAAAGCCTGCCTTGGGCCGATCAAATCATCTGTGCATGGGGCACGCATGGGGCGCATTTGGGCCGGGGCGCGCAGGTTAAGGCCTTGCTAAGACGATATGATGCCCCGCTTTATCATCTTGGCTTGTCGAAAGACGGTCACCCCAAACACCCGCTTTACATCGCCTATCACGTGCAACCGATGCCTTGGGGGGTGTGAAATCGGCAATATCCTGCCAATGCTTACGCAAATTTGATCTTGCGTCATACGATAATTGCTTGCCATATGGGGCGCGAAAACCGCACATAGGCGATAAGAACCATTTGCCAAACCCCTAGAGGATGTGACCATGTTAACCCGACGTCATTTCATTGTGACCACTGCAACCTTGTTTTCCGGTGCAATCGCAACCACAGCACAGGCGCAGGATCAGGTTGGATTTGACGAAAGCGTATCGCGCATCAGCCCCGACCCAAACACAAACAACCCTTGGGGGCTGCACCCACGGTTTATGCCAACCGTTGTTGAACATAACCCCGGCATGACCCCCGGTGATCTGCATGTGGATGCTTTGGCACGGTATTTGTATTATATTCGTGATAATGGCACGGCGATGCGGTTTGGCGTGGCCATCGGGCGGTCTGATTTGTATCAACCCGGCGTGTTTTCCATTCGCCGCAAGGCCGAATGGCCATCTTGGACGCCAACCGCAAATATGATTCGCCGTGAACCTGATGTCTATGGTCAATTCGCCGGCGGGATGCCCGGTGGCCCCACAAACCCATTGGGCGCGCGGGCGTTTTATCTATATACAGGCGGGCGCGATACATTGTTGCGTATTCACGGCACCCCGCAGCCTTGGTCGGTTGGTATGTCTGCCTCATCTGGATGCGTGCGCATGGTCAATGCCCATATCATAGATATTTACGATTCTGTTGAAATCGGCGCGACGGCGCATTTGTACCCATCAGTATAGATGCATATTTTCCCTAGACATAAGGGAAGAAAGGCTTTTGCAGATGATCCAAGATGACATACCCGGCCCAAAAGGCGTTTTAATTTTAACGGAGGGGCGAAGCGGATCAAATTGGCTTGGATCTTTAGCCGAAAATGCAGGTTTGGGTCATTCGGATGAATGGTTGGATCCCGCAATTTCCGGTATTGATCCATATAAAACGCCCCGTGATCCCCATTTCAACCACATCATAGAAAAAGCATCCGCAGAAAATGGGTGTTTTGTGGTTAAAATCTTTCCCAAGCACTTACACCGCATCAACAACGCCTATAAAACAGATTTTGTCCAATATGTTAAGGCGCGCCACCCCATAAATTTCGTGGTCTTGACCCGCCGTGATCGGTTGGGTCAGG
>CAZPSB010000002.1:0-11317 GCA_964589025.1 uncultured Jannaschia sp. | reverse complement strand
TTGGCGCGAACAGTTTTTGGAAGAGATCAAAACCAAACCATTCTTGGATCATACAGTACCAAGCCGCCCCATCCCGGAAAGATCTTTGCGAAACGCCATACGCATGCTGCGTGGCCGACCAATAAAAACCGAAACAGGCGAAATTTAATCATTGGAAATGGGGTATGGTGGGTTTTAGCGCCAAATCCGGTGGTTCAGGGGCGGCTTTGATATATTTTGCCGCCCCTGACACATGGTTTTAATCGCCGGTTTTTTCTTCTTCGTCGGGCGCGATTTCCTGGCCGGTTTCCTGATCGACCATTTTCATCGCCAGACGCACCTTGCCACGATCATCAAAGCCCAACAGTTTCACCCAAACCTCTTGGCCTTCTTTCAACACATCCGAAGGGTGGTTCAAGCGGCGGTTTTCGATCTGGCTGACATGCACCAACCCGTCGCGTTTGCCAAAGAAATTCACAAACGCCCCGAAATCAACGATTTTCACGACTGTGCCTTTGTAAACCTGTCCGGCTTCGGGTTCGGCCACGATGGCGTGGATCATGTCATAGGCTTTTTGGATCGCGTCGCCATTGGCGGATGCGATTTTGATCACGCCATCATCATTGATATCCACCTTGGCGCCGGATGTTTCCACAATCTCGCGGATGACCTTGCCGCCTGATCCGATGACCTCGCGGATTTTGTCGGTAGGGATTTGCATAGTTTCAATGCGCGGTGCATGGGCCGAAAATTCGCCTGCGCTGGTGATGGATTT
This sequence comes from uncultured Jannaschia sp., assembly GCA_964589025.1. Classification (GTDB taxonomy): domain Bacteria; phylum Pseudomonadota; class Alphaproteobacteria; order Rhodobacterales; family Rhodobacteraceae; genus JANSYL01. Next base: position 10,563 of record CAZPSB010000002.1, on the reverse strand, counting down.
CGCCATTTCACCCAAGATATGCATCCGGCCTTCTTTGGCCTGCGCAAGCGCCTTTTCCATAATCTCGGGTGTGATGCCCGCGACTTTGATATCCATCTGCAAAGATGTGATGCCGTTTTCAGTACCGGCCACTTTGAAATCCATATCGCCAAGGTGATCTTCATCCCCCAAGATATCGGTCAAAATGCCATAGCTGCCATCCTCATCCAAAACCAAACCCATGGCCACGCCCGCAACAGGCGCCTTTAGGGGCACGCCCGCATCCATCATCGCGATGGATCCACCGCAGACAGACGCCATTGACGATGACCCGTTTGATTCGGTGATTTCAGACACCACGCGGATCGTATAGGGAAAATCAGTTGGCGCAGGCAAAACCGCCTGAAGCGCGCGCCATGCCAATTTACCATGGCCAATTTCGCGCCGCCCGGGCGAACCGACACGGCCAACTTCGCCCACGGAATAGGGGGGGAAATTATAATGCAGCAGGAAATTTGACCGCGAATTGCCATGCAATGCGTCGATGATTTGTTCATCATCGCCCGTGCCCAATGTCGTCACGGCAAGCGCCTGCGTTTCACCACGCGTAAACAGCGCCGATCCATGCGTGCGCGGCAACACGGATGTTTGCACATCAATCGCGCGCACCTGATCCAGCGCGCGGCCATCAATACGGCGGCCATTTTTCACGACATCCGACCGCAAAACGGTGGATTCCAGTTTTTTCAATGCAGATCCAAGATTCGCATCGGCCAGTTGATCTTCGCTTAGCGCGGCTTTGATCGCCTCTTTGGCGGCGGCAACAGCGGCCTGGCGGTCTTGTTTATCCAAGATCGCATAGGCGGCGCGCATTTTATCTTGGCCGGCGGTTTTCACGGCCTCGTATAGCGCGGAATAATCGGGCGGGGTAAATTCGAATGGTTCTTTTGCGGCATCTTCGGCCAGATCCACAATCAAATCAATCACCGGTTGAATTTGTTCATGCGCGAATGTGACCGCGCCCAACATTTCGGCCTCAGACAGTTCATAGGCCTCAGATTCGACCATCATCACGGCAGATTTTGTGCCGGCCACCACCAGATCAAGGCGTTGTTCGGGGTTGAGGCGCAGGTGATCCATGTCTTCGACGGCGGGGTTTAACACATATTCGCCATCCACATATCCCACACGCGCGCCGGCAATCGGGCCCATAAAAGGCGCGCCCGAAATCGTAAGCGCAGCCGAGGCCGCGATCATGGCCACAACATCGGGGTCATTGACCAAATCATGACTTAGAACGGTGCACATCACCAGAACTTCGTTTTTGAACCCATCCACAAATAGCGGGCGAATGGGGCGGTCGATCAAGCGCGCGGTCAGCGTTTCTTTTTCGCTGGGGCGGGCTTCGCGTTTGAAAAAACCGCCGGGGATTTTACCAGCGGCATAGTATTTTTCCTGATAATGCACGGTCAGGGGAAAGAAATCCTGGCCTTCTTTTGCGGCTTTGGCGAATGTGACATTGGCCATAACGCTGGTTTCGCCAAGGGTTGCGATGACGGTGCCATCGGCCTGACGGGCCACACGGCCCGTTTCCAGTGTGAGCGTTTCTTCGCCCCACTGTATTGATTTTGTAACGGTATTGAACATCATTTTTTCCTGTAGCGGAGGCATATCCGGGCCCTTCCCGGCGCCCCCCGATTTTATGGTGGCCCCATTGCCACCGACCCCATCATCGTGTCATGCGCCGGGGTCATGGGCGTCACGTCTCAGATACAGGCGCGCATATACCAGTTTGGCAAAAAAGAAAAGCCATTTGCGTGGCGCGATCTGCGGGTGTCATTGCCGCGCGGCCGATAAAAGATCATTTAACAAAGGGTGTTGAAAGGCGCGGCGTGCGGCCACGGCGTAAAAGGGTTCTTGAATGTTCAAATCAAAAGGCGCGGTGTGCAGCCGCCCGGCTGCCAATTCATCGGCGACCACAACCGAGGGCGCAATGGCCAAACCCGCGCCTGCGCGCGCCAACAGGCGCACCATCGCCATATCATCCACTTGGGCGGTGATGCGTGGGGTCAGGCCCAGATTTTCGTAAATGCCTAAAACGGCGGTACGAATCGTGGCCTCGGATGGCAGGATAATGGTTTCGCGCGCCAATAAATCGGCCAAGCTATTGGCCTTGATCTTTTCGGATGTGCCATGAAGGGCCACAGGTTGTTCGGCCAAACGATGGGCCACAACATCGCCCGCCACCCCACTGCGCGGGGGGGCGTTGGTTAAAACCACATCCAACATCAACGCATTTAGCGCGATCAACAATTCATCTTCATCCCCGGATCGCAGGATGATTTCAAGATCAGGCTGGTCCAATGCGGGGGCCAGAAATTTCATCTGAAAATTCCGCGACAATGTCGATAAGGCCCCAATGCGCAAAGGCGGTGTGATGCGTCCGCTTTGGCGCAACACGGCCAATAATTCTTGGCCTGTATCAAAAATTCGATCGGCATGATCCAATGTGATGCGCCCAATTTCGGTTAATTCCAATCGCCGGCCCACGCGTTCAAATAGCGCATGGCCAAGGCGATCTTCCAACTGCCTGATCTGCATGGATAGTGCCGATTGCGACAGGTTCAGTTTATGCGCCGCCCCGGTCAGGGTGCCGTCATGGGCCACGGCGTGAAAATAGCGCAGATGGTGGTAATTCAGATGATCCATAGTTCATATAAATAGAACGTTTTTATAAAAAAGATATATTTTTCTTTTGATTTTTCCGACGCTAAACCCACCCCAGCTTGATAAGAAAGGGCCCGGCTATGGATTTTATACTAGACATTCTATCGACCATATTGGCACAGGCGCAAAAGCCGACATTGGCATTCTTGATCGGAGGCATGGTTTTGGCCGCCCTTGGGTCGCGCCTTGTGGTGCCAGAGGCGATTTATAAATTCATTGTTGTTTTACTGTTGCTTAAGGTTGGCCTTGGCGCAGGTATCGCCATGCGCGAGGCCGATTTTATGGCTTTGGCCGTGCCTGCACTTGCCGCTGCTGCAATTGGGGTGTTGATTGTGCTGTTGGGCACGCAAACCTTGGCGGCGGGCATGGCGATGTTGGACACTGGCGGCGTATTCTACGAAGGCTTTATCGGGGCGCTTTACCCGTTTATGGATGTGGCCGCCCTTGTCACGGCCATTGTGTTGGCGCGTTTGGCAAAATCAAAGGCCGAGGCCACGCAAATCGCAGCCGATGGAACCGCAACACTGACCATGGGCGGCGGCGCAGGCAAGCCATCGGGGGATAATCGCGGCATGGTGCGTGAAATTTTGGTCGATACATTCAAATCGCCGGCCATTTCGGCGCTATGTTTGGGCTTGGCCCTTGGCCTGTTTGCCCGGCCCGATTCGGTTTATGACGGGTTTTACGACATGTTGTTCCGGGGGCTGTTATCGGTGTTGATGTTGATCATGGGGATGGAGGCCTGGTCGCGCCTGTCAGAATTGCGCAAAGTGGCCCATGTCTATGTTCTATATGGTCTGACTGCGCCCCTTGTACATGGATTGATTGGCCTTGGGCTGGGTATTGTGGTGCATCACATGATCGGGTTTTCCGGGGGCGGTGTTGTTTTGCTGGCGGTGATGGCGGCGTCAAGTTCTGATATTTCAGGCCCACCCACCATGCGGGGTGCGTTGCCGGATGCGAACCCATCGGCCTATATTGGGTCATCCACCGGGTTGGGCACGCCGGTTGCGATCTTATCTATCCCGCTATGGATGGCGATTGTGGATATGACAATCGGGTTGTAATCTCAAAAAGAAAACCGCCCGCTGCGATAAACGCGCGGGCGGTTTTATTCAAAACCCAAAGGCGAATTAACGGCGGATGCCTAGGCGTTTGATCAGATCTTGGTAACGCGCTTCGTCTTTGGATTTCAGATAATCCAAAAGTTTACGACGCTGGGCCACCAGTTTCAAAAGACCACGACGGGAATGATTGTCTTTCTTGTGGGTTTTGAAATGTTCGGTCAGCGTGCTGATGCGGCTGGATAGAATGGCAACCTGTACCTCAGGTGAACCGGTATCGCCTTGTTTGGTGGCGAATTCTTTCATCAGGCGTGTTTTTTCTTCAACAGTGATCGACATCGGGGTCTCCTTTATAAAGGTTGGTGTGAAGGCACAAGCCGGGATGTCGTCCAGCAAAGCCCATGGAGGTATGCGCCCTATAATCGGCTTTGGTTCATTTGAAAAGGCAAAATCCGCTTGTTAATTCTGGCAGCCCTGAAATTCAACCGCGCGCCCGGCCCCAATGACCGTGATGGTCAAATCAGACCGGCCCAACGCAAATGGCCCCGCCGAGGGGGGCACCAGATCAACCACGGATGTTATCACCCCGCCCGCCCGTGTGGTTTGCGCGGTGGATATCCAGATTTCGGGGTTTTGATGTTCAACCACCACCGTTTCACGCCCCCCCAAGGCCGGCATGGTCAGATCAAGCGCCATCTGCATCCCATCGTCAATCGGGCGAAATTGGCATCTAGGCGCAGTGGCCCCGGCCTGTGTGGCGGTCATGGGGCGATCTGACAGCGCGCGCATAATGGCGGCATTTTCGCGGCCTTGGCTTGGCAGAGTGGCGGTGATATTGACACTGACAGGCATACAGACATCTTGGCAGATGCCAAAATCCAGTTGGCCTTGCATATCAATTGCCCCGGATTGTGATAGATCAAAAATAACCGGCAGGATGACCTGCCCGCCATAGCCGATGGATTGTAGGCCGTTGATATAAAACACTTCGGGGATCGGCCAATGCAATGACGCCCCCACCACCCCGGCAGAATCGCGCAGGCTCAACACGGTGGGCACCCCGCCATCGCCCGGCGCGCGCCAATAGGTTTTCCACCCCGCCGCCAGATCAATGCGAATGGCCCCGATATGCGTATCCGATGACATCCGCCACCCCGGCAAAAACGCAATATTGGCCACATCATCCAATGATTGCCCTTGGGCTGATCCTATGGACGGTGACATGGTGGCCCATATCAGCGCAAGGATGCGCAGCACATTTTTCATAATCAACATATTCATATCCATGATGTAGAAAATCCCCCGCCCAATTGGAAATCACAATTTGGCGACCTTGTTTTGCGCCGGGTTGGTTTTGCGCCGGGTTGCAAATTTTGCGTATCGGGGTTGCAACAAAGACCATGGCACGGCCCTTTGTGCCGCCCTAATTACAGCAGCGGATGACACCAACCCCCGCACAGGAGGCACATATGTATTACCAAGGTTCCACCACCCAAGCCCGCGCCGCAATCAAAGCCGCACGCGAAGAACGCGCCAAATTGATCCGGTCTTTTTGGACGATGTTATTTGCCCCAAGCCACCCCAAAGCCCCAATTGGCAAGCCCGCTTTGGGGCAATTGGCCAGGGCCTGAAATCTTGATGCGTTAATTTGGTTGTAAGGTCGTAATTCCGATATTGCCTGCCCGCGCCAGATCAATATCCAATGTCATGGGGATATATTCACCCCGCCGCCACAAGGCGCCCAAATCATCATAATGCCGGCTAAGCGGATGGCCCGATTGGCCCGTTGCGATGATAAAGACCGAACTATCGGGATCAGAAAAATCATACACACCCCGATATCCTGCGGCGTGTATATTGGTAAATGGATCGGGCATATTGCCTGATGTCATGCCGCGTTGCAGGGTGAAATCCCCCCCCGATGTGGGTTGGTGGATATTTACAATCCACGAAAACAGGTTGGATTGGCCCAAGGCCTGGTGGGTGTGTTGGGCCTCATGGGCGGTGCCCCATTGCCAAGTTTCAAGATCAGGCCCATAGGTTTCTTCAAGAAACAGCAACGCATTATCCAGGCTGATACGGGCCATATCCTCACAGGTTTCAACCATATTCGAGGGGCGAATATCGCACCATATACTGGCCCCGTTCGCATCGCGAAACACCCGTTCCAAAAATACAGGATTAAGCGCGGTGAATTGCTGTGCCAATGGGCCTAGATCATCGCGGATCAGGCGCATTTGCAATTCACGCATCCAAGCCGCAAAGATTAACGGTTCAGGCAAATGTTCGTTCATTTCGCCATTCCAGTTGGCCAATAAATCAAGGGCGCGTTGGCGTTGGCGTTCTGGGGTGCCTTGGGGGGCGGTGGCCTCTGATAGCCACATATCGCGGGCGATGATCGGCAAAAGCGACCGCGCGGCGATCGAAACGGTATCAAGCTGTGCTTCGATGAAACTGTTGCGGGTGTGGATGCGACGGGCGCTCATTAGGTTTTCCAATCGCGTGATGCGGTGTGAATCGCCCCAATGATGGGAAAGATGCAGCGGGAAATCTGTATCAACCGTTGGGTTATTGGTATTGCCCAAAACGCCCTGTTGTGGGTTTAGAAAGGTGGGGTTTTGATCGTAATCAAACACCCCTTGCCACCGGTTGCCCGCAATCCAGCCCGGCGATGGAATGCGCCCAAGCGTTTGGTGATTGGGGCGGCGGCGGGGCATATGGCCAATGATTTGCATGGCGATATCGCCATCCGCTGTGGCCAGCATCAGGTTTTGGGCCGGTGCAACCATATCTTGGCCTGCGGCAATCGCGGCCTCAATCGTTTGGGCGCGCATCAGGTTGATGCCGGCCTGCACGGATGTGTTTTCATCGCTAAGCGCCGTCCAAGACAGGCTAATGACATGGTCGCGCGGGGTGATTGTTGCCAGATCAAAGTGATATCCGGGGATGACCGGCCCGTTTTCTGTTTGCTGAATGGTAATCGTAACGGCGGGTTGGTCGGCGATTTCGATGATCTCGCGTCTTGTTTCAAAATTGGCCCATCCCTGCGGGGTCAGATATTGTTGGGGGTCATCTGCGTTGACCTGTTCAACAAACAGATCCATATCATCCAGATAAGAATAGGTGATGCCCCAGGCCAATTCATCGGATCGGCCTGCCAGAATGGCGGGAATGCCGGGGATTGTGGCGCCGATCACCCCGCCGGTTGATAGCTCCATCCGGGCCAGATACCAGATGGATGGCGCACTAAGCGCAAGATGGGGGTCATTGGCCAAAAGCGCGCCTTCGGCCACCGATCGGTCGGCTGAAACCGCGAATACATTTGACGCCCCGGCCCGCGCCCACCCCAACCGATTGGGATGCAACGGGTGGCGGGGGGTGGGGGGTGCATTTTGCGCCAATTGCGGCATGGATGCAGGATCAAACAGCGCCCCATAATCGCCAAACCGGGCCATGGCCGGTGTGGATATATCGGGCATAATATCGGCCAGCCGGTCTGGATTATCCAATAAAACGGATGTCTGCGCGCGCAACACTTCGGTTTCAAGATGCGGGGTCATTTGCAGCGCCATTACCATGGTCAAGGCCACGCTATCGGCGGGGCGCCATGGGGTTATTTCAGGTTCAAAGATGAAAAATTCAGGCGCCCCCCGGCCCAAAGCTTCGGCTCCGACCAGGCGCAGCCATGCATTCACCCCATCTGCATAAGATGCCAGCGCATCGCGCGTATCTGCATCCAATGCATCAAGTGATCGCGCGGCATGGCCATCAAAATCAAGCCGGCGCATCAGATCGTCAATTTCAAGCGTGGAGGCCCCAAAAATTTCGGATAACCGGCCTTGGGCGGTGCGGCGTGCCACCAACATTTGCCACAAACGATCTTGGGCATGGGCAAAACCCAACCCGAAAAACACATCTTCATCTGTGGTCGCAAAAATATGTGGAACAGCGGCGGTGTTGCGGATGATTTCAACCGGCGCAGTGGCGCCATCAACCCGCCATTGGGCCGAATAATCAGGAATGGATCGTGACGCGATCCACCAGGCCAATAACATCACCAAAATGCCCACAAAAATGCAGACATAAATCAACCGAAATAACCATTGCAAAATAACTGGCATAGGCGTGGCCCAAAATTAAAACATTTGAAATTCATCTAGCCATTCTGCGTGGGAATTGCAAAATGGTCCGGTTAATATCCAAGCCTGCGATCGACCAGATATAACAGATCCCGGCCCTGTTCGGCGCGACATATATTTTCGGCGATGATCTGTGCGGCGGTATCGGGGCGGGTTTGTGATGCGATATGCGGTGTGACGGTCACATTGGGATGGGCCCAGAATGGGTGATCTTTGGGCAAGGGTTCGTGGCGAAACACATCAAGGGTTGCATGGGCGATATGGCCATTATCCAGCGCGTCAATCAATGCATCATCATCAATCAAGGGGCCGCGCCCGGGATTGATCACAATCGCACCGCGCGGCAATTGTGCGATGCGATCTGCATTTAACACATCCGTTGTGGCCGGTGTGTCAGGCAGTAACAAGACCACAATTTCGGCCTTTTGCAAAATATGCGTCAGCCCCTCATCCCCGTGATAGGCGGTATAAGATTGCGCCGATTTCGCGCGCCGCGACCACCCCAAGACATTGAATTTCAGTTTAGATAACATATCCGCACAGGCATGGCCCAAGACACCCAAGCCCAAAACCGCAATGGTTCTGTCTTTGGCCAAGGGGGGCGCGCCCAATCGCCAAATGCCATCTTGTCCATGGATATGGGTATCCATATTCAGGTGATGGCGCAACACATGCCCTGTGACCCATTCCACCATTCCATCGGTTAGCCCCTGATCCACCATACGCGCCAGCGGGGCCTTCAGGGTTGGGTTGCCCACGATATCTTCGACCCCGGCCCAAAGGTTCAAAACCGCCTTTAGGTTTGTGTAAGCTGTGAAATCCTGCAAGTCGCTATTGGGGGCGTAAATGATGTAATCGACATCTTTGGGCGCGGCGTTTTGTGTCAGGGTGATATGTGACAGACCGGCCTGTTCAAAGGCAATTTCAAGCGGATCACGATATTCCGCCCAGCGTTGCGGTTGCGCGGCAAACAAAGCAATTGGCATTGATAAACCTCTATGTGCTATCGGGGGCGGTGAATATTGGCGGATTGAACCAAGCCAAATGCCGCCATCAGAACAAGCATCGCCGACCCACCATAACTAACCAAAGGCAGGGGCACACCCACCACCGGCACTAGCCCCATTACCATGGACATGTTGATTGCGAAATACAGGAAAAATGTAATCGCAACGCCCAATGATACCAAAGATGCATATCTATCACGGGTGGCCAATGCCGTCATTACGCAAAAAATCAAAGCCAGAATATAAAGCGCCAATAACGCAACCCCGCCAATCAGGCCGAATTCTTCGGCCAAAGCCGCAAAGATGAAATCGGTATGCGCTTCGGGGATGAATTCCCCCCGGATCTGGGTGCCTTGCATGAAGCCGCGCCCCGTCCATCCGCCCGACCCAAGGGCAATTTGACTTTGGATAATGTTATATCCGGTGCCATGCGGATCAAGATAAGGGTTAAAAAACACGTCAATTCGGTTATATTGATAATCCGCCAAAAGCGCCCATTCGGTGCCTCGGCTGGCAAAAACCGCCCAAACCGCCCCGCAGACCGGTATAAGGGCGGCCAGAAAATAACCGACATGCACCCCCGCCAAAAACATGATGCCAACCCCACCGGCCATAATCAAAAGAGATGTGCCAAGATCGGGTTGTATGGCGGTTAACATCACAGGCAGGGCGATAATCAAAAGGGGGATGAACACAAAAACGGGTCGTGACACGGCGCGGACCTCTAGCCAGTCATAATAGGTGGCCAACATCATGACCACGGCAATTTTTGCCAATTCCGAGGGCTGCAACCGGACAAAGCCAAAATCGATCCACCGGCGCGCGCCCCCGCCTGTGATCCCGAAAAATTCAACATAAAGCAGCAGTAAAATAGACACCACATAGGCCAAAACAGATACATTGCGCCAAAACCAAATGGGCACAAAGGCAACAAACATCATAATGCCAAAACCCATGGCAAAGCGCCACATTTGCGGTTCGGCCCAAACATCTAACGTGCCGCCTGCCACGGAAAACAAGATCACAAACCCAAAACACGCCACCGCGCAGATCACCAGAACCAAAGGCCAGTTCATATATAAAATCTTGCGCCACCCTGTGGGGGTGTATTTGATGTTATATTCCAGAAAGCTCATGTGCGGTTCCGCGATGATTGTATTTGATCAAACGGCACGGGTTCGCTTGGCAATAAGGGCAAAGAATTATGCAGCGCCTCAATCTCGCGTCTTTGGCTGATGGGGTATAAATCAGGCGATGGAACAGCCCCCAATTGCGCCCTTAACAAAATATCGCGCCCAATCGGTGCAGCGGCCACCGACCCGCCGCCGCCATGTTCGACCAAAACCGAAACCGCATAGCGCGGGTTATCTGCCGGGCCATAGCCCACATATAACGCATGATCGCGTTGTTCCCAAGGCAGGTCATCATTGCGCAAAACACCGGTTTGCCGTTCTTCGAAGGTGATATTGCGCACCTGACTGGTGCCTGTTTTGCCGGCAATAACATGATCATCTGATAAAACGCGGCTGCTATAGGCGGTGCCGCGCCGGTCATTATTGGCCTGCCACATGCCTTGGCGAATAACATCCAAGTGGCGCTGTGCAACGCCCAGATCCGGGGCCTGAGACGAGATCTGGTTAATCCCGT
>CAZPSB010000001.1:40144-45512 GCA_964589025.1 uncultured Jannaschia sp. | reverse complement strand
TTTTGCGCGCGGCAATGGCGGTGTTGATTTCATCCTTTAACGCATTCAATGCAGGGCCGGCCACCTGCCGTTCTTGGGGTGTCATTTTGCCCAATTCGCGCATTTTCAGGCTGATCTCGCCTTTTTTGCCAAGCGCGGCAATGCGCGCATCCTCTAGCGTGGTTTCATCATTGGCCGCCGCAATGCGGCCCAACCATGCGGTTCTAAGCGGTTCAAGATCGGTCATGTCGTGACATCCCAGGCGAAAAACATTTGCTTTCCCCTATCATGCACGGGCCAAATTGCAAGTTGGCACAGCGCCAGCACTGCATAAAGGGGTCGTTAATCAAACACCGCATTCAACAAGGATTTGGTATAATCATGTTGGGGATTGGCAAATACGTCTTGGGTTATCCCGGCCTCAACCACATCGCCATTTTTCATGACCATGGTCTTATGGCTCATGGCGCGCACAAGGCGCAGATCATGGGAAATGAACAAATAACTCAGCCCATATTGCGCCTGCAAATTCTGCAACAATTCCACAATCTGGACCTGCACCGTCATATCAAGCGCCGATGTCGGTTCATCCAATACCACCAGTTTCGGGCGCAAAATCATGGCGCGCGCAATGGCAATGCGCTGTCTTTGACCGCCCGAAAATTCATGCGGGTACCGATCCATTGCGGCGGGATCAAGACCAACCTCAACCAGAATTTCGGCCACTTTTTCGCGGTGCTGATCGCGTGGCACATCATGCACACTTAACCCTTCGGCCACGATTTCGGCCACGCTCATCCTGGGGCTAAGCGACCCAAAGGGATCTTGGAACACGATTTGCATATCACGCCGCAAGGGGCGCATCGCGCGGGATTTGCGGGTTTGTATATCTTGGCCCAAAAACACAATCGGCCCTTTTGATGAAATCAACCGCATGATTGCCAAAGCCAAAGTGGTTTTGCCAGACCCGCTTTCGCCGACAACACCAAGGGTTTCGCCCTGACGCACCGAAAGGGTTGCGGCATTCACCGCCTTGACATGACCCACGGTACGGCGCAGAAATCCGCGCTGAATGGGGAACCAAACCCGCAAATCATCGGTTGAAATCACCTCATCCGCATCATCGGCCACCGGCCCCGGTTGACCTGCCGGTTCGGCATTCAACAAAATCTTGGTATAGGGATGTTGTGGGTTTTTAAAAATCTCAGACGTTTTGCCCTGTTCAACAATTGCGCCATCTTTCATCACGCAAACCCGATCGGCAATGCGGCGCACAATACCCAGATCATGGGTGATGAACAACAGGCTCATGCCTTCGGATTGTTTCAAATCGGCCAGCAGATCAAGGATTTGGGCCTGAATTGTGACATCAAGTGCGGTTGTGGGTTCATCGGCAATCAACAAATCCGGGCCATTGGCCAAGGCCATGGCAATCATCACGCGTTGGCGTTGACCGCCTGACAATTGATGCGGATAGGCCCCCAACCGCGTTTCGGGGTCACGAATGCCGACCTTTCTTAGCAATTCAAGCACCCGTTGGCGCGCCGGTTTTCCGCGCAGATTCTGATGCAAAGACAGGCTTTCGGTGATTTGTTTTTCCAGCGTGTGCAAAGGGTTAAGCGATGTCATCGGTTCTTGAAAGATAAAGCTGATATCGTTGCCACGCAGGGCGCGCAATTCGGCATCAGGCGCGCCGACCAATTCTTCGCCCTTATAGGTGATCGACCCCGCCACCCGCGCCGAGGCCGGCAAAAGTGACACGCTTGAAAGTGCCGTCACCGATTTGCCCGATCCCGATTCGCCCACAAGCGCCACGGTTTCACCCTTTGCCACATGCAACGATACATCGCGCACCGCCTGCACGGCCTGACCGTTTTGGGTAAATTGAACAGATAGGTTTTTGACCTCAAGCACGTTCATGAAAATGTCTTTCTGGGGTCAAATGCATCGCGCACGCCTTCGAAAATAAACACCAACAAAGACAACATGATCGCAAAGGTGAAAAACGCGGTAAAGCCCAACCAGACCGCCGATAGATTATTGCGCGCCTGCAAGGTCATTTCGCCTAAGGATGGCGCGCTGGATTGCAGGCCAAAGCCCAGAAAATCAAGCGTCGCCAAGGTGCCAATCGTGCCAGTTACGATAAAGGGCAACAAGGTTAATGTGGCCACCATCGCATTGGGCAACACATGGCGGTAAATAATCACCGCATTCGAAACCCCCAAGGCACGGGCCGCGCGCACATATTCAAAATTGCGCGCCCGCAAAAATTCGGCCCGCACCACACCAACCAAAGCCGTCCACCCAAACAGCACCATCAAAAACACCAATAGCCAGAAATTCATGGCGAAAAAGGCGGAAAAGATGATGATGACATAAAGGCTGGGCGTGGCGTTCCAAATTTCTATCACGCGTTGGAAAATCAAATCAACCAAGCCGCCGAAAAACCCCTGCACTGCGCCCGCCGCAATGCCCAAGATCGAGGTCAACAGTGTCACCACCAAGGCAAAACTGACCGATAGGCGAAACCCGTAAATCACCCGCGCAGCCACATCGCGCGATGTGTCATCAGTGCCCAACCAATGCCTATCATCAGGCGCCGAAGGTGCAGGCCCGTTTAATTCATTCACCGAATCATAACTGGCCCGAATGGGCGGCCAAATCATCCAACCCGGTGTAATGGGTTCGCCAAACACCACCCCATCGGCCGCATCGGCCAAAATTTCGCGCGCAATATCGCCGCTATCATCATCGGCGCATTCCGGGATACCGCCGGTTTCAATCAGACATTGCAAAATATCGCTGCGGTAATCGGCGGCAGTGGGGAAAAACCCGCCATAATCCCGTTCGGAATAAAACTGAAACACGGGCATATGATAGGCGCCCTGAAACCGCACAAGAATGGGTTTTTCATTGGCCAGAAATTCCGCAAAAAGCGACAAAATATATAATACACCCAGAATGATCAAAGACCAATAGGCGCGGCGATTGGCCTTGAAATTCTGCCAGCGGCGGCGATTAAGCGGCGATAACCTGAAGGCGCGCGGGGTTGCAAAGATTTTCATCGTTATGTTTCCCGCGTGTCAAAATCAATGCGCGGGTCGATCCAGACATACATCAAATCGGAAATCAAACCGACAACTAGGCCAATCAGGCTAAAGGCAAAAAGCGTGCCAAACACCACCGGATAATCGCGGCTGACCACAGCGTCAAAGCCAAGCCGGCCCAAACCTTCCAGCGAAAAGATAGATTCGATAATCAAAGACCCGCCAAAAAACACCCCGATAAACACCGCCGGAAATCCGGCAATCACGATTAACATCGCATTACGAAATACATGGCCATATAGCACACGGTTTTCATGCACCCCCTTGGCGCGGGCGGTGGTGACATATTGTTTTTTAATCTCATCGAGAAAGCTGTTTTTCGTCAACAAGGTCAGGGTGGCAAAAGCCCCAATTGTAAGCGACACAACCGGCAGGGTGATATGCCACAGATAATCAAGGATTTTGCCGATGAACGATAGATCACCCCACCCTTCAGATGTCAGGCCAGCGGCGGGGAAAATTTGATAATACCGCCCGCCCGCAAACAAGATCAACAACATCGTGGCAAATAAAAACCCCGGTATCGCATAGGCGACAATCACCACGCCCGATGTCCAGACATCAAATTTTGACCCATCGCGCACCGCCTTGCGAATGCCCAAAGGAATAGAAATCAAATACGCAATCAGCGTGGGCCAAAACCCAAGCGTGATGGATACCGGCAAGCGTTCAACCACCAAATCCACGACCGCACGGCCACTATGGAAACTTTCGCCGAAATCAAACCGCATATAATCCCACATCATCAGGAAAAACCGCTCAATCTGCGGTATGGTTTCGGCGCGGCAGGCATCTTCGTCCAAATCAGCCTCGCCAATATACCCCGCATCGCATACAATGCGCGCGAAATTGAATTCAACCTCTAGCTGCTGCAAATGGCGTTCTGATATACCGCGCGCACCCAGATAACCGCCCTGGACTTCGCTATCGTTAAAGGTTTCTGCGCCACCGCCGGTAAAGCCCGCGAAACTATCGGTATCGCCTTCGATACTGGCCAAAACCTGATCAATCGGGCCACCGGGCAAGAATTGCGTTAGAACAAAATTCAACAACATGATCCCGAACAAGGTCGGAATAATCAGCACCAATCGCCGTGAAATATAAGCCAGCATAACGCCTAAAACGCCCCCTGATCACGCAGGCGGGCTTCGGCCACCGGGTCGATCCACCAGAAATCATTAAACCCCAACGCATAGGGTGGCAGGTTTTCAGGATACCGATACATATCGTAATAGGCGACCCAATGGGTGTTGTTATACCATTGCGGCACGCGAATGACATGGGCGCGCAACGCCCGATCAAGCGCGCTAACGGCGGTATTGAGGTCATCTTGCGTTTCAGCATTCACCACGGTTTCGATCAATGCATCAATGCCAGGGTCACTTAGCCCCGGTGTGTTAAACAATGATTCATCCGCGCCAAGTGATCCAAAATATTGGCGCAGACTTGAACCGGGTTCCTCAGACATGGGAAAATGACCGGTGATAATATCAAAATCTGCCGCGCGTTGGCGCACGCTAAACTGCGCGCTATCCACCCGGCTTAGGGTGGCATTCACGCCGATGGCACGCAAATTATCGACATAGGGGTTGATGATGCGATCAAATAGGGGGGATACATTTAGAAATTCGATATCCAATGTCGCCCCGGCATCATTGCGCAACATCCCGTCATTGCCCGCCTGCCACCCGGCCTGTTCCAACAAGTCCAACGCGCGACGCGCTTGGGTGCGATCAAGGGCGCGCGCGGGGTTGGATGGCGGTGTGGCAAAGGGTTCGTCGGTGAAAACCGATGCCGGTAAAACATCACGCAGCGGGTTCAATATGGCCAATTCATCATCGGTTGGCAAACCTTGCGCGGCCAAATCGGTATTTTCCCAGAAACTATAAATCGGGGCGTAAAGGCCATAAAATAAGGTTTCATTTGTCCATTCAAAATTGAACATTGACGCCACGGCCTGACGCACGCGGACATCTTGGAAAACGGGGCGGCGCAGGTTCAAAACAAAACTTTGCCCGCTGGCAATCGACCCATCCGGCAGGGTTTCACGAATCACCGTACCATTTTGCAAGGCAGGGAAATCGTAATTATTGGCCCAAGCCTGACTGCTGCTTTCTTGGCGGAATGTATAATCACCTGCGATGAAACTTTCGAAGGCGGCCAGGCTATCGCCATAATATTGGATGCGGATGGTATCAAAATTATGCCGCCCGCGATTGATGGGCAAATCCTTGCCCCAGTAGTCAGGATTGCGCTTGTAGACGATGCGGCGGTTCACATCG
>CAZPSB010000001.1:38169-40127 GCA_964589025.1 uncultured Jannaschia sp. | reverse complement strand
CCGCCGATGTAATGCGCCCGCGCACAGGCGCATTGGGGTTAAACGTAAACCGGATGCGCCGATCATCCAACACTTGCGCCGATTCGATGGTCAACGGGATTGACGCGCGGAAACTGGGCAGGCCTTCGTCGCGCAGAATTTCATATGAAAACAAGACATCCTGCGCCGTCATCGGGGTGCCGTCGGAAAATGTGACCCCGTCGCGCAGGGTGAAAATCACAAAGGATACATCCTCTGGATAGGTGATGGTTTCGCATAAAAGGCAATAGGATGACCCGACCTCATCGGCGGTGGATGTCAACATGGATTCAAAGAGTTGCGAAGCCAAAACCGCAGGCCGCCCAAGGCGGGTATAGGGATGCAGCGAATCAAATTGCCCCGATGACCATGGCAATGACAATTCCCCGCCTTGCGGTGCATCGGGGTTTACATAATCCAGATGCGGAAAATCAGGGCCATAGCGGGGCGTGCCAAAGGTGGATATCGCATGGGTCACAATCAACCCATCATTTGCCAACCCATCATTTGCCAACCCATCATCTGTTTGCGCACGCGCCGGCCCCGCCAAAAGGACAAAGGCCAATATAATCAGGCCCCCAAATTGGGCCAACATCCAAATCGGCAGGGCCTGGGATAGGGGGCAAATTTTGGCTTGGGCATGGGGGCGCATCATCCAACCTTTAACTTGTATATAATATGTTAAGATAAGACAGTAACGCGACGACAGGCCGGCGCAAGCCAAGAAACCGTGATCGGGCGTGTCAAACGCAAAAAACCGCCCATAAGGGCGGTTTTTGCGTATAATGTCAGGCACTTTATTGGAAGGTCGCCAGATAGGCAATCAAATTGGCGCGATCTTCGATATCGCTCATGCCGCGATAATTCATGGCCGTGCCGGGGGCATATGTGCTTGGGCTTTCCAAAAAGGCCGATAATTCTTCGGGGGTCCAAGTGCCGCTGATGGCCAGCAACCCATCGGAATATGAAAACCCTTCGGCGCTGTGCATGGGGCGGTCAACAATGCCGTGCAAATACGGGCCGACACCATTTGCGCCCGGTTCCAACGCGTGGCATGACCGACAACTGCGCCACAACCCTTCGCCTGCGGATGCATCAGCGGTGGCATACACATCGGCAAAGGCGATCTCAACCACATCTTCGGCAGGGGCTGCATCATCGCCTTCGTCAACGGCAATCACATAGCCGCGGACATGGTCATCACCATGATATACATCGATATTATAAAGCCCATCAGCGGCCCAACCGCCAAGCAACAAGGCCAAAAGGGCGATACAAAAACCACCCAGTGCTTTCGTCATTGTCATTGTGTCAAACATGATCATCCCATTCAGTTTACGGGTTTCGTTCTATCTATGGGGTTTTACATACCAAGCGCAAGTATTACATAGCGCGACGAAACGACCACATTTGATATATTCAACTTTAAGGGCAACACGAATGACAGGCCGCATCGCATTTCAGGGGGAACCCGGCGCATATTCACACGAAGCCTGCCATGCAGCCCGGCCTGAACTTGACCCGCTGCCTTGTGCCAGTTTCGAAGACGCCATCACCGCCGTGACAACCGGCGCCGCCGATCAGGCCATGTTGCCGGTTGAAAACACAACCTATGGGCGGGTGGCCGATATTCACCGCCTCTTGCCCGATTCTGGCCTGCATATCGTGGATGAGGCCTTTGTCCGCGTTCATATCAATCTGCTTGGGGTGCCCGGCGCACAGATTTCAGACATCCAAACCGCCTGGAGCCATCTTGTCTTACTGCCCCAATGTGCGCGGTTTTTACAACAAAACGACATCAAAGGTCGCGTCAGCCCCGATAATGCCCGCGCCGCGCGTGATGTGGCCGAACGCGGCGATAAAACGCAGGCCGCGCTGGCATCGGATTTGGCCGGAGAAATTTACGGGCTGGATGTTCTGGCCCGCCATATTGAAGACCA
>CAZPSB010000001.1:37397-38152 GCA_964589025.1 uncultured Jannaschia sp. | reverse complement strand
CCCTTTATAAGGCGATGGGCGGGTTTGCGACCAATGGCGTGAATATGACAAAACTGGAATCTTACATGGTGGATGGGTCGTTCAATGCAACACAGTTTTACGCCGAAATCGAAGGCCATGTGGATGACGCGCCTGTGAAACGCGCAATGGATGAATTGGGATATTTCACAAATGAAATCAATGTGTTAGGAACCTACCCCGCCGATCCCGCCCGCGCCGGGCATATGTGAATCGGCTAATCCTATCGTGAATATGGTTGCCCGCGCCCGCCAAAACACCAACGGGCACAGGCCAAAAAATCACGCCACCGCCAAGCGTTCGATTTCTTCTTTCAGGCGCAGTTTTTCTTTTTTCATATCGCGGATGGAAAGGGCATCGGCGCCGGGGGTTCGTTCGGCATCTTCGACTTGTTTTGCGATTGCGGCGTGTTTTCTTTTCAACTCTTCCAGATGACCTGTCAGTGACATCTAAACCCTCCATCAATTTTTATGTTTCGACAGATAAAGTTCAGCACGGAAAATTCATTTTGTCACGTCTTGTTTGGTGCGGCCCGAATGCATACCTATGCGCACGGCCCACAAAATCGGGCCATCACGGCCAAGGCAGTGGCGCACCATCACGCAAAATCGCCTGGGCGAGGGGCGAAAAATCTTTGCAATCGGCGCGATGCGACGGGCCTTCATGCATCACAAAGGGCGCCAATAAAACAAAGGGCGCGCGGCCTGATTTGCGCGCGCGCATCACAAAGCGATCCG
>CAZPSB010000001.1:0-37387 GCA_964589025.1 uncultured Jannaschia sp. | reverse complement strand
CCAATTAGTACTCCCGAAGTTGGAGTAATCATATTTGTAAATCCATCGCCAAACTGAAAAGCCACAACTGTTGCCTGTCTCGAAATTCCAACAATATCGCTAAATGGAGCCATAAGTGGCATAGTTAAAGCAGCTTTTGCTGAGCCTGATGGAATGAACACATTAATTAAATTTTGAATCCCATACATAACGGTGATGGATCCAAATTTGCC
Organism: uncultured Jannaschia sp.; assembly: GCA_964589025.1. Classification (GTDB taxonomy): domain Bacteria; phylum Pseudomonadota; class Alphaproteobacteria; order Rhodobacterales; family Rhodobacteraceae; genus JANSYL01. The sequence goes on along the minus strand of CAZPSB010000001.1, from coordinate 37,175 downwards.
TTCACACAGGGCCAAAATATCTGGCAATCGCGTGATATGATTGATCATGGTCATCCATCCTTTGGGTTTAAGGCGACGGTGCGCAACATCCAGCCAAACCGCCAAAGGCGTGTCTTCGCGCAGGGCCGCATCGCGCCCCGCATTATCGGATTGCGTGCCAGACCCGGTTGGAAAAAACGGCGGGTTGGCGATGACATGATCAAAAGATCGCGCGCGGATATCACCAGGTAAATCGACCAAATCGGCGGTGAAAACATCAAAATCCACCGATAAGGCCATGGCATTGCCGCGTGCCAAATCGGCATAATCGGCCTGCCGTTCTACCCCGGCCTGCGCCAAACCCGGCACACGATGGGCCAAACATAACGACGCCACCCCCACACCACAGCCCAATTCCAACACGCTTTGCCCCGATTGGGCGGCCACGGCGGCGGCCAAAACCACCGGGTCAGACCCCGCGCGATAGCCAATGCGCGGTTGGCGGATGTGAATTTTACCGCCCAAAAAGGCGTCATATGTGATGTCAGATGCGGTCACTCGGATACCGGTAAATCATTGTCGCGCAACACGGAACGGGCCAAAAACGCATCTTGGCGGGCCACAAATAACCGGCGCGGGAAAATACCGATGGATCCTTCTAGCGCGCTTATATGGACGTCCATTTCAAATACCTCTATATCCTCACCCGACAAAAGCGCCGAGGCAAAGGCAATGACGGTTGGATCGGTGCTGCGCAGAATTTCTTGCATGTCATAGATTTAGGGGCTTTACCCCCCCTTGTCGAGAAATAAGGACACCGCCCGCCATGGCCCATGACCCCGCGCATATCACCCCACTGGATCACATCCGCAACCATCTGATAGATGATCTTAAGGCCGTAAACACCCTGATCCAAACCCGGATGGAATCGCAATATGCCCCGCGCATTCCCCAAGTCACCGCCCATCTGATGGGGGCGGGCGGCAAACGCATTCGGCCCCTTCTGACATTGGCCTGTGCGCAGGTCTGCGGGTATGATGGGCTAGATCACCACAAACTGGCCGCAACGGTTGAATTTATCCATACCGCAACGCTGCTGCATGATGATGTGGTCGATGAAAGCCACAAACGCCGTGGGCGGCCCACGGCCAATCTGCTATGGGATAATAAATCCAGCATCTTGGTCGGCGATTACCTGTTTGCGCGGGCGTTCAAATTGATGGTGGAAACCAAATCATTGCGGGTTTTGGATATGTTATCGGGCGCATCCGCCATCATTGCCGAGGGCGAGGTTCTGCAACTTAGTTCGGCCACCAACATTGCCACGACCCAAGACACATATCTACAGGTTGTGCGCGGCAAAACCGCCGCCTTGTTTGAGGCCGCCTGCGCGGTGGGCGGTGTCATTGCCAACCGCCCCGAAGCCGAAATTACCGCCCTTGCCCGATATGGTGATGGGTTGGGCGTGGCCTTTCAAATGGTCGATGATGTGCTGGATTGGGGGGGTGTATCATCGCAGATTGGCAAAAATATCGGCGATGATTTCCGCGAACGCAAATTGACCCTGCCCATCATCCACGCCATTTCAAAGGCCGATCGGGCCGAACACGCCTTTTGGGATCGCACCATTGCCAAAGGCCAGCAGGGCGATGATGATTTGGATCACGCCCAAACCCTATTGGCGCGTCACAACAGTTTGCAATATACCAGCGATCTGGCCCAATATTGGACGCATGAGGCCATCACCGCATTGGATGCCCTGCCCGATCACGCGCTAAAACCCCTATTGGCCGATCTGGCCCGCCATGTTGTGGCGCGCTTGAATTAACCACTAGTTTAGCATCGCGGCCTGCACCCACCAATCGGGATATGTGGCGGCAAGGGCGCGGGCGGCGGTTTGCGCATGATCGCGTTTTTCAAACAGGCCAAAACAGGTGGCGCCGGATCCGCTCATTCTGGCAAGGGCGCAATGGGGTTGGCCCTGCAATCGTGAAATCGCCTGACGAATCGCAGGCGCATAGGCGCAGGCGGGTGGTTCCAGATCATTTCGTGTGATCTGTAACCATGCGATAAAATCGGCAAAACCGCTCCAGCGCAGCGGCGGCAAGGGCGCAGTATTCGCGCAGGTCAAGCCATTAAAAACAACCCCCGTCGGCACCGCAATATTGGGCGTTACCAACACCGCATAAAGGGGCGGCAGCGTGGGAATATCCTTGATATCTTCGCCAATACCCCGCAACACCGCCGCCGCATCCGATGACCCCCCGCCAATGCCCGCTGCCGCCGGTAGGTGTTTTTCCAAATGGATATCCACACCGATATTGGGGTCAAACATCGCCGCCGCCCGCCAGGCAAGATTGCGATTGTCATCGGGCACGCCGGCGGCCATTGGGCCGGTCACACCAAGGGCAATCGCAGGCGCAGGCGTCAAGGTGACCCAATCGCCAAGATCGGCAAAACACACAATCGAATCAAGCCTATGATACCCATCCGCCCGCCGCCCCGTAACATGCAGCGCCAGGTTGATTTTGGCCGGCGCAAACCGTTTCATTGCACCGTTCATTGCATCATTCATTCCACTGCGCCAACGCCGCCTTCACTGCGCAAAACGGCATCCAGACCCAGTTCAAGCTTTAGCCGAATACGCGCGGCATCCTCAGGCGTGGGGTCAAAGCTTAGGGCGCGTTGCCATTGAAACCGGGCCTCGTTGCGGCGACCCACCATCCAATAGACATCCCCCAAATGATCATTGATAATCGGATCGGTTGGTTCAAGGGTCACGGCGCGTTCCATCGGGTCAACCGCATCATCGAAACGGCCAAGCCGATACAAAACCCAAGCCAGTGAATCAACAATCGCACCAGATGTGGGGCGTTGTTCAACGGCCCGTTCAATCATGCCAAGGGCTTCGTCCAGATTGCGCCGCTGTTCAACCAGACCATAGCCCAGAAAATTCAAAAACCTAGGATCATCGGGGATCAGATCAAGGGCGGCGCGCAAATCGGTTTCGGCCGCGGCCCAATCGCCCACATGATCATGACATACGGCCCGCAAAAACAAAAGCGGCGCGGTGGATCGTTGCGTTGCATCGCGCATATCAATCGCCCGGCTATAGGCAGCGATTGCGCCACCGCATTGATCGGCCCGGCGCATCAAATCACCATGAATGACATAGGCCGCTGATAAATCGGGATAATCTCGAACCAAAGCGGCGCTTATCGCCAAGGCGCGCCGTTCATCCCCGGTATCAAACAACAATTCCGCCAGACCCATCTGGGCCTCAATATAATGATCGCTTTGATTGGGAATGGATTCATAGGCGCGTTGCGCCAAATCCGATTGGTCGCGTTGTTGCCACAATTGCGCCAACAAAAGCCGCGCATCTTGGTGCGTGGGGTCAACACCCACCGCCGCCTGCGCATATAAAATCGCCAAACTTCCTGGCGCATCTTGTGCATCCAAGGCCGCCGCGACCACAAAGAACACATCGGCAATGCCTTGTTGGGCCGTCACGATAAAATCATAAGGCGCGGCAGTGTTGCGTTGCGACAACCGGTTTTCAAACATCACAAGGCTTGGATCAGCAACCGCCCCTGTGAAAAACGATAAAACCTGTGCTGCATCCTCATAGCGGCCCAATTGATGTAAAATCAACGCATGGGCCCGGCCCAACCGTTCTGAGGGAAAAAGCGGGCCAAATTCTTCGCCCGACAAAATACGATCTGCACCGGCGAAATCCCCAACCGCCGCGCGCGCATAGGCCAAATGTTGATAGGCAATGCCGGACAAACCCTCAATTTCTGCTGCCGTTTCAAATAATTGCACAGCGGCACGCATATCGCCTGCGTCAAAGGCCGCCCATGCGGCAATCAAATCATCCACAAATTGACCCGCCGTTTGACCGCTGGCCAGCAAATCAGCCACAGCTTGCACATCATCGCGGCGCATCGCATCCACAAATAGCGGCAGATCAATCACATCACGCGCGCCCGCCGCCCCCGCGCCCTGCGGGGTCAACATGGCCGCGCGATCCCATTGGCCCAGCAATGCATGAACATAAACCGCATCGGCCAACAAAGAAATGTCATCTGCGCCTTGGGTCAGGGCGGCGTCAAATTGGGCGGCGGCGGTTACGAAATCTTGGCCCAGCAATGCAACACGCCCTGCCAAATACGGGCCGGAATTTTGGCCCATATTGGGGGTTTGCGCCAAAACACCCGTACCGGTCAGGCCGATAAAGGCCACCACAGACCAAACAAATGATTTGGCAAATAGGGTCATAGCATCCTCATTTCATCGCCGCACAGCGCACAAAGGCCCGGCTTGGCCGCTACATATTCGGGTAATTCGGCCCATCCCCGCCTTGGGGTACAGTCCAGGTGATGTTTTGCGACGGGTCTTTGATATCGCAGGTTTTGCAATGCACGCAATTTTGGAAATTGATGACAAATCGCGGATCGCTGCCTTGGTCTTTTACAACCTCATATACACCGGCAGGGCAATAGCGTTGCGCAGGTTCGGCATAATTGGGCAGATTGACACCAATCGGCACGCTTGCATCCAGTAATTTCAGATGCGCGGGCTGGTTTTCTTGGTGGTTTGTCATGGAATAGCTGACATTGGTCAGGCGATCAAAACTGATAACCCCATCGGGTTTGGGATATTCAATCGGGGTATGATCTGCGGCTTTTTCGGTGCATTCAGCATCTGATTTACCATGCGAAAGCGTGCCAAAAAACGACAGACCAAACAGGCTGTTGGTCCACATATCAAGCCCGCCAAGGCCAAGGCCACCCAGCAACCCGTATTTTGACCAAAGCGGTTTGACATTGCGCACCGGTTTCAGGTCTTGGCCAATCGGGCCTGTGCGCAGGGCGGTGTCATATGCGCCCAATTCATCGCCCGCACGCCCTGCGGAAATGGCATCAAACGCGGCCTCGGCGGCGGCTTTGCCCGATAGCATCGCATTATGGTTGCCCTTGATGCGCGGCACATTCACCAATCCCGCGCTGCATCCCAGAATGGCCACACCCGGCGCTACGGTTTTGGGGATGGATTGAAACCCGCCCTCGGAAATCGCGCGCGCGCCATAGGCGATGCGTTTGCCGCCCTTCAACAAATCGGCCACCATGGGGTGATGTTTGAACCGCTGAAATTCCATATAGGGGGAAAGATGCGGGTTTTTATAGTTTAGATGGGTCACAAACCCCACATAAACCTGATTGTTATCAAGGTGATAAATGAATGACCCGCCGCCTGCATTTTTGCCCAAAGGCCATCCCATCGTGTGGATCACGCGGCCCTCGGCATGTTTATCGGGGTCGATTTCCCAAATCTCTTTCATGCCAAGGCCGAATTTCTGTGGGTCTTTTCCGGCGGAAAGATCGTATTTCGCCATGATTTCTTTGGTCAGTGACCCACGCACGCCTTCGGCCAGAAACACATATTTTGCGCGCAATTCCATCCCCGGTTCATAGGCATCTGACGGGGTGCCATCGGGGTTTTTGCCAAATTCACCGGCCACAACACCGGCCACACCGCCCGCATCATTATACACAAGTTCAGAACACGCCATGCCGGGGAAAATTTCAACGCCCAAAGCCTCGGCCTGTTCGGCCATCCAGCGGCAAAGATTGGCCATAGATACGATGTAATTTCCGTGATTATTCATCAAGGATGGCATCATCGCATTGGGCAGGCGCATCGCGCCGCCTTGGCCCAGCATGTAAAATTTATCCTTGCGGACCGGCACAGTGACAGGCGCGCCGCGATCTTGCCAATCGGGGATCAACGCATTCAACCCCACCGGGTCTAACACCGCGCCCGACAAGATATGCGCGCCCACCTCGGACCCTTTTTCAAGAACCACAACATTCAGACCCGCATCCAGTTGTTTTAACCGGATCGCCGCTGATAACCCTGCCGGACCGGCCCCAACGATGACAATATCGCAATCCATGCTTTCGCGTGTGATATCAGACATATTTCCCCCCGAATGCTGCGTCAGACCGGCAAACATAAACTATTCACAAGGCCTAGCGCGGCGGGGGTGCAAAGGTCAATCATCAGATTGGTATGCATGCAAAGTTTGCACATCACCATCCGGCAAGGTGCCACCCCCCGCCCGGGCGGCGCGCAGATAAAAGGTGACAGATCGGCAAGACGCCCTAAATTGCATATAAATTTATTGTAATGAGGCCTTATTATGACCCTGCTGCGCGCAATTTACCTTGCCCTTTTGATTATCGGGATCATCACGCCATGGTTTTATTTCTACAGCTGGTTTGCAGAAAACGGATGGTCTTTATCAGCCATGATTGATGCGTGGTATGTCAATGATGCCACAACGGGGCTGGTTTATGATTTGACGATATCGGCCATCGCCCTAACCATTTGGGCCTTGGTTGAGGCAATCGGCAACCGCAAGCCATTGTTTTTACTGGTGATCCCGGCCACATATTGCATTGGCGTCAGCGCGGGCCTGCCTTTGGCTTTGTTCTTGATGTTGGGCCAGACGCGCCGCCGGGCGTGACCGCGCGCCTGATCCGGGCCGGGTTACAGCGTCAAAATGGTTGACCCGGTGGTTTTGCGGGCCTCAAGGCTGCGATGGGCTTGGGCCACATCTTCCAATGCGAAACGTTGATCAATGCGGATCTTAACCGCCCCGCTTTCGACCTTGGCAAACACATCTTGCGCCATGGCCTGACAGGTATCATGATCGGCAATATGGGTGAACAATGTGGGCCGCGTTATTTTCAACGATCCTTTCGCGCCCAATGTCGCCAGTGAAAAAGGCGGCACAGGGCCAGATGCATTGCCAAATGAAATCATAAACCCAAGCGGTTTCAAACTCTCAAGCGATCCGTCAAATGTATCGGCGCCCACGGCATCCATCACCACATCAACGCCTTTGCCATCGGTCAAATCCTTGACGCGCGCCACCCAATCCTGGCTGCGGTAATTGATGCATTCAGCCGCGCCATGCGCCTTGGCCAACGCGCATTTTTCATCTGTGCCCGCCGTGCCGATCAGGCGAATGCCATCGGATGCGGCCCATTGGCTGGCGATCAGGCCCACACCACCGGCGGCGGCGTGAAACAAAACCGTATCACCCGGTTTGATTTGCGTTGTGCGGCGAAACAGATATTGCGTGGTCAGGCCTTTCAACATCATGGCCGCACCCTGTTCAAAGGAAATTGCATCGGGCAAAGGGCAGACTTGGGCGGCGGGCATCACGCGGGCCTCGGCATAGGCGCCGGGGGGCGTGGCGGCATAGGCGGCGCGATCACCCGGTTTCAAATGGGTGACACCGGGGCCTATGGCCTCAACTAGGCCGGCGGCCTCCATCCCCAATGCATGTGGAAAATCAAGCGGGTAAAGACCGCTGCGTTGATACACATCAATGAAATTCAGGCCAATGGCCTTGTGCCGAATGCGAATTTCACCAGGCCCGGGATCACCGATTTCACGCGCAACAATGCGGAAATTTTCCGGCCCGCCGGGCGTTTCTATGATGGCTGTTTTGACCATGACAAACCTCTGATTATTTGAATTCTGTTACATATAAGACACTCTGCGCATCATATCTGCAATGCAGCCAAATATATCATTTATATTTGGCCTTGATTTTCACATGCGCAAATTGTAGGGATCATTTAATCATAATATAATAAAATGAGGCAAAAAATGAAGCAACTTACCCTTTCCGCCATCGCGTTGGTATTGGCAACACCCCTTTATGCAGGTGGCACAACACAACCCGTTCAGATTTACGTTCCCCCCGTTGAACCCGTTCTGGATTGGACTGGCTTTTACGGCGGTGTGCAATATGACCATATCGCAAGCGGGACATTAAGCTCTGGCGGCGCTAGCTCCGATCTAAGCGGGTTTGGCGCAGTTTTGTTCGGCGGCTATCGCTATGATTTTGGCAACTGGGTTGTCGGTGGTGAACTGGATTACGGCATTGCCGGTGATGTCGAAGCTGCCGGTGGCACCGGTGCGGTTGATTTCGGGACAGACCGTTTGGGTCTTGAGGCCGGATATGATTTGGGCCGCACATTGGTTTACGGCACCGTTGGGGCCGCAAACGTAACAGTTGGCACCGGTAGCGATACTGCAACATTTTACGGTATTGGCGTTGATTACATGATCACAGATGCCATCACAGTTGGGGCTGAGGTATTGCAACATACTGTATCTGATTTTGACGGTGTTGCTGGCGATGATATTGATGTTCTAACCGTTGGTCTAAACGCGGCCTATCGGTTCTGATACACACCAAAATCAGATCATCATCAAAGCGTCGCCATTTTGGCGGCGCTTTTGCATTTGCCTAGCGGACAACAAACCATCAATCGGCAAGAATTTGCCCATTGCGATGATACAAAGCGTGCCTTTGATAATTTGTCTTGCACAATACCAGCCGTAATTGTATCGCGACCGCAGACAATTAACTTCATGAGGCTAAAATGAATCGTCTTTCTCTATCTGCAATCGCCCTTGTTATTGCATCCCCTGTATATGCCGGCGGCACTGTCGCACCGGCCCCTATTGTTATCGTTGAACCCATCGTTGAAGAAACCTGGACCGGTTGGTCTGGCGGCCTAAGCTATAATCACATTGCCAGTGCAAGTGTCGGTGGCATAGATTTAAGCGGCTATGGTTTAGTGATTTCTGGTGGGTATCGTTATGATTTCGGCAACTGGGTTGTTGGCGGTGCGGTTGATGCATCCGTTGCAGGCGAAGTTGAGGATAACGCAGGCACCACTGATGATTTTGGCACAAACCGTTTTCTTGGCGAAGTTGGCTATGACCTAGGTCGCGCTTTGGTTTATGGTACAGTTGGTGTCGCTGACGTAACGCTGGGCACTGGCAATGACTTGGCAACCGTTTACGGGATCGGTGTTGATTACATGATCAATGACAATATCACAGTTGGCGCCGAAGTTTTGCAACATACCGCGTCTGATTTTGATGGTGTACCGGGTGTTGACGCAGATATCCTAACCGTTGGTATCAACGCGGCATATCGTTTCTAATCATTTGCGAAACCGCAAACCGACAAAGCGTCGCCATTTTGGCGGCGCTTTTTGCATTTTATCTATGCAATCAAATCATTGTGACACAGTTTAAAAGTATAATTTGGCAAAATATCGCCCCCATCTTTTGTTTAATCTTGATTTTCAAATCACATCGGCGTATATCAAAATCATAATAATAAAAAAAACGAGGCTAAAAATGAAGCAGCTTTCCCTTTCCGCAATCCTTCTTGTATTGGCGGGCCCTGCCTTTGCGGGCGGTGCAACGCAATACCGACCCCAACCCCAACAACCCGTTTATTCCCCACCACCCCAGCAGGTATTCACCCCTGTTGTTAATGAACCCACACAACCCCGCAGTTATTGGGATGGGTGGTATGCAGGTTTGCAATATGATTACGTATTGGATGCATCCGTAACCAACCAGCCCGGCGTTGATTTTTCCGGTAATAATATCGGCGTTTTCGGCGGCTATCGTCGTGATTTTGGCAGCCTTGTTTTGGCCGGCGAAGTCGACATTATGCCAAGTGGTGAATTGTCTGGAAACAACACTGTTGATACGACAATGTATCGCTTGGGTGGCGAATTGGGCTATGATCTAGGCCGCACATTGGTTTATGGCACAATTGGCGGCGCCGATTATACCCGTGGCAATACCGGTGATACCGGCTTTTATTATGGCATTGGCGCCGATTACCTGTTGTCAGACCGCTTTACCTTGGGTGGTGAAATTTTGCAGCATTCATTTTCGGATAGTGGTGGGGATGTTAATCTTTTGACCGCTGGGGTCAGCATCGCGTATAATTTCTAAACGCCATACGATCCATCCGTTTACGCAGGCGTCCCCATCCGGGGGCGCCTGTTTTGTTAAAAAAACAACCGCCGATATAGGCCATGCGGCAAAAATTGGCTTAGGCGAAACACAAGGCTAAACAAGGTGGGAAAACTGCGTGTAAACCGATCTGTGTTCATATGATCGAAAAAGATTTGCGCCGCTTGTTCGGGTTCCATGATAAAGGGCATGGAAAATTCGTTTTTATCGGTCAGACGGGTTTTGATGAAACCTGGATTGATCAATTGCACATCAATTTCGGTATCACGCAAATCACCATCTAAAGATTCCGCCAAAGACATCAGCCCCGCCTTTGAGGCCGAATATCCAATCGCACCGGGCAGGCCCCGAAACCCTGATAGGCTGCCGGTTAAGACAATATGGCCCGCGTTTTTTTCAACGAATTTTGGCACCACTTGCCCCAAAACACGCGCCGCGCCGATCAGGTTTATATCCAACATCGTTTCGGCCTGATTTGCGTTCCAATTTTGGGCCTGCATCGGCCAATAAACCCCGGCTAAAAAGACCATACCGTCAATATCACCGATTTTTTGGGCCGCCTCGGCCACACTTGACCCATCGCCTATATCCAAGCAAACCACACTTGACCGGCCCGGCAATTCAGAGGCCAGATCATTTAATTTATCCTCGGATCTGGCGGATAAAATCAATTCGACACCGGCCCGGCTTAGGGTATGGGCAAGCGATTTGCCCAACCCTTCGGATGCGCCCACCAGCCAGTATCGTTTATTGCCCCAATCTCGCATTGTGATACCCTGTCATTATGCCAATTCTATTGGCGAACCCTTAGCGTGATATGCCCTGCCTTGGCGGGACGGGGCGCGCGCGATAAGGCGCGCCTTTCCACCATAATTTCAAAGCCTGCCAGTGAATCAAGGCCAAAACGCGCCGTGCGCCCAAAGGCCGGCGGATCATAGCCATGATCATGCCCCTGAAATCTAGCCGTCGCCTTGTGCCCGTCAAGGTGGCAAATACCCCATTTTGATTGGCCGAATATGCGATCCAAATGCCGATACGATCATCGCGGATATCAAACCGAAACCGGTAATCACCTGCGATATCTTGGAACGGGGAAACATGGAAAATCTTTTTCGCATGCAATTCATCATGGCGGGTAATGGGGCGGTGATCATCGTGAAAACATAAATAACAATGGCGATCACCAAATGTATTGGTGACCTCGGCGATGATAGCACGAATTTGGGCGGCGTCATCATAAGCCACCCAAAACGACACCGGGTTGAACACATGGCCCAATGTGCGCGGCTGCGCCAACAACATCAGCGCCCCGGATGTAACCCCCGCTAATCCATATTGCGCCAGAACGTCGCGCGCCCAAACCGCCCCCCGCCCTTGGCCCACAGGCCCGCCATGGTCACAATCCCATAACGATAAGATGCCGCGCGCATTGCGACCAAAACACGATGGCGCATCAAGGGATGTAGCCTCGGCATTCAACATCACGTAATCAATGCCATAGCGAAAGGCGTTTTTCACCACCCCCGCCCGACCATGAAATGTTGACCCGGCAATATGATCAACCTGCGGCCTCATGCGGCCAACACGGCCTGATATTTAGCCGATAATCCCGCAACCACATCTAGGGCCGAACCATACCCATCTTCGTGAAATCCGTTTTTCATCCATGCCCCGCAATACCATGTGGCGTTTTGGCCATTCATTGCCGCAATGGTTTTTTGGGCCGCAAGTGCGGGCAAATCATAAACCGGGTGATGAAACGTATTTGTGTCATAAATCAATTTATCATCAATCGGCCCGCGACTATTTAGCGTTACAAATAAAGGGTCATTTTTGGGAATAGGTTGCAGGCGGTTCATCCAATAGGTCAAATCAATCGGCCCGCCCTGATAGCCGGGGCGTTCGGTGTAATTCCAACTTGACCAGGTGATTTTACGTTTTGGCATGGCGCGCGGATCGGCATGCAGGATAATTTCATTGGGTTGATAGCGCACCGCGCCCAAGGCCGCGCGTTCATCTGGCGTGGGATCAGCCAAAAGCGCAAGGCTATCGTCGGAATGGGTGGCAAAAATAACATCATCGAAATAATGCCACGCCCCGGCCTGCATCACCCCAACCCCTTGGGGGGAACGGCGCACCGTGGAAATGGGGGCCGATAACATGATATGGGCGCCTTTTTTGCGCAAGGCGGCCTCAAGACGGTTCACATATTCAATCGACCCGCCTTTGACTGTCCACCATTGATGTTGGCCCGATAATTGCATCAAATGATGATTGCGGAAAAACTGGATCATGGCCTGTGCGGGAAATTCCATGATTTGTTCTTTTGGGGTTGACCAAATCGCCCCCGATAAGGGCGTTAGATAGTAATCTTTGAACCAAGGCCCGACCTTTAGATCATCCAGAAATTCCCCCATGCTCAGGCGGGTATCTTGGGCCAGATGCTGTGCTTTGGTGTTAAAGCGCATGATATCGCGCAACATGCGCAGGAATTTTGGGTTGGCTGCGTTTTTTGGCTGCGCAAATAACGACCGCAGATTATGCAACCCATATTCAAACCGCCCCCCATTGATCGAGGCGGCAAAGCTCATGTCGGATGGGGTGATAGGCACATCCAGATCGGCAAATAATTTAGTTAAATGCGGGTAATTGGCGAAATTAAACACGATAAACCCAGTATCGACGGGTTGCTGGCCCGATTGCCCGGCATAAATCGTGCGCGCATGCCCACCAAGGCGCGCGGCGGCCTCAAACAAGGTCACATCATGGGCATCGGCCAAATGATAGGCCGCGCCCATGCCGGAAATGCCCGCCCCAATAATGGCAATGCGGCGGCGGGGGTAATCAGGTGTTTCAAATGGCACGATTTTATCCTTATTAATTCGTTTATTTAAAATACGTTCAAAGGTTGGGTTTGGATCAAAGATACACCACATATGCGGGCATCGCTATCATGTATGCTTGATTCCGGCGCGCTATTGCGCCATTGATCATAAACTAATGCACGCAAAATCACGCGCGTAAAAATGAAAGGCCCGGATTTTGGCACCCCAAAAAGACAGAGACGACACTGTCTGGCAGGACCATATCCTAGCCATTGCAAACGCGCAGGATCAAACGGCCTTTGCCGCGCTGTTTCATCATTTTGCCCCACGCATCAAGGCCTTTTTGATGAAATCCGGCCTTGATCATACCATGGCCGAAGATTGCACCCAAGACGTGATGGCCACCTTATGGCACAAGGCACACCTATATGACCCTGCGCGCGCCACACCCGCGGCATGGATCTTTACCATCGCGCGCAATCGCAAGATTGATCTGTTGCGCAAATCCACCCGCCAAGACCCCGATATCTTGCCTTGGGGCCCCGAGGCCGCGCCAGATCAGGCCGATGTGATTGCACAACGCGAAATGGCGCATGTATTGACACAGGCAATTGGCGATCTACCTCGCACGCAGCAAGATATGATCAAACAGGCCTATTTTGGCGATTTATCACATCAAGAAATATCCGATAAAACCGGATTGCCCCTTGGCACGATCAAATCGCGCATTAGATTGGCAATGGAAAGATTGCGTCATACAATGAAAACGACGCGCGGAGATTAAAGTGGTACAGCACACCGTATCAGATGCGATTTTACTAAGTTACGCCGCAGGCACATTGCCGCGCGCCTTTGAACTTGTGGTGGCCACACATGTATCGCTATCGGATGATGCGCGCGCCCGCCTTGGCGGGTATGAAGCCTTGGGCGGGGCCATTATAAACGATATGGATTGCGTTGATATGGCCGATGGCGCGTTGGATGACACCTTGGCGCGTATTGCGGAAATGGCCCCTGCGCCACGCCCTGCCACCCGCAAAACCGGCCTATTCCCCACGCCCTTACAGCAGGCCATTGGCGGGGATGAAACGGCGGTAAAATGGCGCCCTGTCGGTATGGGTGTCAGGCAAAGTGTGATTTGCGCCGATGATGGCGGATCGGCCCGGTTATTGGCGATCCCTGGCGGGCAGGCCATGCCAAAACATACCCATCGCGGAACGGAATTGACCCTTGTTTTACAAGGCGCATTCACAGATGATGACGCCCGATTCGCACGGGGGGATCTTGAAATTGCTGATGATCATGATGATCACGCCCCTATCGCCGAAACCGGCCAAGATTGCATTTGCCTGATCGCCACCGAAGCCCCCGTGCGGTTTCAAGGTATGATCCCGCGTATGGTGCAACCCTTTATCGGCATCTAACAGCGTTTTGAACAGGTTGCGCGCCATCACAATGGGCGTATGTTCGGGTGTGATATATCATAAAAGGATCGGTCATAATGGCATTGGAACATTTCCCCATCACGGCGCGCTGGCCCGCGCAAAACCCTGATATCATACAGCTTTATTCGTTCCCAACGCCTAATGGTGTGAAAATTTCCATCGCATTAGAGGAATTGGGCCTCGCTTACGAAGCCCACCGCATCACCCTATCGGATGAGGATGTCAAAAGTGCAGAATTCCTGTCGCTGAACCCCAATAACAAAATCCCGGCCTTGATTGACCCAAACGGCCCTGATGGGCAACCGATTGGCCTGTTTGAATCCGGTGCCATTTTGATTTATCTGGCCGAAAAAACCGGGCGTCTATTGGGGGCAACAGAGGCGGATAAATACCATGTAATCAAATGGGTGATGTTTCAAATGGGTGGGCTTGGCCCGATGTTCGGGCAATTGGGCTATTTCCACAAATTCGCCGGATCAGAAATCCAAGACCCCCGCCCGCGCGAAAGATTCGTGATCGAGGCCAAGCGCATTTTAGCCGTTGTCGAAAACCAACTGGAAGGCCAAGATTGGATCGCGGGCGATTATTCTATCGCCGATATTGCCATCGCCCCATGGTTGACCGCGTTGGATTTTTACGGGGCCAAAGATATCGTCGGATGGTCTGATCTAACCCATATTCCGGCCTATCTTGATCGGTTCATGGGCCGCGCTGCGGTACAAAAAGGGGCCACTATTCCCCCACATGACGGCTAATTTATACCCCATCCCCCGGCCCCGGATCGGCGATTTGGGGCAAAGGGGGGTGATGGTCAAATTCGGCAGTGATAGATTTACTGGCCCGCGCGCCTAAATCTTTCAAGGTTTCCACCTGTGACAACACATTGCCCCGCCCGGTGGCAAGCTGCCCCATCGCCTTGTCATGCGCGGTTTTTGATTTGTCCAGATGCGCGCCCACATCTTTCATGTTTTCAACAAAACCAGACACTTTATCATATAATAATCCAGCCCGTTTTGCGATATCTTCGGCATTGCGGTTACGCCGTTCCACCGCCCAGACATTGTTCACGGTTTTTAACGCCATCATCAAGGTTGTGGGCGTGGCGATGGTAATGTTGTGATCAATGGCGTATTCGGTCAACGCCCCATCATCGCGCAGAGCCTCGGACAGGGCGCCCTCAATGGGGATAAACATAATCACATAATCACCGGATGTCGCATCCAGCATATGATAGTTTTTAGAAGACAACCCTTTGATATGATTGCGCAATGACGCCAAATGCCGTTTGCGCGCCTCGGTTTCCTGATCTGCATCACCTGCATTCACCACATCGACATAGGCGGTCAGCGACACTTTGCTGTCAATCACCATGCTGCGGTCATTGGGCAGGCGCACAACCACATCGGGGCGATACCGCGTGCCATCTTCGCCTTTTTGCGACAATTGGGTTTCATATTCTTCGCCTTTGCGCAGACCGGATTTTTCCAAAATGGTTTCCAAAACCATTTCCCCCCAAGCGCCCTGTTTTTGTTGGTCGGATTTCAAGGCGCGCGTCAACGCCAATGCATCATCGGAAATTTTTTTCGATTGTTCCGTCAGATGTTTCAATTCGGCACGCAAGGCGGCGCGGTCTTTTTGGCCATCATCAAACATACGTTTGAGATCGGTTTGAAACAGGCCAACATGTTCTTTCAACGGTTTTAAGGTTGATTCCAACGTGTCTTTGTTGCGGCGGGCCATTTCTTCGCTTTGGGCTTTCAACCCTTGCGCCGATAGGTCTTTGAAATCACGCAGCAATTCATCACGCATATCTTGCAATGTCTTGGCGTTTTGGGCAGCGCCTTGTTTTTCGGCGGCCAATTCCGCATCAAGGCGCGCCTTATCCGCCACAAGCCCGGTATGGGCGCTGCGCAAATCGGCCAATTCCTGATCTTGGATGTCAATACGATTGCGCAAATCCTGCGCTTGGGCCGTGGCAGTTTGCAATTGCGCCTTGGCCGCGTGCAATTGGTTTCGCGCCACAATCAACCCGATGATGACGGCCAGCAAAATAACGGCGGCAATTATTTCAATCATTAAAGGCAGCATGACAAACCCTTTGTGGTTCACATCCTGATCAGCTGCGGCCAAACAGATGTTCAATATCGGACAATTTCAATTCAATATAGGTGGGTCGCCCATGGTTGCATTGCCCGGCTAGGGGCGTGGCCTCCATTTCGCGCAAAAGCGCGTTCATTTCTTCGCCGGTCATCCGCCGCCCCGATCGGATAGACCCATGACAAGCCACCCGGCTTAGTACCGCATCAATCCGCGATTTCAACTTGCCGCTTTCGCCTAAATCGGTGATTTCATCCAATATGTCATTTAACAAATTTTCGGCATCCACCACACCCAAAATCGCAGGCGTTTCACGCACCGCCACCGTGCCGGGGCCAAAGGATTCAATCACCAAACCCAAATCTGCCAGATCATCGGCATGCGATAAAATAACCTCGGCGCTGGTGCCAAGCGTCACAATTTCGGGGATCAACAAAGCCTGCCGCGCGATACCATTTTCAGCGGCTTGTTGTTTTAGTTTTTCATACACCAACCGTTCATGCGCGGCGTGTTGATCCACAATCACCAGGCCCGATTGGGTTTGCGCCAAAATATAGTTTTGGTGAATTTGCGCCTGCGCCGCGCCCAAGGGAAAGGCCTGCGCCTGCGGTTCAGCCAAAGGCATATGCCCCGACGATGGCGCAACCGCCCAATCTTGCTGCGCCGCGCCATCGGCAAAACCGGGGCTTTGCCAATCTTGTGCGCGCCGAATGGCACCATGTGATGGCGGTTGGGCCTGATAGAGGGCCGCATTTGGGCGGGGCGGGGTCTTATCATCGCCTTGTCGCTGAAACCGACCCAACATGCCCCCCGATAGGGTGGATGACGCCCGATGCCCAGCCCCGGCCAATCCATGGCGCAGCCCGGTAATGATCAATCCGCGCACAAGACCGGGGTCTTTGAACCTGACCTCGGATTTTGCGGGATGCACATTGACATCGATTTCCTTGGGGTCACACCCCAAAAACAAGGCCGCAACCGGGTGACGATCCCGCGAAAGCACATCGCTATAGGCCGCGCGCAAGGCCCCCGTCAAAACACGGTCGCGCACCGGGCGGCCATTGACAAATATAAACTGCGCCACCGCCGCCCCCCGGGAATAGGTTGGCAACGCCGCATATCCATTTAGGCGCAGACCATCGCGTTCGGTATCAATCGGCAGGGCATTTTCAATGAAATCGCGGCCCAAAATGGCACGCAACCGATTGCGCAGCGCATCAAAGAAATCACCATTTTCAGGATCGGCACGAAAAATCACGCGCGCCGCACCCTGATTGACATCGCGCAAAATGAACCCCACGCCGGGTTCAGCCATGGCCAAACGTTTGATCACATCGGTAATGGCCTGCATTTCGGCCCGGTCTGATCGCAGAAATTTCAACCGCGCGGGTGTGGCGTAAAACAGATCTTTCAATTCCACCACCGTGCCGCGACCAAGGGCGGCGGGGCGTACCGGCGCGATATCACCGCCCGTGACGGTCATTTGATGGGCTTTATCACTATCTGCGGGGCGGCTGGTGATGGTCAGGCGCCCCACGGCCCCAAGGGAAGGTAAGGCTTCGCCCCTAAAGCCAAAACTATGGATCATCTGTAAATCGCTGCCATCAATTTTTGATGTGGCATGACGCGATAATGCCAAGGGCAAATCATCGGCGGTCATGCCGCACCCATCATCGGTGACACGGATCAACGCCTTGCCGCCTGCGGCGATATCAATCGTGATGCGCGTGGCCCCGGCATCCAGCGCGTTTTCTACCAGTTCTTTCACCGCACTGGCGGGGCGTTCCACGACCTCACCGGCTGCGATACGGTTAATCGCGGCCTCATCCAATTGGCGAATGACAGGGCGTATATGGGGTGTATCAAGTGACATGACCCAAGACCTAGCATAATCACATCGCAGTGACCACCGGGCAATCCGATGGATTTAATCTGCCAAACCTTGGGGCTGGCCCACGATGACGAAATGCAATCCGTCTGGGTCCAACAGGCGCGCGGCCACACGCGCCACATCCTGGCGGGTGACAGCGGCCACACGATCATTGCGGGTCAGGATATAATCAATCGGCATATCATCGGATTGCATTCCGGCCAACATGGCCGCAATCAAACCATTGCCTTCAAAGCGCAAAGGATAGGCCCCGGTCAGATATTGAATGGCGGCATCCAGTTCATCCTGCGAAACGCCATTTGCCGCGATATCGGCCCATTGCGCACGAATAAGATCAATCGCATCTGCCACCAATTCATTTGAAGATGAAAACTGCCCCAACACCATGGGCGCATGATCGGCCAGCGATAAATATGTGCCAATGCCATAGGTCAGACCACGTTCAACGCGGACCTCTTGCATCAGGCGTGACCGAAAATTGCCACCGCCCATGATTTGGTTCAACACAAAAGCAGCAAAGAAATCAGGATCATCGCGCGCAATTCCGGCATGGCCAAACACGGCAACCGATTGCGGTGTGGGGAAATCCACCACATCAACCCCGCCGGGCAAATTGACCTGCGCCGGGCCGGGGGGCGGGGTGGTGGCCAAGGGCAAATCGCCCAGAATAAAATCAACCAATGCGCCCAAATCCTGCGCTGATATATCGCCTGCCGCGCCCACAACCACATGATCACGGGTCAGTGCGGCGCGATGCGCGGCAATCACATCATTGCGCGACAAGGCGGTGACGGTTTCCACCCGGCCCTCAATAGGGCGCGCATAGGGATGACCGGCAAAGGCGCGGGCCCGAAAGGCAGATTGCGCGATTTCACCAGGGTCTTGGGCATTGCCTTGAATAATGGCCAAAACCTGCGCGCGCACACGATCAAGTGGTGCGGGATCAAAACGCGGGGCCACAAGGGCATCGCGCAATAATTGCGCCGCCTGATCGCGATTTTGGGTCAATATCTGGGCGCTGACGATCAAAGTATCTTGATGAAGATCAAAGGAAAAATTGGCCGCCAACCCTTCGACAGCCCGGGCAAAGCCCTGCGCATCCAAATCACCGGCCCCCTCATTCAAAAGCCCCGTCATCAAATAGGTGGCACCTTGGGTATCATCGCCATCTAAAACGGCCCCGCCTTGAAACCAGAAATCAATCGCCACAAAGGGGATGGATTCATCCTGAACCAACCATGCCTGAACCCCGCCGGGGGATGTGACATGTTGAATATCAACCTCGGACAGGGCAGGCGCGCCCAATCCAATGGCACAAAATGCAGCAAGAATATGGGTTTTCATTGGGCATCCCCCTGCGCGGCCTGTGCGTCGGGGCGCATCAGATAGCCGGTGACATCATGGGTGGTTTCAAACAAATCACGGGCAACGCGCATCACATCATCAATCGTGGTGGCGGAAATCACATCAGGCCAGGCCTGTTGATCGGCCACGGTTAAACCACTGGTCAAGGCCGCACCATAGGCCCGCGCAATCGTGCCCACATCATCTTGTGCGTAAATCTGCGCGGCGGCGACCTGAAATTGCAGCCGTTCGAAATGGTCAGGGTCAATGCCGTTTTCCAGAAAATCAGCAATGACCCGGCGCAGGTCATCTTCGGCCTGCTGCATCGACAGGCCGGGCACAGGCATATTGACCAATGAAAACGTCGTCTGATCCAGGGTTGTCGGGTTGTAATACGCCCCGGTAAACAAAGATCGCTGCGCATCAATTTCCAAATCACGCGTCAAGATGGAATTTTGCGACGCCCCGCCCAGAATTTCGGCCAATAGAAAAAGCGCCGCCGCATCGCGTTGCGCCCCCATTTGGCGATTGGGCGCAAGATAGCTGATCATGACATAGGGGTTGGCCACGCGATCATCTTGCAATATCACACGACGATTGGCGACATGCGGCGGGTCTTGCGGGCGTTCGCGCAGCGGCAAATCATCCGATGGCGGGATCGGCCCGTAATGCCGCATTGCCAAATCGCGCACTTCATCAGGCGTGGTATCGCCTGCGACGATCAAAATGGCGTTATTGGGTGCATAATAGGTATCATAAAAGGCGCGGGCATCGTCAATTGAAAGGGCCTGCATTTCATGACGCCAGCCGATAATCGGAATGCGATACGGATGGGCCAGATAGATGGCCGCGCGCATCTGTTCACTAAATAACGCGCCGGGGCTGGAATCGGTGCGTTGGGCGCGTTCTTCCAAAATCACCGACCGTTCAGTAATGATTTCCGCCGGATCAAAGATCAGGTCGGTCATGCGTTCGGCCTCCATCTGCATCATAAGATCCAGACGATCGCGGGCAATGCGTTGAAAATACCCCGTATAATCCCACGAGGTAAAGGCATTGTCGCTGCCGCCATTGGCCTCGACCAGTTGGCTGAATTCACCTGTGGCCAAATCATCGGTGGCCTTGAACATCAAATGTTCCACGAAATGGGCAATGCCGGATTGGCCGGGGGCTTCATCTGCGGCGCCGGTGCGATACCACATCATATGGGTTACGGCGGGGCTGCGGTGATCTTCGATGACGACAACCTGCAATCCGTTTTCAAGGGTGAATTCTGTGATTTCACCCGTGGCAAAGCCCATCACAGGGGCCCATAAAACAAGGCTAAAGACAAGACCAAATCGGCGCAGCATCAAGACCTCCAGTCAACCAGATGATATGGATCTATGGGCAGGGCGGCAGGGGTCAATACCGCATAACGCGGATGTGAAGCCCTTAATCATCGTCATCTTCGGTAGGGTTGGGGGACCGGGCCAATGTGCGCACACCTTGGGCGCGCAGGCGTTGATATTCGGCATCTGCATCCAAGGTCATAAACCGATAGGCGCGGAAATAGACATTGGTGCCAAAGGCGCGTTCCAATACGCGGCCTGGATTATCCGCCCTGAATTCACGATCTTCGGCCGCAAGTGTGGCGCGAATATCATCCGCGCCCCCAAACCGATTGGCATAATTCAATAAACCAGATCCCCCCCGCACGCCGCGGTTGATATTTCCACCAAGTGCGGCAATCGCATCGGCCTGCGGATTGGGATCAACCCGGTTTTCCCCGCCCAAGGTGGGTTCGGGCAAGGCAGATAAATCTGACGGAATTTGCAAAGGCGCATTGGGCAAAACGGCAAATTCATCAGGCCCGGTTTCGGTATTGCGGATATTCATCAACCCGCCATCACCCGCCCCACCACAGGCCGACAGCATCACACCCATCATCAAAGCCGCTGATAGTTTGAACATATACGTCATGTCAGTGCCCCTTTTGACCAAAGTATAAACCCAAAACACATCATCATCTATGATGTTTTGGACTGATCTGTGAAAATCAGCAACCCAATTGCACCTGCAAAAATCGCAATATCGGCGATGTTAAACGCAAAAGGGTTGGTAATGCCACAACATGACATGTTCAAAAAATCCACAACCGCGCCATAGATCACGCGATCCATCACATTGCCCAACGCCCCACCAATAATCGCGCCGCCTGACACCATGACAATCGCGCGCGGGCGCGGCGGGCGCAACACCCACCATGCGATCCAGGCGCAAATGGCCAATGACACCGCCACCAAAACCCAACGGGCCAGATCATCATTATTGGCAAACAGGCCAAAATTGATGCCGGTATTCCACCCCATCAAGAATACCAGAAAGGGGGGAAAGACCTCAACCATACCGCGATTGGGCAGATCAAGCAGATAGAGAATGGCGTTTTTGCTGCCCTGATCAAGGGCTAAAACCAGCAAAGCAGATAGGATAAAGATGCGCATGAATGTGATCCTTTGCGGCCCTTAATGGCGGAAATGGCGCATGCCGGTGAACACCATGGCAAGACCGGCGCGATTGGCGGTTTCAATAACTTCGGCGTCACGGATGGACCCGCCGGGTTGAATGACGGCGGCAATCCCGGCCTCGATCGCGGCATCAAGCCCATCGGCAAAAGGCAAAAACGCATCCGATGCCATCACCGCGCCTTGGGTGGGGGATGTTGTGGCGCCTGTGGCCTGCATCATATCGGCGGCTTTGCGCCCTGCGATGCGGGCACTGTCGACGCGGCTCATCTGGCCGGCGCCAATGCCGACGGTCTGGCCGTTTTTGGCATAGACAATGGCGTTGGATTTCACATGTTTTGCCACGCGCCAAGCAAATAACAAATCCGCCATATCTTGGGCTGAGGGTGTTTTTTGCGTCGCGCAGGTCAGCTGATCTTGCGTGACAAAGCCCGTATCGGGGGATTGCACCAAATACCCACCGGCCACTTGCCGCAGCGCAGGCGCGCCTGTTTTCGGATCAGGCAGGCCATCAGTAATCAAAAGCCGCAGGTTTTTCTGCTTGGCCAGAACCTCTTGGGCCTGCGGCGTGGCACCGGGTGCAATCACGACCTCGGTAAAGATATCAACGATCAAGGCGGCGGTATCGGCATCCAGCGCGCGGTTAAAGGCAACAATGCCGCCAAAGGCGCTGGTGCGGTCACAATCAAAGGCCCTTTGATACGCCCCGGCCAAACTATCGCCCAAGGCCACGCCGCAGGGATTGGCATGTTTGACAATCACACAGGCCGGGCGGTCTTGGTCGTGAAATTCCGCCACCAATTCAAAGGCGGCATTGGTGTCGTTGATATTGTTATAACTTAATGCCTTGCCCTGTATCTGCCGGGCCGTGGCCACGCCGGGCCGGTTGGACCCATCGCGGTAAAATGTCGCCGCCTGATGCGGGTTTTCACCATAACGCAGCGCCAGCGCGCTTTGCCCGCCAAAGGCCGCATAGGCAGGCGATGGCGTGTCTGTGGCCTGCGCCATCCAGTTTGAAACCGCCGCATCATAGACCGCCGTGCGCCCATAGGCCGCCAAAGCCATGGATTGACGAAACCCATAGCATGTCTGCCCATTTTGCGCCGCCAGTTCATCCAATAACCCCTGATATTGCGCCGGGTCGACCAAAGTGGTGACAAAGGCATGGTTTTTGGCCGCCGCGCGAATCATGGCAGGCCCGCCAATATCAATGTTTTCAATTGCCGTGGCGTAATCAGCACCGCCCGCGACAGTGGCCTCAAACGGGTAGAGATTGACCACCAAAAGATCAATCCCGGCAATACCGTGATCGCGCATCGCCTGTTGATGGCCTGCATCATCGCGCAAGGCCAACAACCCCCCATGCACCATCGGGTGCAGGGTTTTGACCCGGCCATCCATCATTTCGGGAAAGCCGGTGATATCGGCCACATCACTTACCGCAACGCCTGCATCGCGCAAGGCCTTGGCCGATCCGCCAGTTGAAATCACCTCAACCCCATATCCTTGCAAAGCCCGGCCCAATTCAACCAATCCTGTTTTATCGGAAACAGAAATCAAGGCGCGTTTTATAGGGGCAAGATCGGTCATGGCGGTATCCTTTGGCGGCAATCAGAAATCTGTGCCACGCGTTGCCATATCTTGGCCCGCATGAAAAGGGCAGGCGGCAGATTATCGCCGCGCTTGCGTTTAGGCTTTTTCGATCACTGCCATGTAAAACCCATCCATCCCGCCGCAATCGGCCCAAAAATCAGGGCGCAGACGCAATCTAGGGTGCCGCCCAATGGGATGGGGTCAATCGGGGCAATGCGCATCGTGCTATGGCGGCCCAAGGCGGCCTTGATCTGAAATTCGCCCTCAACCGGTAATAACGAACAAGTGCAATACACCATCCGCCCGCCCCGGCGCAGCAAGCCAAAAGCGTGATCAATCAATCGCATTTGCAACTTGGTCAGCGGTTCAACATCACGGCCAGATTTGACAAAGGGCAAATCGGGATGGCGGCGAATGGTGCCCGTTGCACTGCATGGCGCATCCAGCAGGATAAAATCCTGCGGGCTGTCATAATCAAACGCATCGCCCACTATCACATTGGCCTGCAACCCCGTGCGGCCAAGGTTTTCGCGCACCCGCGCCATGCGCGGTTCAGATATATCCAACGCCGTAACCTGCGCGCCTTGCGCGGCCAATTGCATCATTTTGCCCCCCGGCGCGGCGCAAAGATCCAACACATCGCGCCCGGCCACATCGCCCAATAGACGCGCAGGCAAGGCGGCGGCGGCATCTTGCACCCACCACGCGCCATCCGCATATCCCGGCAGGGTTGAAACCTGCGGCGCGCCATCCAAACGCAAAGACCCTGTGGGCAAGACAATCGCATGTTCCAAGGTCGGCATATTGGCGGTTTTGCACGTCAAATCAATCGGCGCGCGGCGTGTATGGGCCAATTCAATGGCGCGCAATGCATCTTGGCCAAATGATTTACGCACCGGTTGCGCAATCCAATTGGGCAAACGTTGGGGCGGTTGTTCGGCCCAAATCGCGGGGCCTTGGGTGACAATACGGCGCAAAACGGCATTCACAAATCCCGAAAGGCGGGCGGTGCTGCGATGTAATTTCATGATCTGAACCGCGCTATCGACAACGCCATGCGCATCGGCCCCGGCAATCATCAATTCCGCCACCGCAAGGCGCAACACCATGCGCGCGGGCCAAGGCGGGCGGCGATCAAGATAGCCTTTCAACACCGCATCCACAGGGCCAAGATTGGACAACACCATATGCGCCAATCGCCCCGCCCGCGCGCGATCCATCCCCGAAAGCGCGGGATCATATGAAAAATGCACCAACATACGGTGATCTTTCAAAACGTGATTCAATGCTTTGAGGGCGGCGTGCCGTGCTGTGATACCTGACATGAATAAACCGCCTTTGCCTTGTTCTTAGGGATTTGGGCGATATATCATTCCCCATCATCAGGCAAGGAGGCTATTTTGACCGACAAACCCAACCCCGATCTGCCCCCCGCCGCCAAGCGCGCCTTAGCCGAGGCCGAGGCCCGCCGCAAAGACGCCGCCACCAAGCCCGCCCTGCCAACCGAATTAGGGGGCCGCGATGGCCCCGAACCCGTGCGCTATGGCGATTGGGAAAAAAAGGGCATTGCCGTTGATTTTTAGGCGCTAATCACCTGTATTCCAACGCGATAGGGCGGTCTCATCTTGGGGTTTGGCATCGACCCATGTCGCGCCATCTTGGGTGATTTCCTTTTTCCAAAATGGCGCGCGGGATTTCAGGTAATCCATCAAAAACTCTGCACCCTCAAAGGCGGCGGCGCGGTGACGCGCGGCGGTGGCCACCATCATGATTGCGTCATTTGGGGCCATCACCCCATAGCGATGCACGATCATGGCCCCGGCCAAATCAAACCGGGTAATCGCCTTCGCCCTGATTGTTTCAAGCGCACATTCGGTCATGCCGGGGTAATGTTCGATTTCCATCGCCACAAGATCCCCCCCGGCCACATCACGCGTTATGCCGCAAAAAGTGACAATCGCCCCCGCGCCTTTGACCTGTTCACGAAAGCTATTCAATTCATGGCCCATATCAAATGGGGCAGATTGCACATGAATGGGCTGCATTGTTTAACCGCCTGTCATGGGGGGGAAAAACGCCACTTCGCGCGCGCCGGTGATCGGGGCATCGAAATCAACCAAATCCTGATCAATGGCCGCCCGCAATTGCGCCGGATCAGACAGGGCAAATTCATGCGCGGCACTGCGCGATTTCAGGTCTTCGATCAAGTCGGCAATGGTGGTGGCATCGGTTTCAATCGTTTCAGATGCGGTGCCAATGCGTTCGCGCAACCACGCGAAATATCGAATATCTACGATCATTCTTTGCCCGCCAAACTGCGTAAGACCGCGCGAAAATAGGTGTATCCCGTGATGATTGTCAAAATAGCCGCCAGCCAAAGCAACGCCAACCCGCCATAAGACGACCAGATCAAACCATCATAGATCAATCGCAGAAAAAGCGGGTCTGCCCCCTGCCCGGCCAAAACGGCATTCACATGATCGGGCGGCATGGCAAAACTGCGCATGACGAAATAATGTTCGAAAATACCCCAGCCAAACAAAACCACCATCGCCACCATCTGCACGGTGGTTTTCCATTTGGCCAACCGGCTAACCTTTAGCGCGCCATTGCCCGCGCCCAAGGATTCGCGCAGACCTGACACGAAAACTTCGCGGAATATGATGATGGCCACGGGAATCACCAGCCAGACAAACACACCATGCAGCCCCAAAAACAGCGCCAGCGTGATCATCACCAACGCCTTATCGGCAATCGGGTCAAGCATTGCGCCGATCTGGCTGCATTGGTTCCATTTGCGCGCCAACCACCCATCCAGATAATCGGTAATCGCAGCCCCCAAAAACAGGCCCAATGCCACCATATCCGCATAAGGGCGCGGCAAGATCAAAAATACCGATATAATCGCCAAAGGAACAATCAGGCGAAACACGGTCAAAACATTGGGAATGGTCCAAAACATCCGTTCTGCCTTACCCTTGGTCATGGAAAAAGTCGAATATTTTTTGGGCAAGGCCTGCATTTATGCCCTCTGCGGCCTGAAGATCGGCCAAATTGGCGCGGGCAACGGCCTTGGCGCTGCCGAAATGGGCCAAAAGCGCACGTTTGCGCCTGGCCCCCACACCGGGGATTTCATCCAATGGATTGGCCGATAGGGCCTTTGATCGTTTTTGCCGATGCGCCCCAATGGCAAAACGGTGGGCTTCGTCCCGCAGGCGTTGAATGAAATACAATACCGGATCATTGCGTTTCAACGCAAAGGCGGCACGGCCAGGGCGGTGGAATTCTTCCTTGCCATGGTCACGATCCACGCCCTTGGCCACACCGATATAGGGGATGTCTTGGACGCCTAAATCCTGCAAAATACCATGCACTGCCGAAATCTGCCCCGCGCCGCCATCAATCAATAACAAATCAGGCCAAGCATCGGTTTTACGGTCAGGGTCTTCTTTCAAAAGACGTTGAAACCGGCGCTGCAGAACTTCGCGCATCATGCCGAAATCATCGCCCGGCGTCAGATCATCGCCTTGGATGTTGAATTTGCGATATTGGCTTTTGATAAACCCATCCGCCCCGGCCACAATCATCGCACCCACGGCATGCGTGCCTTGGATATGGGAATTGTCATAAACCTCAATCCGGGTGGGTGGGCCATCCAGACCAAAGGTATCGGCCAAACCCTGTAACAATTTGGATTGCGCGGCATTTTCCGACATGCGACGGCCCAGACTTTCGCGGGCATTGCGGGCGGCGCCGCTAACCAATTCGGCCTTTTCGCCGCGTTGGGGCACGGTGATTTGCACCTTGCGCCCGCGTTTTTGCGCCAAGGCGGCCATAACCAGATCGGGGTTTTCCACCGGATGCGACAAAATGATCTGCGCCGGCACATCTTGGGTGTCATAGAATTGGCCAAGAAAGGCCTCTAACACCTCGGCCTCGTGAATATCGGGACCAACGCGGGGGTAGTAATCTTTGTTGCCCCAGTTTTGGTTGGCGCGGATGAAAAACACCTGAACGCAGGCCTGCCCGCCCTCAAGATGCAGGGCAATCACATCGGCCTCTTTCACGCCATGGGGGTTGATGCCTTGCGCCGATTGCACATTGGTTAACGCATGAATCCGGTCGCGCAAGGCGGCGGCGCGTTCAAATTCCATTCTATCCGATGCCGCCTGCATATCGGCGGCCAATTGCGCCTGCAAATCGGTTGTATCACCTTTGAGAAATTTCACCGCCTCAGCCACCGAAGCCGCGTAATCGCCCTTGGATATCAACCCCACACAAGGGGCCGAACACCGTTTGATCTGATGCAATAAACAAGGCCGCGTGCGCGCGTCAAACACCGCATCTGTGCAATTGCGCAACAAAAACACCCTTTGCAATTGGTTCAATGTCCGGTTGACCGATGACGCGCTGGCAAATGGCCCGAAATACGCGCCCTTTTCCTTTTTCGCCCCGCGATGTTTTTTGATCTGCGGAAAATCATGTGACCCCGATACCAAAATATTGGGAAAGCTTTTGTCATCGCGCAGCAAGACATTATAGCGCGGCTTTAACTGCTTGATCAGGTTTTGTTCTAACAACAACGCCTCGGTTTCGGTGCGCGTTGTCAAAAACATCATGGATGCCGTTTCGCCGATCATCCGCGAAATCCGCGCGCTGTGCCCGGTGGGTTTGGCATAATTGGCCACGCGTTTTTTCAACGCCCGCGCCTTGCCAACATATAACACCCGCGATTGATCATCCAGCATTCGGTACACGCCGGGGCTGTGATCCAACGTTTTGACATAATCACGGATCACATCATGCCCGGTCAGCGGGGGATATGCATCTTGATTTGGCATGAAATACCCCTAATACGATTCCTTCTTTGGCTGCAATGAAACACAAAACAGATCAAGGGTATCTATGTCCACCGATCCTGTGGATAAGCCTTTGGATAAAACTTTGACAACCCGTTTTTTCTTTTGTTTTTTCAGGGGTTCTGGGAATTGCCCGAAAATTAGGCGAATTTTTAACGCCTTGAATTAAAAAGAAATTTAATTCAAATCTCGGGGGTTAACACCACATATGGCATGGCATGATTGCAACAGTTTCACACACAGGGCTGCGGTGGAAAACTGGCGCAAAATCATTCAACGCCCAAAACATCCGGGGTTTGCCATGCCAAATGTTGACCGCCATCCACGCAAATCAATTGGCCGGTCACACTGCGCGCCGCAAGGAAATACCCAATGGCCTGCGTGATGCCCTGCGCATCTGCGCCACGTTGCAAAATGGTGGCCGCCCGTTGGGCGGCGAAATGCGCCTTGGATTGGCGGGTGCCCTGCATCGTGGGGCCGGGGCCGATGGCATTCACACGCACCTTGGGCGCCAGAGCCTGGGCCGCGGTTTGCGTCAAAGCCCACAGCCCCATTTTGGCCAAACTATAAGTCATGAATTCGGGCGTTGGTTTTTGCACACGTTGGTCAATCATATTGATGACCAACCCCTGCGCCAAGGGTTCGCCGTTTTCATCAGCCACCACATCGGGGATCTGCGCGGCCAAGGCTTGGGTCAAAACAAAGGGCGCGCGCAGGTTCGATTCAAAATGCCTATCCCAACTGGCCCGCGTGGCGGTGTGCAGATTATCATATTCAAAGATAGACGCATTATTAACCAAAACCGTCACCGGCCCGCCCAATGCCTGCACCGCACGCGGCAACAGGGCCTGTGTCGCGGTTTCGTCCAATAGATCAGCCCTAAGCAACACAACACGCCGGCCCAAAGCCTTGATCGTTTCGGCGGTGTCTTCGGCGGCCTCAAGGCTGCTGGCGTAATGCAGGGCGATGTCATAGCCGCGCCGCGCCAGATCAATCGCAATATCACGGCCCAATCGTTTGGCCGCGCCTGTGACTAAGGCAATCATACCCGCCCCCTTTTAGAACAAAACAAACAGATAGGCCGCATAAAGCGCACAAAACAGCGCGCCAACCCCCCGCCCGATGCGCCAGACGAAAAATACAACCGGCACAAGAAAAAGCGACGCGCCCAACATCACCCAGATGTCAAACCGCAACAGGGCTGGATCAACCGGTATGCGCCCAATCACCGCCGTGACGCCAATAATGCCCAACAGGTTGAATATATTTGACCCGATCACATTGCCAATCGCCACATCTGCCTGCCGCCGCACCGCCGCCATGACCGAGGTCGCAAGTTCCGGCAAAGATGTGCCAATCGCCACCAAAGTCAGCCCGATTACGGTGTCACTAATGCCAAAACCAGTTGCAATCGACACCGAATATTCCACCAGAATATGCGCCCCAACCGGCAGGCCGATAATGCCCATGCATAAAAA
Source organism: uncultured Jannaschia sp. (assembly GCA_964589025.1). Taxonomy (GTDB): domain Bacteria; phylum Pseudomonadota; class Alphaproteobacteria; order Rhodobacterales; family Rhodobacteraceae; genus JANSYL01. The sequence goes on along the minus strand of CAZPSB010000001.1, from coordinate 7,290 downwards.
CACCACGATTTGCCATGTTTTGATATTGGGGTCGGCGCCTTCTAATTCATCTTCATCCGGTTCAACACATCCCGCCTTTTGGCGATGATCATAAACGGACATGCCCATGAAAATAGACAGGGCGGCCAATAAAACCAACCCATGCCACCAAACCAGCGGGCCAATGAACAACAAGGCAACAAATAACGCACTGCCCAAAATCATGAACCCAAAACTTTGGCGTGTGTCGCTTTGGCCGGATAGGCTGATGATAAGGGCGGGCACACCCAATACCAACAAGATATTGGCCGTATTGGACCCAATCACATTGCCCAAGGCCAAACCGGGGTGACCATCCCAAACCGATTGAATAGCGATTAACAATTCAGGCGCAGATGTGCCAAAAGCCACGATTGTCAGGCTGATCAATAGCGCGGGAATACCCAAACGCAGGCTTAGGTTAACCGCGCCTTTGACCAAAAAATCCCCCGCAAGCAAAAGGATCACAAGGCCAAGGCCAGACATCGCAAAATCGACAAGCATTTATTATTTCCGCCCTTTATCTTCAGGGCAATCGGGGCAGGTTTCACCCTTTAACTGGTATTTGCCGCATTTATGGCAAAGCCGGGGCTTAGGAAGGCGGTTGGGTTTGCGCGATGCATCGCGGCCTCCAATTTTGGGCAATCGCAACCGCCCGAACATGGCCAGAACAGCCATAAAAATTAGGAAAAGCGTGACGATTTTAATCATCATGTCATAACCCGAACCGGCCCCAATGGGCCTGATCGTTGACCGAAGCCAAAGCAGATGACGCCAAAGATGCACCAAAACGTTGCAAGACCCCGCGCTTTGGCCCCAATGGCACAAATCGGGTTTTTTCGCCGTAAAGTTCTTTCATCTTGGGCACCAAATGCGCAATGCCATCGGCCAAACCCAATGATACCGCTTTGCGGCCCAACCAAAACGCGCCGGTAAACAGGTCTTCATCCGCGTCCAATCGCGCGCCCCGGCGGGATTTCACATGGTCGATAAAGGCGGCATGGATCTGGGTTTGCAGATCTTTCAGACGTTCAACATCATCAGGGCGTTCGGCGCGAAATGGATCCAGCACAGATTTATCTTTGCCTGCGGTGTAAACCCGGCGGTCAATGCCCAATTGTTTCATCACCTTATGAAACCCGAAACTGGCCGAAATCACCCCGATGGAGCCCACAATCGAACTGTCATCAATCCAGATATGATCGGCGGCACAGGCCAACCAATACCCGCCCGATGCGGCGACATCTTCGACAAAGGCATGAACGGGAATGTTTTTTTCATCCGCCAGGCGGCGAATGCGCGCGGCAACCAGCGATGATTGCACCGGGCTGCCGCCGGGCGAATTGATGGCCAAGGCCACCGCCACGGGTTTGCCACGCCCAAAGGCCTTTTCAATCACAGGCGTAAGGGTGGCATCATTCAACGCGCCCGCCCGGTTAGCCGCGGCAATCACGCCCGACAATCGGATCACCGGCACCACGGGATCAGAATTTAAAAAAGGAATATATGCTTTCATATACCTGCATCTAGAGCGCGCCGCCCCGGCTCACAAGGTTTGGCTTGGATGATTTCGTAAATTGTGACGCACATGCCATCAAAATCGGCCAAAGCCAGCCTAAATGTGAACAGATTTGCACATCTTGGCCCGGTGCGGCGTTGCATCTTGGCACAAGCACGGCCATATGTGATGAACAGACACCAAAAGGAATAAGGTGGCCGAGGGTATGAATTATCTCGATTTCGAAAAACCGCTTGCCGAAATAGAAGGTAAAGCAGAAGAATTGCGCGCCATGGCCCGCAGCAGCGAAGCGGTGGATTTGGAACAAGAGGCCGAGGCGCTGGATAAAAAGGCCGCCGCCATGCTGCGCGATCTGTACAAGGATCTGACGCCATGGCGCAAATGTTTGGTGGCCCGCCATCCCGATCGCCCCCATTGCAGCGATTATATTGCCGCGCTGTTTGATGAATACACCCCCTTGGCAGGCGATCGCAATTTCGCCGATGATCACGCGGTGATGGGGGGATTGGCGCGGTTCAATGACAAACCCGTTATGGTGATTGGCCATGAAAAGGGCCATGATACCAAAACCCGGATTGAACATAATTTCGGCATGGCCCGGCCCGAAGGATACCGCAAGGCCATTCGCCTGATGGAATTGGCCGATAAATTTGGCCTGCCTGTGATCACCTTAGTGGATACGCCCGGCGCCTATCCCGGCAAGGGCGCCGAAGAACGCGGCCAATCCGAGGCCATCGCACGATCCACCGAAAAATGCCTGCAAATCGGGGTGCCGATTATTTCGGTCATCATCGGCGAAGGCGGGTCAGGCGGGGCCGTGGCCTTTGCATCCGCCGATAAATTGGCCATGTTGGAACATTCGATTTATTCGGTGATCTCACCCGAAGGCTGTGCGTCGATCCTGTGGAAGGATGCCGATAAAATGCGCGAAGCCGCCGAAGCCCTGCGCCTGACCGCACAAGATCTAAAGGCGCTTGGCGTGTGTGATCTGATCATCGAAGAACCCGTGGGCGGTGCGCAACGCCATAAGAATGATGCCATCGCCCGCGTGAAATCGGCGATTGAACGCATGTTGGATGATCTAGACGGCACCGCCCCCAAAGATTTAATCGCAAACCGGCGGCAAAAATTCCTTGATTTGGGATCAAAAGGATTGCCGGGGTGATGTTTGATTGATCGCACGATACGATGCCCGAAAACAAGACCAAAATCTTGGATATTGGCAGTGCAAATTACCTGCAAACCATTCAACCCGATCATAGGCTGGTTGAGGCCCAAATTCTTGATGATGTCTTTCAAGACGTCACAGATTGGCGACCCAAGATTTGGGGCACGGGCGAAGGCACGGCCATGATCGGGTATGGGTGTTATACCTATACCTATGCAAGTGGGCATTCAGGCACGTTTTTCGCCACCGGTTTTGCGATACGCAAAACTAGGATTAGCATTTATATCATGCCCGGATATCAGGATTTTCAATCCATTCTAAATCGCATCGGCAAACATAAACATGGCAAAAGTTGCCTTTATGTAAACACGCTCAAGGATATCAATTTAGATGTCTTGCGCAACCTTATCCGCGCGGGGTTGGATGATATGGCCACACGATATACGGTCAACCCCACCTAAACCCATCACCACATGCGGGATTTGGCGTAATCGGCATAGCCTTCATCATAGGCTTTGGCCGCAAATTCGGCGTCGATTTCCTTAAGAAACTGCCCCGCCTTCGGCAAATCGGGGGGCGGTTTTTGCCCATTCCATAAATCCGACCGCATCACCGCCTTGGCGCATTGAAAATAGACCTCATCCATGGTGATTGCGATGACCAGTTTAGGCTGGCGGTTATTTCGGGCGAAATGGCCTGTGATATTGGTATCATTGGTCAAAACCGCGCGCCCATTGACCCGCACAACATTGGATGCACCCGCCACCATGAACATCACACTGACCCGCGGGTCGCGCACGATATTGCGCAGGCTATCAATCCGGTTATTGCCGCGCCAATCGGGCAACCAAATTGTGCGATCATCGGCGATATGGGCCACCGGGCCATCATCACCGCGCGGGCTGGCATCGGTGCCTTCAGGCCCGACGGTTGACAGAATGCAAAATTTGGCCTGCCCGATCCAGTTTCGATAACATGGCGTCAGGCGCGTCATCACCTTGGTCAAAGATTGTGGAACGGGCGCGTCATATAGGGCCTCTAGGGTTTCAATATCGGTTATCGTGGCCATTTATTGTCCCAACATCAATCTATCAGATGCATCTTCGATTTGTGTTTCGATCTTTTCCATAAAGGTTTGGTTGTCCAAACCGGGGGCGATGGGTGGCAGAAATTCCACCACGGCCAAACCGGGTTTGCGTAAAATGCCGGTGCGCGGCCAAAACTGCCCCACATTCGTGGCCGCAGGAACGCAAGCCTGCCCGGTGTCGTGATACAATGCCGCAACCCCGATTTTATACGGCGCCTTGACCCCCGGTGGCACACGCGTGCCTTGGGGAAAGATAATCAATTGGCCAGGATGGGCCAACCCATCTTGGACTTGCGCAACCATGGTGCGAATCGCCTCTGATCGTTTTCCACGATCCACAGGCACGCATCCAATGCGGCGCGCATAATAGCCCACAATCGGCACCCAACGCAGGCTGCTTTTCATAATGAATTTCGGGCGCGGGATGACCGAAATAATCATGATAATATCAAAAAAGCTTTGGTGTTTTGAGGCAATCAATACCTCGCCCGTTGGGATATCGCCGCGAATTTCGCTTTTGAGACCCACAATCCAGCCTGCGCTCCATCTGACCCATTTTGTATAGGTATGAACCGCCACAAAGGCGCCGCGCCGGGTTAGGATAACCCAAGGCAAAAAGGCCAAGCCCATGACCGCCATCATCCCATACATCTGGCCCACAAACAAAACCGATCGCACCCATTGCATCATGGATAGGCCTGCAAGGCTAGTTTGACCGTTCTGAATGACAAAACCGCCGTGCTAAATGCCGAAAACATCAAAATCAAAGCCACAACACCCCAATCTGCGCCTTCAGGCCGCAACCGCAGGCCAAACACATTTTCAACCCCGCCATAGGCCAGATAAAACAAAAGACCCACCGCAAGGATTGTCCCAATCAACGCCCCCAATATCGCCAAGATCACAAAACGGCGCATGAAAAGGCGTTGAATAAACCGATCTTCGCCGCCAATCAGGCGCAACACGGCAATCACCTGCCGGTTTGCCGCCAGCGCCGATTTCAGGGCCAACATCATCAGAGAAGCGAAAACACCCAAAACCAATATCAAAACCAGCCATCCGATGACCTGAAACCGGGTGGCTGCACGTATCAAAGGCCGATACCACCGCCGATGGTCATCAATCACCGCATCCGGGGCAATCGCCGAAATGCGGGCCGCCAACACATTCGGATCATAACCGTTTGAGGTTTCAAAAACCGTCACCATCTGCGGTAAATTCAACGCATCCACCGCAATATCGGGGCCAAGCCAAGGTTCCAAAAGGCGGGCCTGATCGGCATCGGTCATAATCTGCACCCGCGCCACACCCGGCAGGGGGGATAGGGCATCTACGATGGCCTCGGCCTGCGGGATGGTAGTGGCATGAGGGCCGGATAAACGAATGGTGGTGCCCGCCTCAAGACGATCAGACCACGATTGCGTGACACGCGCGGCCCCGTTCACAAACATAAACACCAAAACCGCCATAAGGGCCAAGGCCGCCCCCATGGCCAAAACAAGACCGTTCAAACGATCGGTCAAAAGCGCGCTGTCACTAGGCAATGATGCCATCGCCAAGGGCGCATTATCATCAGGTTGTCTGATCACAGATCTGTCCCCGCGATTTCAAGACTGCCTTGGTTGATACGCAACACCCGCGCCACAGTCATTTGTTTGGCCGCGCGCACAAGGCCCAGATCATGGGTTGCAATCAAAATGGTTTTGCCGGCCTGATGCATTTGCACCAGATAATCCAGAACCGTCATCGACATATCCCAATCAATATTGCCGGTTGGTTCATCGGCAAAAATCACATCAGGGTTGGTGATCAAGGCACGGGCCAAAGCCGCGCGTTGGCGTTCACCCCCCGATAATTCAGGGGGATAGGCATCTTGGCGCGCAGTTAGGCCCACCCATGACATAAGATGCGCGATATCCATATCATCGGCATTATGGGTTTGGCGCGCCAATTTAAGCGGAAGCGCGATATTGTCACACAGGCTTAGGTGATCCAGAAACTGGCAATTTTGATGAATCATGCCCACACGTCGCCGTAGGCGGGAAATCTGATCACGATCCATATCATGGGTCGATTGACCAAAGACCGACACATTGCCAGCGGATGGGAATAATTCACCATAACATAACCGCATCAAAGTGGTTTTGCCCGCGCCTGACGGGCCGGTCAGAAAATGAAAACTGCCCGGCATCAATGTGATATTCACATCCGCAAAAAGAGGCGTATCCGTGTATCCATAACTGAGATCCGTAAATTCAATCATGATTGTCCCTGTTTTCCGCCTCTGTTTTAGGTCATGCAATGACTATGATCGATATGCAATCTATCGCGCGCATCGTTCCAGATAACTTGGAAAGCCCGCGCGATCCTGTTAATATCTATAATGAAAAGACGGGCTTGAATATAGGGTGCATATCGTTACATGGACCGGCCTGTGTGATAAGGGATAATTATGCGCTTAGACTGTCCGAATTGTGGTGCAAAATACGAAATAGACGACAGCCTTATCCCCGTATCCGGGCGGTATGTGAAATGTTCAAACTGTGCTGCATCTTGGTATCAAAAAGGCATTGTACCCAATAAAACCAATACATCCGTATCCCCGCCGCCCTACAATCCCCCGGCATCTGCGCCCCCACCCTACATGCCCCCCCCGCGCAGCCCAAAACATAGCATCGACCCAGAGGTGCGTGAAATCCTGCGCGCCGAAGCCGAACGCGAGGCCCGCTTAAGGGGTAAAACCGGGGGCACAGATGGGGCGGCCACACAGGCCCAATACGAATCACACCCCCCCCCGGCCACGCAAAATCAACCCGCGCGACCGCCCCTTAAACCATCGCGCAACGCCGCCGGCGTGGAAACAGTGCGTTCCGATTATGGTGGCAATACCTGGTATGAATCCGATGATGGTTGGGATGCACCCACCACAATCGCCAAGGCCCGCGCCGCGCGCAAACGCGCCCTACGCAAACGCAACAGAATACAGTTGGGATTTGTAATTGGGTTGGCATTGGGCGCATTGGCCGCCGCAATTTATATCGAAGCAGATCGTCTTGCTACCCTTATCCCCGAGGCCGCTCCTTATCTTGAAATCTATACAGCCCAAGTCAATGATCTGCGCGTGATCCTTGAAGATAATGGCCAAATTGTTGGCGCATGGATGCAAAACCAACTAGATGCCATTGAATAAACAGCGCTAAAAGTCATCCAGTAATCGTCTTAGATAATCCAGTTCGATTTGGGGGCGGGTTTGGTCGCCTGATCTGCGGCGCAATTCTTCGATCAAATCCTGTGCCGTCTGGCGGCCATCCTGTGGCAAAGCCCGACCGGCCTGGTCCTGTGCGCCGCGGTCTTCTTTGCGGTGATCGCCTCGATGCTCGGGGGCAGTGTTGCGACATTGGCCTCGGCGGTCTTTGCCCCGGTGCAGGCCCAGAGCCCCGACATGGACGGCCCGGCCAGCTATGCCATAAACGGGGTGGATGAAGCGTTCCTGGCGTC